>JAHQRI010000114.1 GCA_019052695.1 Candidatus Omnitrophota bacterium
TAACATCCACGGCTAAAGGATTAAGTTGACCGGGCTCAAGGCCAGCGCTTTCAACCTCGAAACGATCTCTGCCGTATTTCTGAAGAAAAGCTTCCGCCATCGAAAAACGACTGCCCCCTTCAGCGAATGTCGCCTCCTGATCTCATTTTTTGAAATAACACTCTAAAAATCTGGTGTCCAAAAAGTGTCCAAAATTGGACACATTGCATCAAAAAGCATGCAGACGCATCAAACTGAATAAATGATGGAAATCCCAGTGTTTATTGAGGTAAGAGAAATTCTAGAGGGAAAGAAAAATTATTTAGGAGAGATTTGCAGACCGATGCATTACCACTTTGCTACCGCGCCCTGTACGAACCTGAACTTAAATGGCCGGGAACCTTTTTGGAGCAGCTGCCGCACTCAGGCTATTACTTACCGAAGCTAATGCCCACCGCGTCGCTGGAAATAACAAGCGGATGGTCGTCGGTGACTTTTTTCAGTTTGTTGACCGCCTCCGAGATCGGGATCGATCTGAGGATTCCCCCCTGAACGCAAGCCATGTGACCCCATTTGCCTTTCGCGATCAATTCTACCGCATGAACACCGTAAAGGGTCCCCAACACGCGGTCGGGTGGTGTCGGCGATCCTCCCCGCTGAATATGCCCCAAAACAGCCGCCCTCGTTTCAAGTCCCGTCAGTCGTTCGATCCGTTCCGCCAGGTAATTACCCACGCCGCCTAATTTTTCGGGATGAGGATTTTTAAGATCTCTTTTTTTGACGATCTTCTTCCCTCCCTTCTCCATCGCACCTTCCGCCACCACGATCAGGCTGAATTTTTTCCCGTACTGGGCTCTTTTCTTAACAGCGCGACAAACCGCCTCCATTGAATACGGGATCTCAGGGATCAGAATGATGTCGGCTCCCCCCGCCGATCCGGCGTGCAGCGCAATCCAACCGGCATTACGTCCCATGACCTCCAGGATCATGACCCTGTGATGAGCAGCCGCCGTCGTATGCAAGCGATCAACCGCTTCCGTGCAAATACTCACGGCGGTGTGAAACCCAAATGTATAATCGGTTCCGCTCAGGTCGTTATCGATCGTTTTAGGGATCCCAACCACCCGAACCCCTTTTGCTAAGAGTTGATTTGCGATCGCTAAGGTCCCGTCCCCGCCAACCGCCACCAAAACGTCCAAGCCCCACTGGCGGAAATGTTCGACCGCGCGGTCCGAGTGGTCTTCAAAGCGAACCTTTTTCCCGGTGATCAAAGGCACGCGAAAGGGATCTGCCCGGTTCGAGGTTCCGAGGATCGTGCCCCCGAGTATCAGAATGCCCGAAACCTGTGATTGGGTCAGCTCATGCCCGCGTTTTTCCATGAGCCCGGCATATCCATCCTCGATCCCCCAAACCCCCCAGCCGTAATTCTTGATGGCCGATTTCGTGACGGCGCGAATGACCGCATTTAGACCGGGGCAATCCCCGCCCCCGGTCAAGATCCCGATCCTTTTTGTCTTCGATAAAGTTCTCATCACTTAGGTCAGGGTTTTAAGCTCTTCTCCGGTATTCGGGTCATAGACATAGTTCGACGGGAACGTCTGCCCCGTCCGCGGATTGTATTTCGTGTTCAACTCCTGCCTCACCGCCGGGGTATATGTCGTCGTTGGCTGCTGGACCGGCGCTGTCTGTGTCGTGTAGGCCTGAGGAGCATACTGCGGCTGGTACGTTTGCTGCATCATCTCCTGACGGATCTCTTTTTTCGTCTGTTCTTTTTGGCGCCGTGCCATTTCACCCGCAACAGCTCCCGTCAAAAGCCCGGCCCCGGCACCAATCGCCGTGCCGACTCCAGCGTGTCCCGTTGCACTCCCGGCGAGCGCACCGATCCCGGCTCCCAACGCGGCTCCTGCCAGGCCCCCTGTTTCACGTTCAGTGAGTCCGCTTTCGGTCGCGCACCCGCTACATGCCACGGAAAGGATGAGCACCGCCAATCCGAACTTTTTCATGATGATATCCATAGCTTCTCTCCTTTGCTTCCTCGAGCCGCACACACTCGAGCTTTGATTTCTAAGGGCGCCTATTATATTCATTTTCCTCGGTTGCCCAATACAATTTTAGGAAAGGTCCCAGCACCAGTGCTTCTGCGCAAGTTCAGGTCCTCGATCCAATCCAAAAGACGGAAGGCGGTGCGATCCTTACTTTGTCGGGGACACGATCGAACGTTGTATGAGGCATCAATCAAAACAACCTTTGTGCGTCGATCCCCAAAGGGAATGTGCCTTATGGGATCATAAAAATTCGCCACGATACCGTCAAGCCGCTTGCGACGCAATTTGTCTTTCGCCCGGGCGATCAGCTGTTTGGTTTCGAGGCAAAATCCGATCACGATACGCCTTCCTTTCTTCTGGGCCAAGGACGCCAGAATGTCGGGCGTCCGCCGCAAACACAGCCAATGGCCTCCCCGGCTCGAAATTTTTTGCGACGCGACCTTCCGGGGAGCAAAGTCGCATATAGCCGCCGCCATAATAAGACAATCTTGCGCCGGAAAAAGTTCCGCACAAACTTTCTTCAGCTCGCCCGAAGTGGTCACCGGAACGAACCGGACACCTCGGGGAACAGAAAGGTTCGTGGGGCCGCTGACAAGTGTCACTTGGTACTTTCTTCGAACGGCCGCCCGGGCGATCGCATACCCCATCTCTCCGGTTGAAAGGTTGGAAATAAAACGGACGGGATCCAGCATTTCCCGGGTGGGACCGGCCGTGATGAGGATTTTGCGGAGAGCGGGAACCACGGAACTAACGGCGGGCATTTTTCTTTTGGAGGAGAGTCCGCACGGAAGAGCCAATGTCCTCTTCGCTCGCAATATGACCCACTCCCACTCGCCCGCAAGCAAGATGCCCTTCAACCGCGTCCACGATATGATAGCCGAGCGCTTTGAGCTGCGCGAGATTCTTCTGGGTGATCGGATGGGTATACATGCCATCATTCATTGCCGGGGCGATCAGGATCGGTTTTCGCGTGGCAAGACAAACACACGCGGCAAGATCGTCGGCGATCCCGGCCGCAAGTTTCGCGATGAAATTCGCCGTTGCGGGCGCCACAAGTACCAGGTCCGGCAATTCCGCCAGGGACGTGTGCAGGACCCGATGCGGAAGATCCTGGGGAAACATTTCGGAGTAGACCCGTTCGTCGCTCACGGCCCGAAGTACCGTGGGCGTCACGAATTCCCTCGCGGCTCGGGTCATGACACAAATGACGCGCACACCCCCGGCCCTGATCCTTTTAACGAGATCCGGGACCTTATAAGCGGCGATGCTCCCGGTCACGACTAGCAAGACCGTTTTACGCGAGACTGTTTTTTTTGCCTTTTCCCTTAACTTCGACATAGGCGACCTTCTTGGCGGCCATTTCGAGCAACGCGACCGTCGCGGCTTTTTTAGAATCGGTCTTGATCAAAGGCTGGGCGCCCTGCACAAGCTCGTTGGCCCGCGCAGCCGCCGTCAAAACACTCTTGTAAAGGCTCTTGTTCTTTTCCGGTAACAATTTTTCCAACGCGATGTACACCATGATTACGTTTCTCTCCTTTGTTGTGCATGCTTCAGAATGATGTTCTCCACTTCCAGGACGGCTTGGTCCAGACTTTGGTTCATGACCGTATGGTCGTAAAGCGTCGCAGCTTTGATCTCGTCTTGCGCGATCCCGACCCTCCTTTCGATCTCCTCGGGGGTTTCGGTCGCACGCCCCTCAAGACGTTCGCGCAAAGCCTTGATCGACGGTGGTAATATAAAAACGCTCAAAAGAGAGCCCTGCCCTTTCCATGACTTCATGACCTGCCGGGTCCCCTGAACATCGATGGTCAAGATCACGATCTTGCCTTTAGCGATCTCTTGGGACACGAAATCCTTCGGTGTCCCGTAAAGTTTACCGTAGATCACGGCGTGCTCGAGCATGCGGCCTTCCTCGATCCTTCGCACGAATTCCCGTTCAGAAAGAAAAAAATAGTCCCGCTGATCTTTCTCATCCGTCCGCGGGGGTCGCGTCGTCGCCGATACGGACCTGACCCAATCCGGATGGCGCTTCAGAAGCCGTTCCACCACGCTCGTCTTCCCGCATCCCGAAGGGGCAGACAAGACCACCAGGGTCCCCGGGCGAAGCGTTTTCGTCTTAGGCGACATTTTGCACCTGTTCTCGGATCTTTTCGATCTCACTCTTGATCGCAATAGTCTCTTTGGAAACTTCAAAAAGCTGGGCCTTTGAGGCCATCGTATTCACTTCGCGGTTCATCTCTTGGCAAAGAAAATCCAGCTCGCGTCCACAGTCCTCGGACCTGGAGAGCCATTCTGTAAAAAGTCCGACATGACTACGCATACGGACCAGCTCTTCGGTAATATCCGAACGCTCCGCCAGAAAGGCCGCTTCGCGGTACAGCCGTTCTTCGTCAATCTTTCCCTCGTTCAAATAAACTTTCAAGCGGCCCTTGAGCTTGTCGAAATAAGCCTTCTCGTTCCCCCGGACAAGCGCCGCGATCCCTTGTGTCAATTGAGATATGTGCTGAAGCCGGGACCGGAGATCCTCCTCGATCCTTTTCCCCTCCGCTTGCCTGTGAAGAACAGCACGATCCAGGCCTTTTTTCAGTATGGCGCTCAGCTTGGGCCACGTCCACGTTTGGTCCTCACAGGAAGACGCTTCTTTCACCACCCCCGGGAGTCTCATCACCGTCTCAACCGAAAGCGATCCCGGAAGAGAGAACTTTTTCTTGATCTGACCGGACGCTACAAGATATCCACGGACCTGATCGGGATCGATCTTATAAAATACGCCTCCTCCGTTCTTTCCATCTTCACCAAGGCTCACCGTCACCTTACCTCGGCGCAGCACCCTTTGGACCATTTGCCGGGTTTGAGCTTCAAATAAAAGCAGCTGAGGCGGCAATCTTAAGGAAAGCTCGAAGGAACGCTGATTCACCGACCGGACCTCTACGGCCCATTTCTTTTTGCCGAAGGGAACCGACACCCGGGCAAATGATGTCATACTTCTTATCATGATAACGGAACCATAGAGATGTTATAGGACTTTGGGGTCGAATGTGTATAGTATAAATTTTTTAAAGCGATGTCAAGAGAATGCATCTTTCGGTAGCGTATCATAAATTGTGTAATGGTCTGAGCGGAGGCAAATAAAATGGGTGTATCCTTCTGCCGCCAACCAAGGAGGACACACCCTATGGAAACTCTCACTCACGTCAGATTGCTCCAACGCAAACAAATTCTAAAAGAATGGCGGCAAGAGGTA
>JAHQRI010000115.1 GCA_019052695.1 Candidatus Omnitrophota bacterium
GATTCGCAAACTCCACGCTTCATGAAGGTGCCCGGCCTTAACCGCGAGACGTTCGTCCTGACCGGTATCCTGGCCTTGCCGTTCGCGGTGCGGGCATTCGGCGTTCCCTTCGGCCTCCCCGACCTGTATCACGCCGACGAGCCCGTCGTGGTGAACCACGCGCTGGCGTACGGCACGGGCGATCTCCACCCGCGTTTTTTCAACATCCCGCCGCTGGTGAGTTACCTGCTGTTCTTTGTGTACGGGATCTTTTATGTCGCGGGAAGGGGTGCCGGTTTTTTCCGTTCGACCGGGGACTTTGAGCGGCTCTTCTACGCCGACCCGACGCTTTTTTACCTTTTGGCGCGCGGGACCTTCGGCGTCCTGCTCGGGACCCTGTCGGTCTATCTGCTTTACCGGCTCGTGAAACGCTTCTGGAACGCGGAAAAGGCGGTCCTCGCGGCGCTGCTGCTTGCGGTGAATTTCCTGCACGCGCGGGACTCCCACTATGTGTATGTCGATATCCCTTTGCTCGCGGTCCTCCTGGGCGGCTTTTACGTGATCGCCCGTCTGGGCGAGGCGCCCCTTGAGCCGAAGCGGCATCTTGCCTGCGGCGGGATGATCGGTCTCGCGGTCGCGACGAAATATAACGGGGTGTTCCTGGCGCTCCCGTACCTGTGGATCTGCTTCCGGACGGTCCCGCGTTCGAATTGGCTCGGGGGATGGGGGACCGCGGCCGGGGCTGCCGTCGCGGTTTTCGCAGCACTGAACCCCTTCGCTTTTCTCGACCCCAAGTTCTTCTTACAAGAGCTCGCCGAGCAATCGGCCGCGAATTCCGGCGGGCTTCCTTTCTTCCATCATCTGACCTATTCGCTTGCGGGCGCGATGGGACTCGTCGTGCTTTCGCTCGCGGCGGCGGGCTGGGTCCGGGCGGTCTTTTCGAGGAAACCCGCGTCGGAGGCCGCGGCGGTCTTTGCGCTGGTGTATTACCTTGTCCTCGTTCAGTGGGGACAGCCCTATGACCGTTATGTGCTGCCCCTGGTCCCTTTCCTCTGCCTTTTCGCGGCGGATTTTCTTATGTCCCGCAAAGACGAACTTTCGGTCGGAAAACTGTCGCTGACACCCGTGCTCTGGGTCCTCGTGATCGGGGTGATCGCCTGGCCTTCGGTCTACAGGATCCTGCGGTGGGACCTTTTGATGGCAGCGCCGGACACGCGGACCGTGGCGCGCGATTGGATCGAGGAGAACGTGCCGGACGGAAGCCGGATCGCGCTCGACGGCACGTTCTTCATGCCGCGGCTTTCTTTTTCTCCGGATCAGCTCAAAGAGAAGCTCGCGGCCCTCTCGCCCGAGGACGCGCAGGCAGGCGCAAGGCAAAGGCGTCTCGAGGCCTTGTTGGCTCGGGACCGGAAGCCTTCTTACCATCTCTATTTCATGAGCTCCGAGCCGGGAACGGGCGCGTTCCTCTTTTCGGGGCCCGAGGTCCCTTACGAGGTGGCCGCACTGCGGGGGATGGGCGTGGACTTTGTCGTGATCACGGAAGGCGGATACGGGGCCGCCCCGCGACTGTTCCTCGAAGCACTCCATAGGACCGCGCGCCCCGTCGCGAAGTTCTCGCCTTACCGAGGGGCTGGAGACCTGGGACCGTACGACCCCCAGCCATTGACGGGGGGGCCTTTTCTCGCGAAAGACATTCGCGCCCGCAAACGGAACGGTTACCCGCTGACGCTTTATAAGCTCGAGGATCTTGCCTGAAGGCCTTTTCGCTTCGCAGCAAGTTAGCTTATCGGAAGCTAGAGGGCTTTGCCGGGGGAGTATTTTTTCGATCGCCGGTGGGCCCAGAACTTGAGCCCTTCCCAGAGCGCGGCACCCATGATCCCGATGTTGACGGACGACTTCCCGGCCTGGCGGCCGCGATGATTGGACGGGATCTCTTTGATCCGGAAACCCAGGTCGTGGGCCTTCAGGATGATCTCGGGGAGGATGAAAAGCGACGTCGAGGTCAGCTGGATCTGATCGAGGACCTTGCGGCTCCAGGCCTGCGACCAGTTGTAGTCGTTGATCCGGACCTTGAAGAGGTAATTGAGCAGGAAGATATAGATCACGGACAGAAAGAACCGGAAAAGCTGGTAAGCGTTCCGCTGCCAGCGCACGCCGAGCAGGACGTCGGCCTCGCCTTTTCGCAGGATCTCGACGAACTGGGGGATCTCGGAGGAATCGAATTCTTCGTCGGCGCCGATGTACATCAGGTACTGGCCTCGCGCCGACGCGATCCCGTCCTTGAGGGAGCGGGTGTAGCCCTGGTTCTTGTCGTGGAGGAGAAGCGTCGTGCGCGGGTATTTCGGGACCTCGGCCTGCAGCGCGTCGCGGGTCTTGTCCTTACTGCCGTCCTCGATCAGGATCACTTCCCAGTTCCATTCCGGATGGGCGTTCAGGACGGCGAAGAGGTTCGCGAGCATCCGGGCGATGTTCAATTCCTCGTTATAAACGGGTGTGATGAAGCTGATGAACGGGCTGTGGTTCATGGCCGTAAGATTAATGTTTTTCCGGCTTAATGTCAATTGCCCGGCTTAGAGATTTCTGATAGTTTATGCCTTGCGTCGTTCGAAGTGCCGCCTTTCTCAAATCATGGATGCCATGAAAAAAAACCTGTTTGTTCTGTTCCTGGCTTTGTTGTTCGCGTTGACGGTCGCGGAGATCGTCCTCCGCCTTGTCAAGGTCGACCATGTGAAATTCCAGGAAAAACCGCGGTTGGGTTGGGTCAATGTGCCTGAAAACAGCTGGGTCGAGCACCATCCGGTCCTTGGATGGTATTCGCAAAAGAACAAAACGGCCCTTTTGCATTCCCCGTATTTCCCCCAGGCGATCGTCCACACGAATGCCGCCGGCTTTCGCGGCACCCGGGAATATGACCTCCAGAAACCGGCAGGAATCATCCGTATCGCCGCGCTTGGCGACAGTTTTGTGTTCGGGTTCGGGGTTCAGGATTCGGAAACTTTTTCGGCGCTCCTGGAGGCCGACGGGGGAGGCAGGGAGGTCTTGAACCTCGGGGTGCCCGGGTACGGGATCGACCAGATCTATCTATCGTACCGGGAGATCGCGCGCAAGTACCGCCCCGACATCGTGTTGATCGGGGTCTTTCCCGAGGATTTCTGGCGCGCGACCCGCTCTTTTGCCGACTCGGGGCACGTCAAGCCATACTTTTCATTATCAAAAAGGGGCGGCCTCAGCCTTCATAACGTACCCGTACCGCCCCCGTTCACGTTCACCACCGGTCAATTTCCGCCGGTGATCGAGCAGGACTGGTTCGGGAAACTGCTCAACCAAAGCGTCCTTTACCGGATCACGAAAAAGCCCCTGATCAAGCTCGCGAAGAACGTGCGCCTGATCGATCCCGATTCGACGGAGGAGTGGGTCCTCGGCCGGGCGATCTTGAGCCGGTTGATCCGGGAGGTCCGGGCGGACGGCGCGACGCCGATCGTCCTCTTGATGCCGCCGCGGGATTGGGCGGAGAGCACGCGCAGGACCACGCTGGAGCGGTCGATCCGACGGTTCGTGGAGCGTGAAAAAGTCGACCTCATCAACCTGCGGCCGGAATTCAACGATGCCGTCGCGAAGGATGGCCTGAACGCCTATTATATCAAAGACGACTGGCACTGGACGCCCCAGGGACACCGGCTGGTCGCGGATGTGATCATCCAGAACGAATAGCGAATGACGGGCTTCATGGATAAAAGGTATTTGAAAGAGATCATGTTGCTGGCCTTGGGGGCCTTTTTCTGCGCCGCGTCTGTCTGGGCGCCGCATGCGCAGAAGATCGCCGGGTACGGCATCGGCGTCGGTGCCGATTCCATGGTCCTGCTCGGCCTCACGATCCTTGTGTCTCTCCTCGGAACGTATCTTTTGCCTGGTTTTTTGGTAAATTCCCGCTTGTTAAATTCGAGTCCCGCCTGTCCGCCAGTGCATCAGTGGCGGAAGTCCCGAACGCTACTAGTCGTTTTCAGTCTTTTGCTTACTGCCGTCCTAGCGTTCCTGCTATATCAAGTCAATCAGCGGATCCTCCATTCCTTTCTCAGTTCCGCTGACGAGCATTCTTGTTATTTTTTGGCGGAATGTCTTTGTAGAGGAAAACTCTTTGTCGCGGCGCCGCCATTCCAGGATTTCTTCACGGTCGTCCATGTCGGGATCAAAGCCGGGAAATGGTATAGCGTTTATCCGCCGGGGTGGCCGCTGATCTGGGCGATGGGTCTCAACCTGAACATTGTGGACTGGCTGAATCCCGTGATGACTGCGCTCGCGGTCTTTTTCTTTTACCTCTCCGGGGTTCGGCTTTTTGGGCGTGCGGCCGCGATCCTTGGCTTAGGCGTGATGTGCCTTAACCCGTTCTTTCTTTTTACCGGCGCCTCTTACTTTTCACACGGCACCTGCCTCCTCACGGTCTCGGTCTTTCTTTACGCGTTCCTCCGGTGGCGGGAAGCCTATCTGGCGGGGAAGGACCCCGTGGGATGGGCGCTGCTCGTGGGTGTGGCGTTCGGCTACGGCCAGCTGACGCGCTACCTGACGATGGCGGCCATCGCGGGGCCGTTCCTGCTCTATCACTACTTGCCGCTTTTTTTTGATTGGAGAGGGTGGCGCGCGGCGGGGAACGGGCGGGCCGCGGAAAATGTCTGGCTGCGGCACCTGCCGTTCACGTTCAAGCGGCCGCGCCTGCGGAAAAGCGACTGGGTCTTTTGCGGTATCGTGGGTATTTCTATCGCCATACTTCTCGCCCAAAATTATCTGGTGACCGGTAAACTTTTTAAGCCGCCGGTCAAGTGGTACCAGTCCTGGGAGCGCCTGGGTTTCAAGAAAGGCCATTACACGCCGGTGGACGGCTTCTTTTATCTGATCTCCCGTGTCTTTTATTTGATGGAATGGTTTGCGCCGGGGTTTGTCGCGGTATACGTGTTCTTGGTTTCCAACCTCCGCAACCTCCGAGGTTTGAATTCCAATTCAACTTCGGAGGTTAATTTGTTGCAGAAACTTTTCTCTCTGGCTATGGTTTTTCTCGCGCTGGCCTATTTTCTCTATTATTCCTGGGGCGGGAATCAATGGGGACCGCGGTATTGGTGGGAGGGAACGCCGTTCTTGTGCATAACGGTCGCCGCCTGGATCGTCGCGAAATGGAAAGCCGGCTCGTCGCGCGTCCGTAAATTCCTTCTGGGATTCCTCATCATGTCGGTCGTGGCGTCCCTGACGA
>JAHQRI010000016.1:0-1449 GCA_019052695.1 Candidatus Omnitrophota bacterium
GATAATCCCCGATCTCTTTTTTGACCTGCATCAGGAGGTGCCGGTGCTCAAGCCCGTCCGGCATTTCCATGAGAGAGAGCGCTTTATAGAAGGCCTCCGGCGTCATTTTTCCCGTGGCGACCTTGCGGAAATTTTCGGCGATCTTGATCTTGACGTCAGAGTATTCCTGGAAGAGTTCGACCGGCGGGATCGCGAGGGACTCGTCGTCCTTTTCCGGGGCCGCGGGAGACGCCGGAGGATTTTGCGCCGCGAGAAAATTCGAGGCCGGGACGGTCATAAGAAGAAGGAACAGAACGGTCAGGAAAAGAGGCAGGCGCCGGGCTTTTTTCTGGTCGTTTCTTTTCCGCGGGGATACGGTCATCAGCTATCGGTCACGACAGTTAGAACGCTGTTTTTACCGGCCAACGCAAGGGATCTAAAGCGCGGTCATTATATCAGGAAAAAACGGGCGGGCTTCACAACATTTTCCCGCCCCGGGGGCGGGTCCGGAACGGGCATCCGACCTGGACGCATGACATGAAGTCATGTTCAAAAACGCTCCTCCCTTCTCCGCCGGAGGACGGATTCGTCCGTTTTTTTGGCGGAGACTCCTGCTCGACAAACAAAAAAGGCACCACCCTTCAGGGTGATGCCTTTTTTAATCGCGGCACCGTACAAAGCCTTCCTTAGGCTTTGACGATGCCGTGCTTGTTCACAAAGAACAAGCGCGCCCGGCTGTCGGACGAGGCCTTCCATGAGCCTCGACGACACCGTACTTGCACACAAGTGCAAGTGCGGCGTTGTCGTACAGGGCTTTCAATGAGCCTTGACGGCACCGTACTTGCACACAGGTGCAAGTGCGGCAGGAATGGGCGTCGCCGCCCTCCATTTCATTCCGGGTCGGGCACTCGACCTTAAAACATGACATCAAGTCATGTTTTAAAGCGGGTCTCACTTCGCCTCCTGTCCAGGACACAAAAAAAGCACCAACCCTAAAGGCTGGTGCTTTTTTAGAGCGCGCCCGGCAGGAGTCGAACCTGCAACCTTCTGATCCGTAGTCAGATGCTCTATCCAATTGAGCTACGGGCGCTGGTAACCTTAATTTAAAATTTCAATAAAGAGCAGCATCCGTAGCGAACTCTTTAATAATTGTCCGCCAAACAACGCGGCGGATTCGTCCCCAAAGCGTTGTTGGGTCGGATTCGCCAACGCTTTGTGGCGAAAGCTACGGGCGCTGGTAACCTTAATTTAAAATTTCAATAAAGAGCAGCATCCGTAGCGAACTCTTTAATAATTGTCCGCCAAACAACGCGGCGGATTCGTCCCCAAAGCGTTGTTTGAGACGGATTCGCCAACGCTTTGTGGCGAAAGCTACGGGCGCTGGTAACCTTAATTTAAAATTTCAATAAAGAGCAGCATCCGTAGCGAACTCTTTAATAATTGTCCGCCAAACAACGCGGCGGATTCGTC
>JAHQRI010000016.1:1549-25367 GCA_019052695.1 Candidatus Omnitrophota bacterium
CCCAAAGCGTTGTTTGAGACGGATTCGCCAACGCTTTGTGGCGAAAGCTACGGGCGCAAACCTCATTAATTTTTCTTTTACTAAAAGCTTGTTTGCGCCAGTCCTTTAGGACGGGCGCAAGATCAATTAACTTATGATACCGCAACAACTTCCAAAATTGCGCGTCTTTATTGATTTCCCCAAAAATCGCCACGGGGACACTTTGGGGACAGGTCAGAATAAAAATCCCTCAAAAATGTGGGCGTATTATACGCATTTTTTCTTGGTTTGCAAAATATCTCCCATAAGCCAGACCCCGTTCCCGCCCAAAAGCGCTGGCGGGCCACCGCCTATGAACCGGCGGGACAAGCAGGCGCAGGGAGACGTTAAAACGGAAGGACGGATGGAGGAGGGCGAATTTTATCGACAACGCGATACGGACAGGGCGTAGGCCACACGTCACACGCTACACGATACATGGCACAAGAGACGCACGGGACGGAGGATGGCGGATGGCGAGATCCAACTTCCGAGGTTGTGCCGAAATGAGCCCTTAATTGTTCCTTTTAAATCATATTTTTGTTGATTTTAATGAAAGCAAATGATACTTTGTTCCTATGAAAAAAGACGCTTCAGTTATATCTCCGGAACGGATCGCTGCCTCTATCTATTTCATGCGCGGCCAACGTGTCATGCTCGATAGTGATCTGGCCAAGCTGTACGGAGTCAAAACCAAATCGCTTAATCTCGCGGTCAAACGCAACAAGTCCCGGTTCCCCGAGGACTTCCTTTTTCAACTCACCAAAGAGGAAACAGCCGTTTTGAGGTTTCAAATTGAAACCTCAAAAGACGCGAGGGGCGGCCGAAGATATTTGCCTTATGTATTCACCGAGCAGGGTGTCGCCATGCTTTCAAGCGTCCTCAAAAGCGTCCGCGCCATCCAAATGAATATCGCGATCATGAGGACTTTCGTCCGGTTAAGGGAGCTCCTGACGACGGACAAGGAATTGGCCCATAAACTCGCCGCATTAGAGCGGAAAATAGGCACCCACGATGAAGCGATCCGGGATATTCTGACAGCTGTCCGTCAAATGATGGCTCCCCCGGAAAAACCCAAACGTCAGATCGGGTTCCATCCGTAGCTTCAAAGAGCTGCCACATGCCAGGCGACGTGCAAACTCCGTCAGATGCTCCCTGCGGGGCGGCAGACCTACAAGGCAAGATCCACGAGCCGGTGCATGAAACGCATTGTCCGGGGGATTGCAAAAAAATCTAAACCGCCACTTTCCAGACCGGGATGCCGAGCCGTTGCCGGAAGGTCTCACCTTTTAAGAGCTGCTTCTTGCGCTCCGGCAAATCGCCTCGCTCGGCGACATGCTGTCCTGGCCTTGATATTGTTTTCTTGAACGGCAGCCAGGACTGCCATGATCCCCGCTGCGCTTCGATCGATCGGGATCGGGACTGCCGGTGCTTTCCAAGCCATAAAGAAGTGCCGAGATGAAGCGCGTGTTTTCCGTAGAGCGCGTTGACCCCGTCCAGGACCCGGTCGATCCGTTTCATCGACTCGATCTTCGGGACATCGTCGAAAAGAGAGTATTGAACGGTCCGGTCTGCTTCGAGCTTTGAAAGGATGATCCCCGTCGCGCGATAAGACGCGCCGGAACGGAACGCCTGCTCGAAAAGCTCGCCTGCCAAACCCACCGCGTCCAGGGTCGAAGAAGTGCTCCGGTTAAGGGCCGCTTCCGCGCCCGAACCCCGGAAATCCTGCTCCCGAAGATAAACGGCCAGAACGCGCGCCCGCAGCCGGTGCCTCCGGAGTTTGATGAACGCGGATTCGAGGTTCCGGACGAGCTGCGCCTTCACGAAATCTTTTTCCGAGGACGGCGGCGTGAACGTCTTGGTCTTTGAGATCGACGCGTAATCGTCTTTGGCCGCCGTCACGACCGGATAGACCGGCTCGCCCCGCAGCTCATGCCAAAGCTCAACGCCGATCTTCCCCAGGAGCTTGGCGGCCCAGACCTCCGGCCGGCTCACATAATCCCAGACGCTGCGCACGCCGTTCTTTTCAAGAAGCGCTACGGTGTTCGGGCCGAACCCGCAGACGCGTTCGAGCGGCACGCGCGGCAGGAATTCGTGAAGTTCACTCGCGCGAAGGACAAAGAACCCGTCCGGCTTTTTTTCCTTCGACGCGATCTTGGCAAGTATCTTGGACGCGCTCAGTCCCACAGATACCGTCAGCCCGAGCTCCCGCTGGACCTCCTGTTTGATCTTCCAGGCGATCTCCGCGTAGCCGGACCGGTGGACCCGTCTTAGCCCCGACAGTTCCGCGAACGCTTCGTCGATCGAATACTCTTCCACTTCGGGAGTGAATCGCCGGATGATCTCGAACATGCGCCTGGAATAAAGGCTGTAGGTCTCGTAATCGCTCGGGAGACAAATAAGTTCGGGCAGGAGTTTCCGGGCTTCCCAAAGACGCATCGGCCGTTTCACGCCGAGCGCTTTCGCCTCATAACTCGCGCAAGCCACGATCCCGCGTTCTTTCCCCGTAACGACCGGTTTCCCTTTGAGCTCGGGTTTTAGGGCTTGCTCAACCGATGTGAAAAAAGCGTCGCAATCAATGTGAACGAAGGGACAAGGGGCTAGGGACAGGGGACCACGGCCGGAAGCCATAGTTCAAACACCCTGGGAAAGAGAACGGATGAGCCCGTTCAGCAAACGCCCTGTTTCACTTCGCTGTTTCTCCAACTCCGCATAACAGCTTCCCGTGACGTAACCGAGATCTCTTGAAAACATCAGATAGGTTTCCGTTTCGGAAAGGGACCCTTTCGCGATCCGGAGAAAATGGATGTAATCCTTACGAGATCCGCGTTCATAACCCTCCGCTATGTTGGCGGGGACCGACAGGATGGCCCGCCGCATCTGCGAGATGAGCCCGAACTGTTCTTCTTTTGGGAAGGCCTTCAACTCCCGATAAATATTTAAAGCCAGCTGATAAGCTTTCTGCCAAACCAATAATTTTTTAAACCCCGTCTCCATCTTGCCCTCCTGACCCTTGACCCTATGTTTATCTGTACTTGCGGACATTGGCGACCACCACACCGCCGACGACAAGTTCCGCTTTCGGCTCGATCGTGGGGTATTTTTTATTGGCCGCGCGCAAAAAAACCTTCGCGCCCCGTTTTTCGTAATACTTCATCGTCCAATCGCCGTCCACCTGCGCGATCACGATGTCCCCGTGCCGCGGCGGGCGGCCCCGCTCCACGATCACAAGGTCCTCCGGCATGATCCCCGCGTCGATCATGGAATCCCCCGTCACCTTCACGAGATAGCTCGCTTGAGGGTTTTTGATCAGGAACTCGTCGAGCGACAGCGTGTCGATCAGCTCCTCTTCGGCGGGTGACGGGAATCCGGCCTGTACGGTGCCAAGAAGCTTGATGCCGCCTTCCAGGGCCGGGGTCGGCAGAAGCCTGCCTTTCGCGTCGCGTTTCAGGATCCCCCGTTTCACGAGATGGGCTGTGAGCAGGGATACTCCGCCCTTGGAGCTGTACTTGAAAAGCGATTGAAGCTCGGAATAAGTAGGCAGACGTTTCCGGCGGGCGTAAAAGTCCTTGAGCTTGGCGACAACTCCCGGGAAATCGATTTGCTTTGGCATGCAACTATTATAAACGGACGAACGTCCGTTTTCAAGCGCTTCCCGTTCTTTCGCCGGCGGGAAAGGTCAGCGCGGGGGGCCCATTTTCGCGTGGGTGCCATCGCAGAACGGTTTTTTCCCGGAGGCCCGGCACCCGCACCAGGCCACTTTCCTGGGCTGATCGATCACCGCGAGGACCGGAGAGGTCCCGGGGCTCCGGGTCTTGTGGGTCCCGTCGCAAAAAGGCGGGTTCGAGGACTCCCCGCAAGCGCACCACCAATACTCACCGGGCTTCATGTCCATGACGTAAGGGGCGTTCTGTTTGGCCATCATTCCTCCTCGGGTGCGTTGGCGCAACGGCGTTCGTTGATCACGGTCTCAAGTCCCTTCCGGCCCGTGACCATGGAGCTTCTCGTAAAGTTCCCGGTAGGCCTCCAGCGACTCGCGCAGGAGCCGGACGTTCTCGGGGTCGACCGTCTGCTTCGTCTTCATCGCGTACACCGTGATCCGGTGGAGCAGTTCCAGCTGGCGGCCGTAATCTCCCCGTTCCGCTTCCCCCTCCGGGAGCTTGACCCTCTGGCTGAGAAAATAATCCGCGACCTCCTCCTTGATCCTGTCGGCGTGCGCGTCCTTGTTGTTGATCCACCGCACCAGCTGGTTCATGTCCGGCTTGCCGGAGGCTTCGAGCGCCCGGATCTCGCGCACCGATTTTTCGATCGTGTCCGCGTGCTGGCTGAGCTCGCGGAACTTCATGCCGTCGTCATAGATCCCGCACGGGATCTCGCAATGCGCGAACGCGGCCGGGACCGCGAACCCCACGGAGAACAATACCGCCAGGACCGGGAAAAAAACTGTCTGCCTCATAAAAACCCCCCTTGATCGTTCAACGCA
Organism: Candidatus Omnitrophota bacterium; assembly: GCA_019052695.1. GTDB lineage: Bacteria > Omnitrophota > Omnitrophia > Omnitrophales > Aquincolibacteriaceae > Pegaeibacterium. The sequence goes on from JAHQRI010000016.1 coordinate 6,051, forward strand.
AGGATGCCTTACGTTGGGTTTGTTGACAATGCACCGAATTCACCCATCCAGCGGACGGCGTCTTGTTAGGCTCAGAGGTCCTTGATACGGGCAAAGTCCGCGCCCAGTTCGAAAGCTTTCCGGCAGTCCGCGGGGAAAACTTGCTTCCGCCGTTCCAGTTTCGCCGCGGGATCGAAGCGGGTCGCCACATACTTCGAATAATCCTCGAACTGGTAAGTGTCAAAGCTCATGAGCGTTTCGCAGGAGCCGAAGATCCTCGCGAGGAAGCGCGCGGTCAATTCGAAATGCTGCGAGTAACCGATCTCCCGCATCTGCTCCTCGGTCACGCCCATGGTCAGGAAAAGACCCACGGGGATCTTCTTCGGGAAAAGGGTCTGCGGCGGATCCGTATAGGTCAGGTAAGGAAAGACCAGCCGTTCCAGGAAGGATTGCGTCCCGCCGCTGAGGTTCCCCAGGTAGACCGGAGAGCCCAGGATCAGCGCGTCGCACTGCTCGACCCGCTTGAGGAGCGGCGCGAGACCGTCTCTGACGGCGCATCGCCCGTAACTCTTCCCCCCTTTTTCCTTGCAGGAAAAGCAGCTGACGCAGCCCCGGTAATTCAGGTCATAAAGATGCACGAGCTCCGCCTCCGCGCCTTCATGGACCGCGCCTTCCCGGGCGTGCTGAAGCAGCATCGCCGTATTCCATTCTTTCCTGGGACTTCCGTTCACAAGCAGGATCTTCATGATCGTTCCTTAAAGGGCCCTGCCGGCCGTGAGGGCCCGCTGTGCTTCCGGCCGGGGGATCCCTTACTTTGGCGTACAGGTCTTGTCGCCGCAGATCTTGTCGAAGCAGCAAGTGTTGACGAAAGTTTTCACGACGATCAGCGCTCCGATCACCGTCAGAGCGACAGGGGCCCAGCCGACATTCCACCAGGCGAGGATGATCACCGCGACGCCGGAAAGCGCCGTGCAATAACAGGGACTCTTTTTCGTTTGAGGGGTTTGTTCCATGGCAAGCCTCCTTGGGTTCAGACCGCTTTATGATATCGTTGTTTGTTCAAACGGACAGAGAAACTTCACGCCCCGCCCTCGCTTTAAAGCTTACCGGAACATTCCCTTGAACCCTTTTAGCAGTTTTCCGAGAAATCCCGTTGCTTCGTTCAGGGTGGCTCCGCAAAAAAGACAGGTCAGGTTGTCCGCCGCTGTGGCTTTTCCGCACGATGGACACACGGCCGTTTTTTTGAAATGCTCCTCGACGACCCATTTCCGCCTGAGTTGTTCGGGGGCCGTCTCCTCTTCCAATTCTTCCCAATCCTTCGGGTCGTCCTTTTCCATCATCATCTACCGCACGCCATCCCGTTAAGTTAATTATTGAATTCCGGGTCCTTCCCGAGCTTTTGAAAGCTCACGGCGAACGTCATCGAGGCGGCAAGCAGTATCGAGGCGACCAAAAGGATCGCGTGCGCCGACGCCGGAACGGGCCCGTTGAAAAGAAGGACCGTGTAAAGGACCGTCAACAGGCCGCCCGGGATCGCGAAGAGGATCGCCATCCACTTGAGATAGCCGAGCGCCCTCCGGTCCCGCTTCCGCAAAAAATAGGCCCCGGAAAAAAAGCTGGCCGCCATGCCCCACGCCCCGAGGGCCGGACGCACGTCGGCCGCGCCGTCCGGGCCGGCCCAGTGGATCCCGTAACCCGTCAACAGCAATCCCCCCAACACGCAAACCGAAGCCAATATGTCCGCTAATCCCCATTTTCTCATCGTCGCGCTCCTTGACCGGACACGCCGTCCCGAGGGAGAGGTCCAATAGTCGCGGCAAGACGGCTAACGTCTCCCCGCGCCCGCCCGCCAAAGCTTTGCTTGCCCGCCGGTGCCTTTTGGAGGGTGGAGGGAACGGCGTCCCGTGGGTTTATTGTATGTCACCGTCGAAAGTATTGCAAAAAAGAGTCGGCCTTCCGTCGGCGTCCCTGCATTCTTCCGCCACGGCCGGCTGCACGGGCTGGGCCGGGACCGGCGGCACCGGTGCGGGGGGGCTCAGGGTTTCGGGAACGCTTGGTGTCACGGGAGCCGCCGCCGGAACGGCCCCCTGGGTCCCTTGGGTCGCCTTGACAAAGGCCGGCGCGGGGATCTTTCCGGACTTTTTCGGACCGGTCGTCGCGTCGGGAAGCGGCTCCTCCTCCGCCTTCCCCGGGACCGAACCGGGGGCGAAGGCCGCGGCACGGGAAACATCCTGCGGCTGGGTGGCGCTCACAAAACGCGGCGGTCCCTTGCCCGGCTCGATGACGTTCTTCAGCGCCGCCTGAAAAACAATATCGTATTCCGTCCGTTCCGAGCCTTTCCGGAGCACCGTTCCGGACGCCACCGCGATCATGGTCCCGCCGCGCCGGATCTCGGCCCGCAATCCCCGGTTATTGGAATCCGACGCCGGGTCCTCCGGGTGAGTGTCCGGGGGAACGGGAAAAGGACCGAAAGAATAAGAAAGTCCGGAGACGCTTTTGGGATACTTCTCCTCCATGCCCATGGTGACCGTGAACGTGTCATCCGGCCCGAGCGTGATGGGCGTCCCGTCGCTGTAACGGGCCGTGCCGCGGATCAGCCACTTGTGCTGCGAAAGGCCCGGGATCACGATCGTCACGTTCTCCTGGGACGCCCCGTTGAAGGTCACCTCCGTTTCCCCGGAATAACGGCCGGTCCCCACCGCGAGGGCTAACGGCACGCTCACCTCGGCACCGACCCGCACGCTTCCCCGCGTCGAGAGCCCTTTCAGAACGTACCGGCCGTCTCCGATCTCCTCGGCCCGGGCGCCCCCGCCCCCCAAGACCTTCACCTCCGCCCCGATCACCGGCCTCCCCTGCTGGTCTTGAACCAGCGCCAGGATATTCCAGGGAGAAGCGCTCATCTCCTGCTTCCCGACCCGGATAAAATCTTTGACATCAAACTTTCCGAGCTCTACCTCCGCTTGAAAATCACCGGCGTGGCGCTTTTCCAAAGGGACATCCGCTGCCATCGGCCGCGGCATGAAGAGCGTCACGATCTTTTCCCCTTTCCCGGCGCCGGCATATTCCGCCGCGAACGCCTCCTTCTCGCCCCAGAACGCCCGAGCCATCAGGATCGGTTGCGACGGACCGACGGACCTTCCCGGCGCCGGGTCCGCCGCGCTTTCGATCTCCTTTTTCTCCAATGCGGCCACGACGCGCCACCGGCCGAGCGGGATATTTTCGAACGTATGCGCTCCGTTCAGGTACATTCCCGTGACGCGTTTCGGCGTTTCTTTTTGGCCCGAAAGGGGCTCGAGCTTGATCGTGACATCCGGCAGATCGCCGATCGGCACGTCCTTGACGGACGCCGGGTCGGCTTTGACCGTCACGCGCAAATTCCCTTTCCCGTTAAAATCCGTTCCCGGCCCGTCGACCGTAAAAGCGTTCTCGACCGTCGCGGCAAAAAGCCGCGTCCCTTCCGCCTCCAGCTCGAACCGAAGGCTCGATGCGGCAAGCTCCCCGTTCGGATCTTTTCTGGGGCTCGGATACTGAAGCGGGAGCGAAAAAGCGGCGGCCCCGGTCACGAGACCGAACGCCTCATCCGCGGTCGCTTCTTTTTCGGACCCCTGGCCCCCGTAAAGCGCTTGCGCTTCCCCCGCCGCGCCGTCCCCTTCCGGGGAAAAAGCACGCAGCTTCAGCTTCAGCTTGTCGCCGGGCAGACCGAACATCGCATACTCGACGTCCACTTTCATTTCATCGCCGGCCTTGAGCTTCCGGGGGGCCGCCGCCCGGTGGGTGTAATCGTCCCATCCGCCGAAATCCGTGAAATAACTTTCGACCGTCGTTCCGTTGAGGCGGACCTTGTAGATCACGCCCCGGAGTTCGCGAGGGACCTCCTGAGGCGGTTCGGCGAAGAACGCGTCCTCCCATTCCCTTTGCGCTCGCGCTTCGTCCTCCTGCGCTTCCTTGAATTCCTCCGCTTTGTGGGCGAGCCAGATCCTCTTCGCCAGTTCGCCGGTCATGACGTTCCACACCTTCGGATCGTCCTCGAAATAACGGAGCCGCCGGACATAATCGTAATTCTCGAGCAGCCAGATCCGGTACATGACGATCAGCTGCGCGGCGTATTCCTGGATATCGCTCATCGCGGTCGTCCATCGGGTGTTCGGGCTTGTCAGGGCCTCCAGGATCGGCGAGAAATCCTTTTCGACGTCGACCCGCCGCTTCTCGGCAAGCCAACTCCAGAGGTCCCAGGGGTTCGTCTTCTTCGGGGGGAGCGGACAAAGGCTTCGTAGGAGCGTCTGCCGGTTCTCGTCCAGGATGAAATAATCGGTCGTCATGTAAGCGATCCCGCGGCCGATCGTGAAGACCATCATGCCGACCCCCGCCGCCCCCGTGTACGCGAGGACCCCCTGGAGCAGCGCCTGCAGGCCCGGCGCGTTCATCGCCAAGTAAGGGATCAGAAGGCCCAGGCCCTGTTTGACCGCGAGACCGAGGGGGACCTCCAGGGTGAGGAAACTGACGGACTTCCTGACGAGCCCGTCGAACCCCTCGTCGTACCAGGTCTGCATGAAATCCACGAGCTTGGAGGACACCAGGAGCGTGAGCATCATCTTTTGCAGGGACTCGTTGAACGCGGCGTCACGCGCCATCTTGCGCGCCCGGAGCACGGACCTTTCCTTGGCGGCTTTGACGTATTCTTCCTGGGCGATCAACACCGCATCCTTCTGGTGCCGCAACTGTGTTCGGACGTACTGCTGCAGGATTTCTTTTTTCGCCGCGCGGAAGGCCTTCAGGACCTCGGGATGGCCGGACATCTCGCGTTCGGCCTCCAGGAGGTATTCTTCCATCGCCTCGGCCGGGTCCGCCAGCCAGAAGGCCCCCCGGGGCCGGCTCCCGAGCTGCGGGTACTGTTTCTGAAAATACTGTTCCGCCAGCTTGGCGTACCGGTAGACCAGTTTAAGGTTCTTCGCGCGCGCGGGAGGCAGGACGTGCTCCTTGATCTTGGGAAGGTCGGTCGTTTTGAACGGTTTAAAGGCCTTTTCATCAAGCCCCCGGAAGGAGAGATCGTCAGCGGCCACGCCTGCCGCCGGCGGCTTGGGCCCGAGATCGCTCATCTGCTTCCGGAGCGCCTCGACGGGTTTTTTGACGTAGCGGTCCCGCATCGCGGCCTCGGTGATCACTTCCCCCGTCTTGACGTTGCGGTACATTTTTTGCCCCCCGGTGCCTTTCACGGAGATCACCTCGTATTCCGCCCGCTTGACGTCCCCCCCCTTGCCTTTTTGGAAGAGCGGTTCGTGTTCGGTCAATTTGACCGCCTCCGCGTATTTCCCTTCCTCAAGGTTCTTGAGGACCTGCCGGGACCGCTCCAAAAGGTCCTTGCCCGTGATCAACTCCTTCGTGGCCAGGTTCCTGTATTTCTCCCCCTTCCCCGCGAGTTGGGCCGCTTCGACGTCTTTGACGATGCCGCGGTACTTTTCGATCATCTCCAGTTTCGTCATCGTCTGCCCGGTCTCCTTGTTCCGGAACATCAGGGTGGAGCCGGCGTCGGGATCGCGGACAAGCTCGAATTTCGTTCCCTCGACCGTTTCCGCGAAACGCTGCGACCCCAGTTCGTTGACGAGCGACTTCCGGAGCAGGATCTGCTGCTGGAGCGATTGGTTCTTGAAAGTTTTCAATTCGTTCGCGAGGGCAAGGTCCCCCTTCGCCTCCGCGCCCCGGATCTTTTGGTCAAGGTCCGCGAGAAAGGTCTGGTTGGCCTCCTGCCCCGACTTCAGGATCTGGGACATCCGCTCCATCTGCGTCTTCTGGAACGCTTCGTACCGGGGGTTCTGAAGGCCCCGTTCATCGCCCAGCTTGCGGAGCCCCGCCGCCACGGGGTCCGTCTCCATGGACCGGATCCTGCGGAGCTCCTGGATCCCGGGGTCCGCGGGCGGTTTGCCCAGAACGTTCTGTTCCCCGCGTTCGACCGCCTTGACCAGATCGTTCATCCGCTGGTACTCCCGCCACGTGCCGGGCGGAGGGACACGATCGTCCAGGTGGGCTTTTTTGAGGCTTTCGAGAGCGGCCATCTGTTTGTCCGCCGGTCCCGCCGTCCCGCCGGGCATCGCCGTTTTCGCGAATTCGGGGTTCTCGGCCTCGAACGCCCGCTGGATCTTTCCTTTGCCTTCTTCGCCCCAAAGCTGGAGGTCCCACGACTTCACCCGGACATTGTTCTGGCCGGGGGTCGCCGAGACCGTCATGCCCTTTTCCTGAAGCGCTTGCCGGACGTAACGGTTGGCCCGGTCCGTTCCGGTATACTCCGCGTCCGTGTAAGTGCCGCGGCCTTTCCACGGGTCCGTCCCGGTGGGTTTGAACTCTTCGGACCATGGAATGGTGACGCCGTCCTTGCGGGCCAGTTCCTTGGCGCGGTCCAGCACCCGGGTCATGCCCTGTTCGCGGACCGCGGCGTCGAGCGCCCTCACCCTTTCCATGTGCTGCTGCCACGCCTGACCGTATTCCTTGACGGCCTGCTCGTAGCGCGGATGGTGGGTGTACACTTCTCCCGCGGAATCCGTCCAGGGCACGCCTGTTTCCCGGACGTGTTTTTGGACAATGGCGCGTTCCTGCTGCTTCAGTGTTTCGAAGAGGCCTTCCCGGAGCTGCGTGACGTCCGTCGTGAAGGGATCCGCCCGGCCCGGGTCCGCCAAAAGTTCTTCGGCCGTGGCGGCGCGAGCCGGCGGGCACGGAAGGCCGGTGATCGTGAAAACAAGGGCGGTCCCCAACGCCAAGACCCGCCGCAAGGACCCGCGCGTTCCGCGTTCCATGACCGCCTCAGCTTTCGATCGGTTGGATCAGCTGTTCGTTGATGAGCCCCACGAGTTTGGAGACCGATTCCGCCGTGGCCTGCCGCCGCTTCTGGGCTTCCGCCTGCGCCGCCTGTTCCTGGGCCAGGCGGGCCTGCCGGTAACGTTCCCCGATCGCCCGGACCTCGGCGGGGGACTTTAACTCCGGCGGAATGCGCAACTCAAAGACCTTGCCGCCGCGTTGGATCAAGAACGGCATGGGCTCCCGGACGGGATAACGTTCGATCAAGGCCACGAGATCCGCGGTGCTCGTGAAACGCGTCCTCCCGCTTCCGAGGATCCGGTCGCCCGCCGCCAGACCAAAACGCTCTGCGGGCGAGCCGGGATGAACGTCCCGGACGAGAACGCCGCCGTGATCGTTCTGTATTTCGACGCCGAAATATTTCTGCCCCGCAGGTTGCGGGAGAGGGGTCATAACCGCCGCCGGACGGACGGCCGGGCGGCCGGGCAAGGGGAAATGGACGATCGTGATGACTTGATCCGCTTCCGCGGCGAGGCCGAATTTAAGCGCCATCCCGCGCGCGGGGTAGACCTCAAGGCGCGATCCGTCGCTGTCCGTGCTCACTTCGGCGGGGCCTTCGAGGGAGAACCACTCCCGGTGATCGTCCCTTCCCGCGCGCACGACCGGATAGACCTCGATCTTTTCCGCGACGGCATCGCTCAACCGGTAGTGGACGACGATCTTCGCGGCATCGAACGGAGCGCCGCGGTATTCAACGCGGTCCCCGAGCGAAGAGGCCGCGACGGGATCGCCGAGGACCCTTCGGACCTCCTCTTTGGAACTTTGTCCCGGTTCGATCCCCGCAAAACGGTCGGCCCAAGCTGTCTGGGGGAAGCCGACCGGTAGCAACGGTAAGACCGCCCAAAAAATAAGAAGGCGCATGCAACCCCCTTCACCGGACGCCGTCCGCGGGGAGACGTTGATCACCCGGTCACCTACGGCTAACCTCTCCCTCGGGACGGCGTCCCGTGGGTAACGTTAAAACGGCGGGCCCACCTCAACGATGTCATTGCTGCTTTCTTGGGAACTGCTTGTTGTTGTCGTCGTGGGGGTGGTTGGTTCCGACACGGGGCTGATGTCCCGCGCGGTCTCCTCGCTCTGGACTTGGGAATCCAGAATGTCGAAGTTCGGGACCCCGGACTGGCTGCCTCCCGTCAATTGCGTCAGGGACAGGCCGAGGGCTTCGGCGATCTCCAAAAGCTCCGCTTCCGAGACCTGCTGAACGGCATACGGCGTGCTGTCCGGCCCGTCGACGATGACCCCCATCCCCGTCTCATCGATCTCCAGGGTCATGAGCTGGCCGTTAACAAGATTCGTGACGTAAATGCGCCCCGCCTCCACCGGACCCAGCAGGATGATCGTCGACCGCGTCCCGTCCACGATCCCGGCCACGACCGTCCCGCGAAAACCGATCGTCCCGGCCGGCAGCGTGACCGTCATGTTCTCCGGCCGCTTGTGCGCCACTTTCCCGGTCGCGACACGGAAGATCCCCTTCAGGATGCCGGCCCGGACCTTCCCCTCATCGGTCTTGGGATCGTAAGCGAACTCATCCATCGAGATCGCGCCCGACGGCCCGAGCGAAAAGACCGTCTTGTCCAGCAGTTTCACTTCCAACCGGCCGTCCGCCCCCGTCTCGATCTTGTCCCCCATGAACACCGGGTCCCCTTTTTTCAAGGGTCGCATGGCAGTGTCCGTCGGCGACACGATCATGACCGCGCCTTGGACATCCGCCGCAGTCCCGGCCTGCACCGCCGCGAAAAGCGCCCCCGGCACCGCCAGCAGCGCCACCCCCAGGACCACCCCGACCCCCCAAAGCACTTTCTTCATAAAATCCCCTTTCTGTTCTCAAAACGGTTCATTTTATAAATGCCTTTTCGCGCTGAATACAATACAACCGAATGGACAAAAAATCGCCAAAAATTTCAAGACGTCAAACCCTGGGGTTGAGGACGTTCTGTGATGGGCTATATTACGAAAAAGGATGATTTTACGTCGCATATAAAATGATCCGGATATTTATACGCCTGCCAACCTTTTATTTGAGTCAGGACCTTATCAGTAATCCTATATCCCGTTAAAATTGAGGCGGTTGCATCATAAATTTAAATTAGCTCAATGTTTTGAGTAAAATCACACTCATCAGACGCATCCCGTTCATGAACGTTTCGTCTACGAAGCGTACTGGCGGGCGTAACGGTCCAGGACTTCGCGGATCATGCGCTGGTATTTGGTGTGATGCTCTTTGGCCTTCCGCCGGAAAAAATCGACGCTGGATCTTTTGAGCACGATCGTCACTTTTTCCGACGCTTCCCCCGGAACGATCAGCGCTTCCGGCGGCGGCAAAAAATCCGGGATACGCGTCAGCTTCCCGGACGGAAAATCCGGGTCTTTCGGGTCGTCCTCTTTATAGCTTTCTTCTCCCGTCCCGGGCTTCCGGTCTTTATCCTTCTTCATAGAACCTCCTCCCCTTCCTCCAAGGGCCCGCGCCAAAGATGCGTATCTTGCCTTCGCGGTACGTGAAACGGACCGTCACGATCTTCCCGTCCGCGGTCCCGACACAAAAGAACCGCGGCTCACCGCGACTGTGCCTTTCATCGGTCAGGATCTTTCTCCGGGGGTCCGCGAAGGCTTTCATCGCGGTCCCGAAATCGATACCGTGTTTGAGGATGTCCAGCCGTTCCTTCTCGCGGTCCCAGCAGAAATCGCTCTCCCCGGCGTTCATCCGGAGCATACCTCATCGCCATACTTTTGTACATACTTTTTAACCATATTTCTTCCTCCTTGGGGACAGGTCAGTGTATTAGAATATTTCATTATGAGCAATATAATTATGATTATAAAGAATACGCTGAGGAGCACTTTAGAAGCGGAACGGTACGTTGGAAAAGAGGAATAGTTTTCAGACGTTGGGAAATTAATTCAGGGGCAATGAACCGGGAGAAAAGAGAGAAATGGGCAGGTTTATAGCCTACACGCCGTCCCGTGACGCGGTTTAACCCCAGGGGTTGTACTGACTTTTAACCCCTGGGGTTAACGATCTTGCCGCTCCAGAGAAGCTCGAGAAATTCCTGCCAGGGCAGGATCTCGATATGTCCCGCAACACGGCGCGGCTCTTTTTCCATGGAAACAACGATCGCTCTTTTGACAGGGCCGTCCGCGAGAAGGGCCTGCAGGCCGCGAAGATCTCCTTCATGGACCTTGCCCGATTTGATCTCGATCGCGACTTCCCTTTCGCCCAAAAGAAAATCGACCTCTTGCCCGGAACTGGTGCGCCAGTAACGGATCGGCATCTCGGGCTGCCGGTAGGCCTGATACGCCCGCAATTCCATGAGAATAAAATGTTCGAAGGCTTTGCCGAAGTCACTGCTCCCGGGAACGGGATGCCGGCGGGCCAGATACCCCGCGACCCCCACATCAAAAAAATAAAATTTCTCCGCAAGGATCATGCGCCGGCTTTGGGAACGGACCCAGGGCTCCAGGCGGAAACCGAGAAAGGTGTCTTCAAGAATGTCAAAATAGGCCCGGACGGTCCTTTGCGAAACCCCGGCCTCGCGGGCGACATTGGTATAATTCAAAAGCTCGCTCGATGTCAGGGCGGCCACGCGCAAGAACTCCGAAAACGAGGGGATGTTTCGCGCAAGGGCCTCCGCGGCGATCTCTTCCTTCAGATAATCCGCCACATAAGACCTCAGATCTTCCAGCGGGTCCGGCGATAAAAAATGCGGCGGTAACATGCCCGAAACGAGGGCCTGCTCCAGTTTAAAACCCGATACCTCCGTATAGGAAAGCGGCAGCATGACGCGCCGCCACGCCCTTCCCCCCAGAAGATTCGCATGTCCTTTTCGGAGTTTTCGGGCGCTTGATCCCGTCAAAAGAAATTGCGCGCCGCGTTCTTCGATCATCCCGTGGACTTCGTCCAGAAGCTGGGGCACTTTCTGGACTTCATCGATCACGATGAGCCGCTTGGAGTTCCCCAATCTTTCCCGCAGGAGCGCCGGCCTCGCGGCGTATTCCGCGAACACATCCGTTTTGAGAAGGTCGATGAGTTGGATATCCTTGAGGTGATGAGCGATCCAGTAGCTTTTTCCCGCTTTTCGGGGGCCCCAGAGAAAACACGACTTTGCCGCGGGAAGGCGGATGTCTATTTTCCGGCAGAGGATACTTTTACTCATAGTGTAAAATTATCCGGATATTTTTACACCTGTCAACCATTTATTTTCTGTTGCCGCCGTCAACCCCGGAGGGAGAGGTTGGCCGCCCTGTCGCGGATATTTAACGTCTCCCCGCGGACGGCGTCCCGTGATCGTGATCGAGGGTCTCAACGCGCCTTAGGGGACTTCCCCAGATCTAAACGATGTGAATCCTTAATGATGCGTGACATTTTCGTATCAACGCCGGCGAAACGCGCGAATTCCGGCCATTGCGATACGGCAGCGGTCACTTCTTTCCTGATCTTTGCCGCGCCGCGAATGTCGTATTCTGCGGCCGGAGCTTCAAGATCGGTCCGTGAAAAACCATCCCGTTTTCCATTGATACTCATCTGATGACGGTCCGTCCAATGACCCGACGGGTTGTAAGCCCACACCATATCAAATGCCGGTGCGAGACGCCACGCCCCGTCCCGCCCCATCAAAAAAGCAATGTTGCGCGTGTGATCATCCTGATTGCGTGCCAACACATTAAAAACCATTCGCCGGTACATTTCCTGCATCGCCTCGTGACCAAGATTGAGGCGCAAGATGATGCCAAACGCCTGTTCGTAGCCATATTCTCCGGCGGCATTGAAATCATAATGCGCCATCGCACAGAGCGACTGAGCGTGGATCTTACCGCCTTCCGCATCGCGATCAAATCGCCGGGTCATGAAATGCGCTCGCCCGCCCTCCTCAAGCAACCGGCAAGAATTCATCTGGATACCCGACTTAAGGGCCATCAAGTAATACGCATATTCAATGCGGCCAAAACCTTTTGGATCTCCGAGAGATGCGTCATTCACACCGTCGAATTTCAAGATCCACGGCTCAAACCCCGGAGGACCCCCGACTTGGCCCGAGCGGACCTCCCCCGTCTTGGGATTCCAGGCAATGACCGCCTTGGCCCGGTTTCCTCCGGCGGAGGTCCCCACACGAATGATCGTTTTTAAGGCTTCCTGCCTGTTTTCCAAAAAATTAGCTGTGAGTTTCTTCTTATGATCAAGAATGCGGGAGGCAAGCGCGACGAGTTCGGCTATTTCTAAGCGGACCGTTCTTTTCAAGCGCGGCTCCAGCGCGGGTTCAAATTCGAGCGCCCCCATGGCCCGTGTTCCCATATAACACAAACGCTCGACCGGAGAAAAATCACCGGGCGCACGGCCCTGCTCCGCGAGCCACAAATCAATAAGCCTGTTACCGAATCGGTCAGGCAGCGTGTCCGCCAACATTCCCGGAAGACCATGATAAGTGTCTTTCTTGAGCGCCGGAAAAGAATAGACCCGTTTCCCGAGAGGCATCATCAGGGGCGCAACCTCCAGGCCCTGTTTCACAAAAGCGGAATCGTATTCAAAATCGGCGTGCCCCCGTTCCTCGTTCCATGCTACGGCACCCACAAGACGCCCCCAGAGCCGAACGAACGCAACATCGACACGACGGCCCCGCACGCTCATCGTTCCCCGCCTTCTGCAGAATGCGTTTTCCGGTGAGCAGAGGCCCGTTGCCGCCTGCGACCTTTGAGCCTGGCCAACTGAAGCGGACTGGGTCCCGATTCCGGAAGAAAAAGATCAAGATCGCCGGTCAATCCCAAAGCTCTCATCGTACGAATAAACCCCTTAAGGGTGCAGCTCTTGCCCCTTTCGATATTTTGTATGACCTTGCGCGCCGCACCTGCCCTGCGCATCAATTCAAGCTGGGAAATATTCAGTGCCAAACGCTTGCGTTGAATCCTGGCACCTAATTCCTCCAGGATCGCACGGTCATTCATGGCTGAAAAATCCATCACAGCCTCCTGTCCTTTTAGTAGGTTGCTCTGAAGGAAGCTTATCACACAGCGTATTACATTGCAAGTCATATTGCATCTTTTTAGATGCTAAATGTACAATTTTATCATACTGCGACCCTATAAAGATGCTTTAAATGAGTAAACAGGACACCGTCCCTGCCTGGCCGGTACCTGCCTGACGGCAGTCAGAGGCAGGCGGAGGTGAGAGGTTATTTACCGGGCAGTGTCCCGTGGTCGACGGTTTGTTTGAGGAGTTTGAGAAGGCTTGTTTCGTCCATGAGCTGGGCGACGCGCTTGAGTTTCCTGAGGCCGCGGTTCAATTCCTTGATCCCGACCGCGGCGGCGTTCGTGTTGACAAAGATCCGGTTATGCTCGGTCACCTGGTCCTTCTCTTTATCCAGGAAGAGCTCCTCCTCGAGCTTCTCGCCGTGCCGCAGTCCCGTGAACGTGATCTCGATGTCCTTGCCCAGCGTCAGCCCCGAGAACGCGATCAGGTTCTTGGCAAGCTCCACCACCTTGATCTGCTCGCCCATATCCAGGATAAAAAGCTCTCCCCCCTTGCCCAGCGCCCCGGCCTGAAGCACCAGCATCACCGCTTCCTTGATGCTCATGAAATAGCGCTTCACCTCCGGATGCGTCACGGTCAAAGGGCCGCCGTCCTCGATCTGCTTTTTAAAAAGCGGCACCACCGACCCCGCCGAACCCAGCACGTTGCCGAAACGGACGGCCATGAATTTCGTCCCGCTTTTCGCCGCCTTGGCCTGGAGGATCATCTCCGCCACGCGTTTCGACATGCCCATCACGTTGATGGGGTTCACCGCCTTGTCGGTCGAGATCAGGACAAAACGCTCCGCGTGGTAATGGTGGCTGGCATAGATCATGTTCCGCGTGCCGAAAATATTGTTCTTCACGGCAGCCGTCGGGCTGTCCTCCATGAGCGGCACGTGCTTGTGCGCCGCGGCATGGAACACCACCTGCGGACGCCTCTGGGAAAAAACCGATTTCAAAAGCCCGACATCGCAGATATCGCCGATGACCGTACGGACCTTGAGGTCCGGATACTTGGTCTTGAACTCGACCGACAGGAAATAGACCAGGTTCTCGTGATGATCGAAAAGAATGATCTTCTTCGGCGCAAAGGAAGCGACTTGACGGCAGATCTCCGAGCCGATCGATCCCCCCGCTCCGGTGACGAGCACCACCTTCCCCTGGACGTACTGCCGGATCTCTTCCTGATCGATCGTCACCGTTTCGCGTCCCAGGAGGTCATCGGGTTTGACATCCCGCGCCCGGACCTCCATTTCGCCGGAGATCAGCTTGCTCATCCCCGGAACAACCCGGATCCGCGCCTGGGTCTCCTGGCAATGGGCGAGGACCCCGCGAACCATCTCACCCGTCGCGGAAGGAATCGCCAGGATGATCTCGTCCACCCCGAGCTCTTTGACGACCCTCGGAATGTCTTTCCGGGAACCGAGGATCTTGATCCCGTGGATGTTCATGTGCTGTTTGTAACGGTCGTCATCGATGAACCCGACGACCGTGCCCATGCCCGGGTTCCGGCCGTACTCATCGAGAAGGATCAGCCCGGCGTTGCCCGCCCCCACGATCAGGACCTTTTTCGACGACCGGCCGCGGACGCTCAGGACCGAGAAATGTTCCCTGAAAAGACGCACCGCGATGCGCGCGCCCCCCATGAAAAAAATACACAAGAGCCAATCCAGGATGAGGACCGACCGCGGAAAACCCTGAAAACGGAAAAACGTCCCTTCCACCGCCGCGAAAACGAGCGCCGCCAGGGCGTTCGCCTTCACGATGTTCCAAATGTCCCGGGGATTCACGTAGCGCCACATCCCGGAATAAAGGGAAAAATACCAGAACACCGCAAGTTTGATCACCAGCAGGATCGGAAGGCGGGTGTAAAAAGTAACCTGGTGGAGAGCGGGGACCGCGAAATCAAACCGCAAAAGGAACGCGCAAAGGAACGACAACGAAATGACGGCAACGTAAAACGTGAACACCACGATCCGGCGGTACTGCAAAAAAGTGTTCGCGATCTGTTTTCTCATTTTACCTAACGGCCTTTCTCAGGATGATCCGCATGGAATCGATAATATACGCCATATTCTCCATTTTTAGAGTGGGATGGACCTGAAACATAAGGGCGACTTCACCCCATTTTTTAGCCCCAGGCAACCGCCGATACGACGGAAAATGCATTTTCTTTCGATAGGTTTGAAAGGCCTTCTCCCGATAAATCTCGGGACAAGCGCCGATGCCGCAAGAAATGCCCCGCAAAAATAGCTCCTTTAAGATCTTATCCCTCGTCCAGCTTGACTTGAGCGCTTTTATATCGGCCAGGACATAATATTTATAATAAGCATGGTAGCATTCCTTGGGCGGCAGCGTCACCGTTAGGCCGGACATTTTCCCAAAAGCACTGTTGAGCATCGCAGCCCGTTCGCGTCGAGCCCGCACCATTTTATCCAGACGCCTTAACATGATACGCCCAATAGCCGCCTGCATCTCGGTCATACGGTAATTCGTACCAAAGGAATTCACCGTCCATTTAAACCCTGTCCCCTTTTTTTGACGGAACACGACGGCAAGGTCACGGCCGTGGTCTTTCAAGCTCCAGGCCTTTTCCCATAGCATCGCATCATCTGTGACAAGAAGGCCGCCCTCTCCGCCCGTCGTAAGGATCTTGTCCTGACAGAAAGAAAAAGAGCCAAAATCCCCGAATGTTCCGACCGATTTTCCCTTATAACGCGCACCATGGGCCTGGGCGCAATCTTCTATAAGAAACAACTTTTTGGCACGACATAACGCTGCGATGTCATCCATCTTGCAAGGCCAGCCCGCCAAATGAACCACGATAACGGCTTTGGTCTTTTTTGTCAGTACCGCTGCAATGGTTTCCGCAGTCAAATTCCCGTTCTGAGGGTCCACATCCGCGAACACAGGCACGGCGCCCGCGAGAGGCACACAGCTCGCCGAGGCCACGAATGAACGGCTTGCCACCACCACTTCATCTCCCCGGCCAATCCCAAGAACCTTTAAAGCGGTATCCAGAGTCACGGAACCATTCGCCATGGCAATAGCATGCTTAACGCCCAGATACGCCGCGTATTCCTTCTCGAAGGCGTAGACATGAGGGCCCGTCCACTGGCTCACTTTCCCAGAAACAAGCACTTCCTCAACCGCGTCCACGATCTCACGGTCAAACGAAGGCCATGGGGCAAATAACGGCTTCTTCATAACGAATACTTCTCCCTGAATTGTCTCACAGCTTCCAAGGCCCTGCCTTCCCCATCGAAGCAGTCAAAATGAAGCCAATGCCTTGATGGGCTTGGCGGGTACACCGAAGTAAAGTGAACAGCCCGGCACATCCTTAGTCAACACGGACCCCATGCCAAGCATGGAGCCCTTTCCGATCGTCAAGCCTTGCATGATCGCGGCCGATGTTCCGACCTCCACGCCATCCAACAACGTGACACAACCCGAAACGGAAACATTCGGCGCGAGGGTTACGAACGAACCGATCCGCACATCGTGTCCAATCGTACATCCAATATTAATGATCGTGTGCTGACCCACGGATATGTTCGTGGTCAGAATACATCCCGCACATACTATACTTCCAGGACCAAATTCGCAGACAGGGCCGTTGCATAGGCTACGGTGTATCAGTGTGGCGAACTGTGGTTGGCTTCGCCCCGTCGCCATACGGTCCGCAATTTTCGCGCGCGTCCTGGGGCTACCAATAGCCAACACAAAAGACGCCGAACCGAACTTTTCCCATTCGTCGATCGCGCCAAGAAGCGCAAGTCCGCCAAGTCCTGAATCCGGAATATCCTTGCGATCGTCAAGAAATCCAAGGACACGGTATTGCTTCGACGCTTCCAAGGCCAGCCATGCCACCTCACGCCCAAATCCGCCGGCCCCGACAATAATAAGATCCGTCATCATGATTGAGCCCCCTTAAGAGTAGAACCCGCGCCCGGTTTTCTTCCCCAAATGTCCAGCTGCGACCAGTTCCTCGAGCCGAAGAGGTGGAGCATAGGACGCGATGCCTGTACGTTTATACAGTGTCCGTAAAATCATCAGACACACATCCAACCCGATCAAATCGGCAAGTTCCAAGGGACCTAGCGGCATATTCGTTCCCTTTTTCATCGCAACATCTATCGTTTCCGGAGCCACCTTTTCCGAATCAACCATCTGAATAGCTGATGCGATCATAAGAAATAAAAGACGATTCACGAGAAATCCGGGGGTATCGGGACACAGGACCACCGTTCGTCCCAAACTTTCAAGCAAAGCGATAAGCCTGGAAACAAGAGGACCGGGGGTCTCGGGGAGAACTCCCATTTCCACAAGAGGCACCGCATGAACCGGATTGAAAAAATGAAGCCCGACTAAACGGCTAGGATGGGAAAGTGCGGAAGCCATTTCTCCGACCGCGAGACTGCTCGTGTTAGTTGCAAGCGCCGTATCCGGCGAGACCCATGCTTCCAGTTGTTTCAAGACCGCGATTTTTTTTTCGAGATCCTCCACAATACATTCGATAATAAGGACGCTCCCAGATAATGCGTTGAGATCGGGAACCGGCATACAAATACCGTCATTTTTAAGTCTCAGCGATGCAAGCTTCTCATTCCTCCCAAGAAACCGCTGGTATCGCGTCACCGTTCGCGTGAAATCCTGAGGCAGGGCAACATCAAAGACGGCTACCCGATGTCCGATGAACGAGAATAGCGCGGCAATCTGGATGCCCATCGTGCCTGCGCCAACAACGCCAATAGAGATAGGTTCGATTGCTTTAGACATCATGCGCTCCGATTTTGGCATATGTCATGCGAAAAAGAACAACATGACTCCGGGCGATCATTCAAAAACATAAGCGTTACTTTTTCCTTGCATCATCCCCTAAAAATTCAGGCATCGTGGCATATCCGTCAGCGCTGACGCCCTGCCGGGCCAGCACCGCCCAGACAGTCATGGCAATGATCTTCACATCCAGCCAGATATTCCGGTGATCAACATACCACACATCAAGTTTGAATTTGTCTTCCCACGAAAGCGCGTTACGCCCTTTCACCTGCGCCCATCCTGTAATACCAGGCTTCACCTCGTGACGGCGTGCCTGCTCGAGAGTATATCGTGGCAAGTATTCTATCAGAAGCGGACGCGGTCCCACGAGGCTCATGTCGCCCCGCAACACATTAAAAAGTTCCGGCAGTTCATCGAGGCTGGTGCTGCGCAGGAATCGCCCCAACGGGGTCAGCCGCTCGGCATCAGAAAGCAAATGGCCCCGGGAGTCCCGGGCATCAGCCATGGTTCGAAATTTAAATAACATGAACACTTTACCGTGCAGGCCGGGCCGCTGTTGCCGGAAAAGAACAGGCTTGCCGAGTTTGATCCGGACCAGGAGCCCCAGAACAATCAGAACGGGTGCCAACGCCACCAAACCCAGGAAACTCAATGCTGCATCGAACAAACGCTTACTTATGACCTTACAAAAAGGTTCCATTTTCGAAGCCCCACCTCAGAGAATATTTAAAATACTCCTGGAATTATTTGATCTTTTTGCTAGCGACGACGTGGATGCCCCCCAACTGATAGCCACATTTGAATAATATTTCAAAAATACCGGAAAAGATCATTTTTAACAATCTCTGAAAAAAGCTCCCAACCCGGAAGGGCCTTGCCTGCCCAAAATACGAAACATCAAAACCTCCTTTATTCAGCAGGCTTGTCAGGGTCTTGGGCGTGTAATTGAACAAGTGCTCATTCGGGAATAGATTACTCTGTTTTCCGTAAAAAAGGCGCCCCAAAATACCAGTATGGGTCAGTCTTAAATATCGATAATTAGGAACGGCTATCAATATTTTCCCGGATCCTTTCAACAAGGAACAACACTTTTTCAATATGGCCATGGGATCCTGCACGTGCTCAAGCACATAAAGAAGAAGAATAGCATCCAGGCTATTAGCCTTAAGGTCATCCATTTGAGTTATATCTCCAAAACGCACATGATGCCCCTTCTCGACAGCTTTTTGTCCGGCGTAATTTGAGAATTCAACACCTTGGGCCGACACACCAGGGCAATCCCTGGCGATAGCATCAAGCATTAAACCGACGCCGCATCCGACATCCAAAACAGCGCCGCCTTTCGGCAACTCCTGTTTTAAATATCGGGCGAACTGACCATATTCCAGCGCACCCGCGCTTTCATTAACACTGTATAATCCGGATTCGGTTTGCTCCATATAGGCATCGTTATACAACCAGGAAAGACCGGCAACGCTTAATCGCGGGGATACGTAACACAATTGACACGAGCGGCATTCATTTATGCCTAATACGCATTGATGGTCTTTGACCTTAAAAATTTCCTCAAAAACAGGGCTGTTTATACTGCTCCCCGTTTAGTTAAGGTCCAAATAGTGTAGAATCTGAGCTCCTGGAAAGCAAAAGGAGCTCGTTCATGAAAAACCGTAAATGGACCAATAAACAAAAACTTGAGATCGTTCTCGAGGG
>JAHQRI010000116.1 GCA_019052695.1 Candidatus Omnitrophota bacterium
TACGAACGGGTCCACCCAGCGACCAAAGGCGGATTCCATGTGGTATTGACGCGCGAGCCATCCGTCCCAATAGTCCGTTACGGCCCCGAGAATGAACAACGCGAAAGCCCACACGTGCATCCCCGGAGACGGTGTGAGGATCATGAAAGGCAGGGCGACCCCGATCACCCCCCGGAGAATACTGAGCGCGTTCGGATTTAGGAACGAAAATTTATATTTCTGCCAAAAGGTCATACGCGTCCGCCCCCGTGACCCTCGCCTTATAGAACGTCCCGGGCCTTAAAGGTCGAGAACTTCTGACCAACACCCTGCCGTCCACCTCCGGTGCGTCCCGTTCGGTACGCCCCACCCATCGATCGAGCATCATCGAGTCTTTCGATTCAACCAACACCTCGAGAGTCTGTCCGACCGTCCGTTGTTGGACCTCCCCCGAAATCCTCTGCTGGATCCGCATCGCGCGATGATGTCTCTCTTTTTTGATCTTTTCCGGAATTTGATGCGGCATCACAGCGGCCGGTGATCCTTCCTCCGGTGAAAACATAAAGATCCCGAGCCGCTCGAATTTCACTTCTTCCATGAAGTCGAGCAGCTCGCGGAATTCTTGCTCCGTTTCACCCGGGAATCCAACGATCAGGCTCGTCCGGAGCACGATGTCGGGGATCGCAACCCTCAGTCTTCGGATCAAGGAAATAGTGCGCTCCTTGTCGCATCCGCGCCGCATGGCGGTGAGTATTCTATCACTAATATGCTGCAGGGGTAAGTCCAGGTAATGACAGATCTTGGACGATGAAGCCATCATTTGGACCGTCTCGTCCGTCAAGGAGGAGGGATAAGCATAAAGCAATCGGACCCAATGAAGCCCTTCGATATTTTCAAGCTCCCGCAGGAGCCGCGGCAGAAGAGGCTTTTTCGCGTGGTCACAGCCGAATTTCGTGATGTCCTGACCGATCAAGACTAGTTCTTTTGCTCCCTGCCGCACTAAGATCCTGGCCTCTTCGACCACATCCGGGACCGATCGCGACCGGAATCGACCGCGTAATGCAGGGATCACGCAAAAAGAACAGGTGTGATCGCAACCTTCAGAGATCTTAAGGTAACGATAGAACTTTGGGGTCAGCGGAACACGCGGCTCGTCGACCCCCGCGAGGTATCCGGCACGACGCACGCTCACAACCTTTTTCCCGTCCGCCACCGCACGGATCGTCGCGACGATCTTTTCGTAATCCCCTGAGCCTAAAAAAGCGTCGATCTCCGGGAATTCTTTTTTGAGTTCATCCGCATAGCGCTGGACCAGGCAACCCACCACAACTAAACCCAGATTATTTTTCGTCTTTTTGAGTTCGATGAGTTTCAGTATCGCGTCGATCGATTCTTGTTTGGCCTCTTTGATGAAACCACAGGTATTTAAAAGGACAACATCACTTGACGCGGGGTCCACCTCGAGCCGGTAGCGGGCATCTGCGAGTTTCCCGAGAATGACCTCGCTATCCACCAACGTCTTGGGACAACCCAGCGAAATCATGCTGATGCGGATGGCACTCGGGCGGATTTTCATAGGGAAGAGATTTTAGATGAACTGGGCTAAATTTCAACGTCGAAACGGACACTCAGAACGCACAACCATCGTCCGATTAGGGAATCTATGGCTCCAAAGCCGAAGCGATAGGGCACGGCTCCTCCGCTACGCCCCGGCAGGCCACCCGCACTTGCAGTACGGACCCAAGTCAGTTCTGCAAGCAAGTGCTCCCTTCGAGCTCCTGTGCTTACCCCCCAAGCGACCTGTCATTTCAACATTTGTTGGATTAAACAGAGAAAAGGCAGCGAGCTAGTGCGAGCAGTCATCTCTCCCTTGATAAACTAACAGAAAGATGGCGGGAGCGACGGGGCTCGGCTCCTCCGCTAAGCTCCGGTAGGCCACCCGCCCTGCACTTATGACACCCGTCATAAGTGCTTGCGGGGCTCCCTTCGAGCCCCTCAGAAAACAGACCTAGCGACCTGTCATTTCTACTTTTATTAAATTAAACATAGAAATGGCGGGAGCGACGGGGCTCGAACCCGCAACCTCCGGATCGACAGTCCGGAGCTCTAACCAATTGAGCTACGCCCCCCCATGAGGGATGAATGCCTGAAGGTGCGGTATTCTAACGACAGATACCGGTTTCCTCAAGGAAAAACTAAAGCGTACGATCTGAAGATCTGGGCGATTCAGGATTCGAACCTGAGACCCCTTCCGTGTAAAGGAAGTGCTCTAACCAACTGAGCTAATCGCCCATGTAAATCAATCGAAATTAGCTCTGTCCTTGGCAACCGTTAAATCTTTATAGAGGCCAAGGGCTGAGCTAATCGCCCATTGAGTTTTTAATCTCAACCAACTGCCCGCCGCAAAGCGCAGGCGGGTCCGTCCAACAGCGCTTTGCGGACGGGTCCGCCGCGCTGTTTGGCGGAAGCTAATCGCCCTTGAAAGATTATCGAAATTAGCTTTGTCCTTGGAACCCCTCCAATCCTAATAAAGGCCAATGGCTGAGCTAATCGCTCATATAAATTGATCAAAAATACTTCGTTCTTGGTTTCCTTAAATATTTCGAACCCAAGGGCTAGGCCGATCCCCCGCAATCAATCTTCGGCGAACTGGTTGATACGGCGGATCATCTGAATCAATTTGACCGCGCAATCTTTTTTAAAGCTGAACGCCAGACGTGCGAGGCGGAACGTATAGGGGACATTTTTTTCCTCTTCAAAAGGCTTCAAGAATTGCGCGATCTTCCCTTTTTTCACGATCGCCTTGAACTCACGGTTCAGAAGGTCGAGTTGTTCGGAAGCCAACGGCTTTTCAATGCGCAACACGAGTTCGTTGCGGATGTACCGCATCGAGTGATACATCTTGTAAAAATCCGTGATGTGCTTGGCCGCGTCGATGGGGTCGTGGGTGAAATACATGATGCCCAGGTCCTCCCCGCCGATCATTTTGCCTTTGAGTAATTGGCGTTTCAAAAAATCTTCAAAGTCCTTCCAGTAAGTGGACCCCGGGGCGTCCAGGCAAACGATCGGCCGCGGTTCCGTTTTCCCTGTCTGGACCAGCGTCAACGTCTCGAAACCCTCATCATGGGTCCCAAAACCTCCTGGGCAAAGAAGGGTCGCGTGCGATTCCCGCATGAACATGAGTTTGCGCGTAAAAAAATACTTGAAGTCCATGAGTTTTGCGTCTTCTTGCATCACGGGGTTCGCCATCTGCTCGAACGGCAACTGGATGTTGACCCCAAAACTGTTCTTGCGGCCCGCCCCTTCATTGCCCGCCTGCATGATCCCCGATGCCGCGCCGGTAATGACCATCCACCCACGGCGCGCGATCTCGCGACCGAAACGTTCCGCGGCCTGATAATCCGGCGAAGTCGGGGGCGTTCGTGCCGAACCGAAGATCGCGACCTTACGGATCGCACGGTAGGGTTCGAAGACCTTCAGACTATACCGCAGTTCCTTGAGCGACGTGTTCAGGATCTTGATATCCCCCCGGTCCAGACGGTCGCCGTACATCTTCAACGCCGTGGCAATGATCTCCTCGACCATGTCCGCATTCGAACCCTCTCCCGTCTGTTCAATCAGCGCGTGGATCTGTTTGTCCAGCAAAGGATTTCCGGTCCGGAATTCACGGCGTTCGTAAGGACGTCCCATCACTCACTCACCTTGATCTGGAGGATCAGGTCCCCCCGGTGGCGGCACGCCGGGCAGATCCTGCCTTGACGCGCCAAGCGCATTTTTTGCCCTTCCCGGATGCCGGGCGGGATCTTGACCGAAAGGGTCTGACCTTCCGCGGTCCGGAACGTCACGCTGCCGCCTTCTTTGGCCTTCTTTTTGGAAATCTTCAGGTTCACGACCACGTCCGGGTCCTGGCCCGAGGCCGTACCCAGGTCTTCGCCGTAGTCCTCGCCGTTGTAAAAGCCCTGGCGGGGAGAACCGGAAGGATAGAAACGGGTCGAGCCACCGCCGCTGAACAGGTCCCCGAAGATATCGGAAAAAGCGGCATATCGACCGCTTGATCGCCCGCGACCGCCGGCGGAGAACTGCCGCAAAAGGTCTTCGAAATCAAAACCCTGGGCCCCCGCAAAATTCCCTTGGAACCCGCCTCCAAACTTCCGCATCTGGTCGTATTGGGACCGGCGCTTCTCATCGCTGAGGACGTAATAGGCCTCGGAGATCTCTTTGAACTTCGCCTCCGCCTGTTTGGGATTTTCCGGGTTCTTGTCCGGATGATATTTCACGGCGAGCTTGCGGTAGACCTTTTTGATCTCATCGGCCGATGCGGTTTCACTCACCCCAAGCGCTTGGTAATAATCCTTCTGTTTCATATGGTGCTCTTTCACCCTTGTTATTGATCCAGCCGATCTTAAGCTATGGAGCGGCTATCTTATACAAACCGGTCGTCCTTTTCTATCGGAATAACGCAAAAAACCATGAGATATATCCTCAGACGCCCTTGATGAGGTTCCAAGGACCCTCCCCCGTACGGGCCCCTAACATTTCGGTTTTAAAAAAAATAGCGACGACCGACTTCTGGTCCGCGGGACAACGACATTGCCCTGGCCCGCGGCTGACCACGGATCGAGCCTTCTTCTCGATTGCTCTCCCCGGGGTAGGGACCGCGGATCCTTCGAACAAAAACCAGAAACCTACCAAGGCTTCCAATTGAAATTGGAGGATTTTTCGATCACTTCGCCCGGTTTCCGGTTCAAGGTTTCCACAAGCTTCGCCGCCCATTCGTCCACCCTTTTTTCGGCAAAACCGTACCAAGTGAATTGATCCAAATGGATCAACGTAAAAGGTTCCCTCTTCCGGTCCGCCAACTTGACGAGAACTTCTCCCGTACTGGCGTCGCGAAGCAGGATCTCGATCGCGACATAACTTGGATTGCTCTGATTTACCGCTTTGGCCGCCAGTCCGTAAAGAGGCACATAGCCCGCGGCTTTTAGCAAAATCTTGTTCGGCGTCAATTCAGTCAGCGCCATTTCCACACGGAGAATATCCGGCTGCGGCTGCAAACTGTAAGTAACCTTAAAACGCTTCAAAGGGTCGGTGAAAAAAGCGCGTTCAAAAGCCGTCCGCGTATAGCCCGCGAGTTTTTCGACATCCCGTTCGATCTCCCCCCGGCGCCCCCATGCCTGCCAAGCGTCCGTTTCCAGAATGTGTTCGGTGCTGACC
>JAHQRI010000017.1 GCA_019052695.1 Candidatus Omnitrophota bacterium
TGGACCATGAGGTCTCGATCCGGACCTCGGTCCCGCTATAGCTGAACCAGGTCTCCGTACCGTAGGTCCGGTCGACGATCCCGAGAATACGAGCGTCCGCGTCCTTCTGGATCTCGAGCCCCGTGTCCGTCCCACCGACCATGAAGTCATCGACGGTCCCCAACATCCCATCGCCGCCAAGTGCGACGATCCGCGTCCCGGCCGCAGACGTCAGGACCGCCTGATTGAGCGCGGCGTCGTAAGCGTAAGTCGTGCAATTGCCACCGTCCCCGTCACAAAGCGAGCTTAAACGACCCAGGTCGTCGTATTGCTGGGTCACCCACGCGCCGTCCTTGAGGAACCGGGCCGCGACCAACTCCGCGGAACCGAACGGGTCTCTTTCATCCGTATAGCTGTAATCAAAACGGGCGCCGCTCGACTCGATCACACTTACCCGGCCGGGTTCCGTATATTCATAGCGGGCAAGTTCCGTCCCGGTGCCGTCGGACACTGAGACAACACGGCTCGGACGGCCGTTCGTGTAATACCATGTCGTGTTCGTAGCGGTTTCGGTCGCCTGAACCAAGACATCGTCCCCGTTGCCCCAGCCGCTCGCACCCGCCCGCCAGATCTCCACAAGACCGTTCAACGCGATCGTTTTGCTGCCGTCGGCATGGTCGGTGATCACCGCCAGGGGATGATCAATCGGCGCACTGCCGAAACCCGCCAGCGACGCGATATACGCCGGCGAAGGGGCCGGGTTGTGATAGTTCAGGTCGATCCCCCCACCGCCCCCTTCCGGAAGTCGAAGCGGGAGCCCCGCCCCCACCCGGTATTGCTCGTTCTCGATATCCCTCTGCAAAGCGGTTGCCCCGCCGATCAGCTCTTCGCACTTTTGAGAAAGGCGCCAGTCCGAACGCATGTTTTCTTCCGTGCAAGCCTCATACTCCCGCATCATGCGCCGCAGGGCTTGGATCTTGCGTTCTAGTTCCGTATTCTCCCCTCCACCGAGCATCGGACGGCCTTCCATCGTGCCCGGCGATGGTCCGCGAACCGGCCTCGTGGTGGCGACATCGTCTTCTGTCAGCAGGACTTCGTCCGCGCCGTATGTGAACCACCGCGACGATTTCTCGTCGGGACCCTGCACAGAATAGATCTTGTCGGCATCATTAAAGAAGCCGGAACGCAACGTCTGTCCGATCGTTCCGTCCGGATTCAAAACGGCAACGCGGATCGTCCTTGTCCGGCGGTCAAGGATGATCACCTCACCCGCGTTGTCATAACGGTAGGTCAGCGAGGGCGTCACCTCCCCGGAAGCCGTCTCTGCGAACTCTTCGACGGGCCGTCCTGACGCGTCATATTCCACAATGCGGTAGGTCCCATCCGCAGCGGGAATGCGCATCTTATATAGAAGGCTGGACTGAGTAAGGGTATCGAAACGGTAATGGTATTCGGTGCTCTCCGCTCTGAGGACGACCGTGATCTGGTCCGGCGCATCCGGATCCAAAAGGATACGCAAGCGCTCGATCGTCGGAGCTTTGATGCCGGGAACTTCGCGGAGGGCACTCATCGCCGAAGCGAAAGCGATCTCGGTATCATATTCGGTGGAGGGGACACTGACAGGGCCGAGGATCTCGGCGTTGTAGGTCTTGGTCGCGGTTTCGCTCAAGATGTTTCCGGAGGCGTCGACCGTGATATCCCCTTGCTCAAGGAGCCGGGGTGTTTGGGGATCTTTCCAATCGTAAATCGCGTAACGTTGATGCGTCAGGTCATAAGCGGTCACTCGTTGATTCGCCACATCGTAAGAGTAGCGGACGTCCACGTAAAGCTCAGAGCCCGGTTCGGGAGGGCCGCGGCTTCGGATGATGCCTCCCCACGAACCGTTCGGGAAGGCCTCATAGACGTCGAAGATCTGACTATCGCTGGGGTCTTCGACGACCCAGGTGCCCCCGACCCGCGTCAGGACATTCTTATAGCTGGGGGTCGTGACGACCATCAAGAAGGTCCCCGCGGCCAGGATATTCTGAGGGCTGTCAATCAGGCCGGCCGTGTCCTCCGGGGCCTCCCCCGGTACAAAACCC
This sequence comes from Candidatus Omnitrophota bacterium, assembly GCA_019052695.1. GTDB lineage: Bacteria > Omnitrophota > Omnitrophia > Omnitrophales > Aquincolibacteriaceae > Pegaeibacterium. Next base: position 2,061 of record JAHQRI010000017.1, read on the forward strand.
ATTCTCAGAAAAGTCCCGGCGCGATAATCCAAGATCGTGATGGTCTCTTGCGCCGCGGTCTGTTCCGTCGCAGGAGTGGTTTCATAGCGGTACTCGAGATCGAGATCGCCCAGCCGGTATCTCAGAATACGCCCGAACCCGCCGTTGGGTAGCCGCTCAAAAACAAGCATCTGGTCCGGGGTCTGCGGATACGTGATGGTATATTCCGTCGAGGTAATGTCCATCCGCGACAGGATATCCCCGCTCCCACGGTCCATCTCACCAACAGCCAACAAGTCCCCGCGCCCGGTACGGGCGATCAGTTCATACTCCCAAAAATTGACCGTGGCCGAGGGAGGCGTTCCAGATACCGAGCGGTCAACGATCGTTACGATCCCTTTCAAATCATCGTAGAGGATCTCAAGGTCCGTGGTCGCAAGCACCTGGTCCCCCACCAACCCGATCTTTCGATAACTCAAGAGACGGTTCTCACCATTCGGCAGTTTTTCGTAGATCTTCTCAATGTAGTAGGTCGGGTCGGCATCCCGATCACAGATCGTCACGCGCGTTCCGTCATCCCGGGTCAACAAGACCTCAACGTCCTGCCCGCTCTTCGGGTCCGTGATCAAGTATCCGGTCTCCAGCAAACGCGCCAATTGCCCGCCTGAACCGTCGGGCAGCGAGGGCGTCAGCGTGAACTTTTGATAAACGCTCGGCGTGACGCCGTCACCCACGGTGACGATCCGGACGAACGGGGTCCCGGTCGAAGAGTCCACGCCGCCCCATTCGAACTTACGGGTCTCGAGATCGAAAACAGGATCGCCGGCGGCATCCATGACCTGTTGTCCATCCCCGTCCAGCCGCGGCTTCGTAAAGTCGCAGATCTCGAGGATCCTGTTGCTCGTCGGATTTGAATTGTAAGTGAACGACGTGCCGTCTTGATAGGTGACTTTGACGATGTCCGGGTTCAAGGGATCGCGCGTCGTTAGCTCAACGCTTTTGTTCTCCGCGCCGACGATCGGGCTGATCCCGTTCAGAAAACTCACGGACAGATCGGGCGCCGTATCCTGAGGCAGATCGCCGCTGAACGGTCGTTCCGCTTGCGCCTGGTCCGGACTGACGCCGGTCAGGGGGTTTTCTTCCACTTGGCCTTGCAAAACGTTCTGAAGATCCTCAAAATCCTGCATGTAGTGGATCTTGTCTGTCTTCACGGGTGAAGTCATGGCGGCGGGACCAAACGCGAACAACAACTGGAGGTCACACTGAGTGACGAGGAACGTGAAGATCACAAAAATACTAAGCGACCTCAGCACCCACGATTTATGTTCACTGTGATATTGGCTGATCATCAGTGCCCCAACCTTTCCCAATCTTCGCGGTCACACAGAGAGAACATGTCATCCAAATATATTCCGAGCCCGCTCACCGACATGTGCCGCGTCAAAGCTCTCATAGATCTCAATTCCCTATTTAAGAAACCTTCAAGAAAAGTATAGACGGTCCTAATATCATTGTCAAATTTTTAAATATTATATATTGCTATGTTTTGATAGTTCAATGGATCTATCGGTTTTAAATGCAAATAAATATATTAGAACGTATTAAAAAAACTTTAGCAAAAAAATTTAATTGGTAACCACTGCCTCACACGCTAGCGCTTGCGCGAAGCCCCTCGAGGGACTAGATCCGTCTTCAAACACGTGACGTGATCAATGAATAAAACGCCGCGCAAGTGATCGACTTCATGCTCCACGCAAACCGCTTCGATCCCCGTGCTGACCTTTTCACGCGTGACCCCATTTTCATCCTGATACCGGAAACGGATCCACGTGGGCCTTTTTAGATAGGCCGTATAATCCGGCAGGCTCATACACCCCTCTTTCCTGGGTTCTAGATTTTTTTTCTCCAGGATCGCGGGATTGATAAGGATCAGACGCGCGGCTCCCGGCTCGCGCGGCGAAACATCGATCACCGCGACGGCCTTGGCGACACCGATCTGGGGCGCCGCAATCCCGATGCCGTGGATCTGTTTTTTCATGGTCCGAATTAATGTCGCCACAAGTTTCAAAAGCGATCGGTCGAACACCGTTACCGGAAGAACTTTTTTTCGTAGTATGGGATCCGGAAAGATACGAATGATGGAAGGTTTCATTATCAGTGGTCTTACAAGGAAACCCGATCGAGCGGTTTCAGTTGGATCTCGATTTTTAGCCGCTTCGCAAGGCCCGCAAGCAACCTTTTCAGTTTCGAAGGATTGACCGACTTGGGAACGTCCACCTCCAGGATCATCGCATAGGTCGTCTTTAAACCCGCGCCTAAAATACGGCTATCAAGATCGGTGATATTAATGCGAAAACCTGCAAGGGCGCGGCTCACGGAATAGACAATGCCTGTGCGATCCCTCCCAAAAGCCGTGATAATATGCGGTAAGCTACCAAGGGCATGCTTTCGCCCACGGTACGCCTTTCCCTTCAGAAGAGTCACATGAAAATCCATTGACCAGGGAGAAGCTTCCAGGACTTCGAGAGCTTCAAGAATACGATTTAGCGACGCTTGCGAAAGAACGCAAACGGTCATCATCATAGCGAATTGCCCCTCTAGAAGCGTCATACTGACATCCTCAAGGTTGCAACCCCGGGCATACAAAAGCCCTGTGACTTTCGCAATAATGCCTGGCTTATCTTTGCCGCTGACCGTAATAAGAATTCTTTTCATTTTTTGCTTCTCTCCCAAGGTTGTAAAACACTTCTGGATCCGAACCTTTTTCGCCGCTGCACCGGTGGGCGCCGATGATCAGGATTTTTCATACGACCATATTCCCATACCCGCCGCCCGGGCGTTCTCTTGAAGCATGAGAAAGCGGTCTTTTTCGGCAAAGGCACGGCCTTCATCAACACGGGCAGCGCCCTGTGTGACCAGGAACGCGTTCAACAAGACCTCCTCTTCCCGACCCGCGTTCGCGGTCACCGGGAATGGCAAAATTCGTGTGCGCAAATAGGCATAGACCGGCGTCGGGGATCCGACGGTTGCAAGGGCGTCCTCGCGGACGGTCTTGACGTTTTTGCCCATCGCGAGGATCCGGAGGACCGTAACCCCGAATTCATCCATGGTGATGCCGGCCAGACGGACCGAAGACCCGTCCTGGAACAGCAAGACACCGTCCGTCCTTACCTCGGTGACCACTTCGGCGCGAAGGACCGCCGGACACAATAGAACGGCACAGAATAAAATACAACCGCAAACCGAACGGCAGGACCCCGGATCACGCGGCATCGCGTCCGGTTTCGCGGATCTCCCGAAAAAATCCGGGCAAGGCGTCATGGCGTCACACGCCGGAACCGGACCATTTCCCCCCGCGCATGGATCCGCCCTTGAGGGAATTGACCGGCGTTCAGGCTCGGCCAGTATTCCGTGTTAATGATGGCATCGACGCCCGCGGTCTTCTTCGCGGCCTTGACCAGGGCCTTGTTCAATAGCCCCTGGAGGTAGACCTCTTGGGAAGGGTTCCGGAAGTAACCAAAACTCGCCCATTGAAGCAGCGTGCCGCCGACGCGGCGGTATTGGATGAGGGGCGCCTTCCGGCTCGCCTCGACCCAGCCAAGGGAGTCATACGAAGCAACAATGCTCGCGCCGCGCTGGGTCACGATCACACCAAGCACTCGCGAGAAGCCGAGGGATAGAACGCACAGCAACACCAAGCCCCACACCGGAATTTTTGATCTCATCAGACTTATCCCGCTTTGTTTGGCGACCGTAGGGTCATTATACCCTCAATCATGAGTTTGTCTTTTTGATCTTTTGCCGGACCCAGGCCAGGGCCTCGTCCCGCGTCTTGTGCGTCCCCTCGAGCTGAAGTTCGAACAGCGTTTCAAGGATCGGTTTCATTGCGGGGCCCGGTTCCATCCCTAGGGCGATCAAGTCGTTCCCATTGACCAAGGGCTTCGGTTTTAGTTCTTCGTGCGCGTATTCCTCCGTTTTTTCTTGCAGGAACCGGTAATTGTCGAGCATCCCGTGGCTCGCCACACAATCGACCCTGTGCAGTTCCATTTCGTCCTGAAAGTAAGGACGGCCGATAAATTGCTTGAGCTTTCCGGCGCGCATCTTCTGCACGTCCATGAACTTCATGTGATTTAGAACGCACTCGCAAACGCCTTTGATCTCCTCATTCGAGAAACGCAGGCGTTTCATGATGGTTTGCGCGATCTCCGCCCCCACCTCGGAATGTTCATAAAAGGTCAACCGGCCTTTGCGGATCGCTGCAGTCTTCGGCTTGCCGATGTCGTGGAACAGGACCGCGAAGGCCAGCACCGGCGAGACCGGCGGGCGGAGGTTTGCCAGAAGAAGCCGCGTGTGTTCGAAGACGTCCCCTTCGGGATGAAAGTTCTCGGGCTGCGCGACCCCCCGCAAGGCCTCCACCTCAGGGAGCACTTCTTTTAGTAGGCCGGATTCCGACAAGAGGGTCAATCCGCGGGCGGCCCCCTGGCGCGTGAAGATCTTCACAAGTTCTTCTCGGATCCTCTCAGGACTGACCTCGTGGATCCGGGGAGCCCGTTCCCTCAACGCATCCCAGGTCCGGGGATCGATCTCAAACCCGAGCGTGGAAGCGAACCGGACCGCGCGAAGGATCCGTAATTTGTCCTCCTCAAAGCGTTCCCCGGGGTCTCCGATGGCCCGGATCCGCTTCCGGGAAAGATCGGCCATGCCGTCGACAAAATCGATTACCTTGGCCTCGAACGGATCGTAAAACATGCCGTTGACGGTGAAATCACGGCGCCGGGCGTCTTCTTCAGGCTGGGTGAACGAAACCTGGGTAGGATGACGGCCGTCCTGGTATCCCCCCTCCCGCCGGAACGTCGCGACCTCGAACGAAAAGCCCGAACCCACGACGATCATGACGCCGAATTGTTTTCCCACAGGGATGGTTTTTCGGAAAAGCCGCTCGACATCCTCCGGCATGGCCGTCGTCGCGATGTCGAAGTCCTGGGGTCGCTGCCCCATCAGATGATCACGGACACAACCGCCCGCGAAGTACGCGACGAACCCCTTGTCTTTAAGGGTCCGCGCGATCTCGCGCGCGGCCTGCCCTTTGGCATCACGAAGGTCCATGGTCCCGGGGATCTCGCTCACAGGCTGAAAAAATCCTTGGCCGCCTTGTCCCCCGCGGCCTTTTGATAATCCTGATAATCGATCAATAGAAGGTCCGGCCGTTTCCCCGCGAGGCGGCGCGCAAGCTGGAACCGCTCGGAGGGATGGGTCTCAAGCCGCCGACTTGCGATGTATTTAAAGACCGTGCCGCACTCCGGACAGGACTTCGTCTCGTAAGCGTTGATGCCCAGCGCGTTGCAGGCCGCACAATTCCCCGTGAGGTCGCCCACGATCAGCAGGCATTGCTTAACCTCCTGAAGATCGAACGGCTTATACGTTCTCAAATAATGCTGCTCTCCCATGGACTTCCTCCGAGCTCGGGTCCCGTGCGCCCATCGCCGCGGCCCCCTCTATTTTTTAAAGACCAGGTCTCCCGCGCGGACACGCGAACCGACTTCGACCCCAAAATCATCGCCTTTCTGCGCGCGAGGAACAGGCTTATGGTCGATCTGCATGGACGCGATCTTCTGCGTAAAATCCGTCGTGTGCCCCTTAAAGTGCAGCGTGTCGCCGACGCGGATCACGCCCGTTTTGATCTTCAGGACCGCTGCGTTGACATGCGGAAAGTAATGCGTCACCTCGGCAACCGGTAACGCCGCCAAGGCCGCCTTCACGAACGGCGGCGTTCGCCGGCCCTTCTTCGCCTTGGAGGATATCCGCGTCTTTTTGAGCGGACGTTTCGCTGTTTTTTTTACGATCTTTTTTGCTGCTTTTTTTGAGGATCGATCCGCCTTTTTCCCGGTCTTCCTCCGAGCCGGCGCAGCGGACTTTTTTCGCTTGGATGTTTTACCGGCCGGGGCGGACGAGCGGGACGAACCGAACAGCGATCTTCCGATCTTCTTTAAGAATTCCATGATTTTTTTCTCCTATGACGATTTCCTGGGACTCGCAACCGACCGGGATCACCAAACGGCCGCCTTCCCTAAGTTGATCGATCAACGCGTGCGGGACCTCCGGAGCAGCCGCCGTCACGATCACCTTGTCAAAAGGTGCCGCCTCCGGCCAACCGTCCCATCCGTCCCCCGTTCGAAAAAAAACATTCGAGTACCGCAACTCTCGCAACCGCCCCACGGCAGCCCGGGCAAGCGGTTCGAGCAACTCGACAGTGTAAACTTCCCGGACCATTGCCGCCAATACAGCCGTCTGGTAACCGGTCCCGGTGCCGATCTCAAGCACCCGGTCCGGGGGTTTCAAACCAAGAGCCTCCGTCATGTACGCCACGATGTAAGGCTGCGAGATCGTCTGTCCATGACCGACCGGAAGCGGCTCATCCGCGTACGCGTCTTCACGATCAGATCCTGGCACAAAAAAATGCCGTGGAACCCTTGCCATGACGTCAAGGACCCGCGCGTCCAGGATCCCGCGGCTCCGGATCTGGTCCCGGACCATCCGCACCCGCTCCATACCATAAAGGTCCGGCACGGCTTCCATAAGCCGCTCCCTCCGCGTCAGGGCGCGGGCTCCCGGACCAGTTCCTTGGGGCCATCCGCCTTTGCAAGTCCCTGGTGCTGTTCCATGACGCTCAACCGGTCCTGAAGTTTCTGGAACCGTTGATCTGTTTTTTCATACGCGGTCTTTGCGTGCATCAAATGGCCGCCGACCTTCTCGAAGTCCGCGCGACATTGAGCGAAATCCACCTCCAACTGGCCCAGGCTTTCCAGGATGATCTGCGCCGATCGCTCGATCCGCATCCCTTTCAATCCCCGGACGATCGACTGCAGATAAGCATAAAAACTGTTCGGCGAAACAGGGATCACTTTCCGCTTCATGGCGTAAGACGAAAGGCTTTCCGCCTGAGCGTCATCCTTGATGATCGTTTCGTAATAAATGTTCTCGGAAGGGATATACATCAAGGCGAACTCGAACGTGCCTTCTTCAGGAAGGATGTACTTTGTCCCGATATCGTCAATATGCTTCTTCACGTCCCTCCAGAAACTCTTGCGCGCCTCGGTCTGTTTTTCATCGCTTCCGGCTTCCAGGATCCTTTTAAAATTCTCAAGCGGGAATTTCGCGTCGACAGGGATCAACCCTTCCCCGAGACGGATAATCGCATCGACCTGTGTACCACCACGGAAACGGTACTGGAGCGAAAAGTGATCCTCGGGAAGGATCTGCCGCAGCAGCTCGCCAAGCAGAAGCTCCCCCATACCGCCGCGAAGCTTGGGGGCGCGCAGGATATCGTGAAGCGAGGCAATGTCTTTCCCAACGTCCATCATGGACTGAGTGGCCTGCTGCAAGACCCCCAGACGGTGCTGGACGTCCCCCATGATCTGACGGTAGCTTTGCTGGTTCTCCTGAAGAAACTGAGTGTTCTGCTTCATCTGATCGCTCATTTGACCGGCGAGCGAACGGATCTGGTCCTGAAGCGTCGTGTGAAGGTTGTGAACCTCCTGCTGGAGCTGAAGGAAAGACTGGAAATCGCGGTCCCCGGCCGCACGCCCAAAAAAACGTCTGAGGATCAATCCGAGCCCCAAAAAGCCCAGCGCGGTCGCCACGGCCGTCGTCATGATCAGTAGGTGCGCGTCCATGGACGCATTATAAACTAGAAATGTTTTTTTAAAGAAAGGTTTTCCGTTCGCCCCGGAGACCTTAACGGATCTTCGGGATCTTTCGAAGATCGTTCAGCTGGCGAAGCTGGCGCAGGGTCTGTGCGGCTTTGAACCCCTCGCCCGCCTTGCGGCTTTCCGCTAACGCCCGCTCTGCGGGGCTCGCTTCCCGCACCTCCCCAGTCCCGGCATCCAGCGTGCTCGAAGCGAGCCCCTGCGGTCCGGGAAACGTCACCGCGGTTTTCGCGTCAAGAGCCGCAAGATTCTTCTTTGCGTCCGCGAACGTCGGGTCAAGCGCTAGGGCGCGATCGATCGCGTCCCTCGCCTCCGCATCGCGTCCTTGGGACATCAAAAAAGCTCCGTAGTTGGAATGGTTCGCGGGGTTGTCGGGGTTGATCTCGATCGCTTTGCGAAAAAGCGTTTCGGCCCGGTCCGCGATCCCGCGCTTCGCGAACCGGATAGCGATGTTACTGTAGTCCTTGTCCAACTCATAGGCCTCAGCCTGCTTCTTCCGGAAACCGGCCACATGTTCCGCAGTCGTTGCACGGAACTCACGCTGGATGGAATAAAGCGCATCGACCAAGGCGTCAAAATCCGCTGCCCCGGTCCTCGCGGCGTAGGTTTCGAGCAGAATGCTGGTGATCTGCTCATAATCTTTGATGGCCAACCCCTGGAGGTAAAGAGGATCCTTTTCGTAGCTCGCGATCAAGACCTCGAGCGCCTTCAAGGCATAAGAAAAAGCCGCCGCATCATCCCGCGCGGACCGGGCATCGATCGCGAGCTGCGACCAGGGTCGGTAACGATGCGGCGATTTTGTCGCGACATCGGTCCACAGGGTCCGATGAGTCGCATAGACCGCATTACGTTGGTAGGTCATCAGCGCAAGCAACGCTACGTAGACCGAGAGATAGGCATATTTCCGCCGGGACCGGACATGCGTCGATATGTAATACACGAGAGCGAACGCGAAACCGAATAGTGTGGGGTATAACCGGTGTTCCACCATCAGGTCTTCCAAAGGGAAAAAACTCGACTCGATGGCCAACGTCAGGAAAAACCAGAGGATCGCGAACGAAAGAACGATCTGCCGGCGTTTTCGGAACCAAAAGAACGCAACCCCCAGCACCGCCAGAAGCACAATCAAGGGCAAGATGACCGGCCACGAAAAAAAAGACCGCTGGATCGCGACATCCCAATGAAAATTCTGAGGGTACGGCAAAAAAAGAAGACCTAAGTAACCGACTAAGACCCCCCCTTGGGTCATCAAATAGGTCATTCGCGGTAAGTGGTCCTGAAGTTTCTGACCGTAAGTGACGATCGTGCTGCCCGCCTGCGTCACAAAGAACGCAAGGACCGATGCCGCGAGGAAAAACAGCCACTCCCGGTGACGGGATAAATGACTTACGAGGGGACCCTCCCTGAAAAAACAGACCTCATAGAGCAGGACGGCAAAAGGGAACGTGTAAAAACTTTCTTTGGAAAGGAACCCGCATCCCGCGACCGCGAGCGCGCCGTAAAAAAACCCTTTTTTTCTCGAAAGGCGGTAAGCCGCGTAAAGAAAAAGTCCCGCGAGGTAAAAGAACCCCGCAATCGAGGTGTAACGCTGGCAAATGTAGGTCACGGACTCGGTTTGGAGGGGATGACACAAAAAGACCAGCCCGGAAAAAAGGGCGACCGCGCCACGTGAGACGGGTAAAGGGACCGTCCGGAACACCGGGGCATTCAACGTCAGCCAGGACAAAAGGAACGCGAAAAAAGAGGCCAGGACATGAACCGCCAAATTGACCGCGTGATACCCCTCGGCCTGCATTCCACCGTGCCGGTAGTTCAGTGCCAGCGTCAGGTCGGGAAGCAAACGTCTCTTAGAACAATTCGGATGGCCCCAAAGATCGGACACACTGATCTGCCCGCCCAACTTACCGATCGACACGTAGTCGTCGAGATGAAAATCCGCACGGAAGCTATTGGAGTAGACCAACAGGCCGACCGCCGCGTAAAGCAGCAGGATGAGGGCCCCCGATCGCCAACCGATCGTTCCAGAGCCGACCGGGCCTCCTTCGGAATGAACCGGAGACCGTTGCGCCACCGTGTCCGCGCCTGATCGCATCGCTCCCGCCTACTTGATGAACGTGATGTTCGCGTCCTCGCGGTGGGCCGAAGGCTCGGAGTAGACCGAAATACGGCTCCCCGTCGTTTTCTCAAGCAGCCGCAAGGCTTTCTTTTCCTGTTGGAGAAGACGTTCCGCGACATCCGGATGAACATACACGCTCAGGATGCGGTCCCGCGTGTTCCGCAAGGCGCGGCGCAGGTCCCGGATGACCTGGATGGCCATCGTCGCGTTCGATTTGATCATCCCTTTCCCTTCGCAGTAAGGACACGTGTCATAGACGGCGCTCTCGAGCGAAGGACGCATCCGCTGGCGCGTCATCTCAACGAGGCCCAGCTCCGAGATCTGCAGGATGTGGGTCTTGGCGCGGTCCTTGCTGACCGCCTCTTTGAAGGTCTGCAGAAGCGCGCGCCGATGACCCGACTGCTCCATGTCGATAAAATCGATAATGATGATCCCGCCGACATCGCGAAGCCTTAATTGTCGGGCGATCTCAAGGGCCGCGTCCATATTGTTCCGGAAGACGGTCTCCTCGAGCCCCTTCGTTCCGGTGAACTTGCCCGTGTTCACGTCGATCGCAACGAGACTTTCCGTTTGCTCGATCACGATGTGCCCGCCTGATTTCAAGTACACGTTCTTCTGGAACGTGCGCTCGATCTCCTTCTCAATGTTATGCCGTTCGAACAGGCTTCCTTGCTCTCGCGTAAACTCGATCTTCATGTCTTGGCCCGGCATGTAGATCTCAAGGAAACGCTTCATCTTTTTGAACACCTCCGGGTGGTCGACCGCGATCTTCGTCGTGTCTTCCGTCACATAATCCCGGATCACCCGCTCGACAAGCCCCAACTCCTGGTGAATGATCACGGGCGCTTTTTTCTGTGAGATCGCGCCGTGGATCTTCTTCCAGAGCCGGACCAGATAACGGATGTCGCGAACGAAGTCTTTTTCACTTTTGCCTTCCGCGTTCGTCCGCACGATGAACCCGACCCCTTTCGGGATCTCGAGGTTCCGGAAAATGCCGCGGATCCGCTCACGCTCGGCACGGCTTTCCACGCGCCGCGAGATCCCGATCTTTTCCTCCCCCGGCATCATGACGAGATATCGCGCGGGAATGGAGAATTGCGTTGTCAGGCGCGGGCCCTTGTTCCCGAGCGGCTCTTTGACGACCTGGACAATGACCTTCTGCCCGACCTTGAGCACTTCTTCGATCCGCGGCCGGCGGCGGAACGGTTGACGCCCGTGATGACGATTCCTGCCCCCGCGTCCGAAGTCTTTCTTCTCATGAAACTTTGCCTCGGGCTTTCCCTCCGGCTTGCCGCCCGGTTGGCCTTCGGTTTTGACTTCCGCGGCTCCCTGCGGTTTCTGTCCGTTCTCATCGTCGTCGAACTCGGCGTCGAGATCGAGGGGGGAACGCAAGGCATCGCCCACATAGAGAAATCCGTCCTTACCCGTCCCGATATCCACAAACGCCGCGTCGATCCCGGGGATGACGGTCTTGACGACCCCCTCGTAGATATTGCCGAACAGCTTTTTGGAGTCCCCGCGCTCGATATAGAATTCTTCCAGGTGGCCGTCTTCGAGGATCGCCACCTGCCTTTCATTCGCGTCTTGACTGACTAAGATCTTCCGTTCCATTATTCCCTATTCCTTTCCTATGATCGGATCACCGATCGTTCTGTTGCGGAAAAACCGAGGCGCAGCATTAAATGCGCTAGGGCACCTTTGATCATGGATGAACCGCAGAGACGTCTGGGTAGGACACGTACGGAAAACTCGAGTCTTCACTTCCTCACAATTGCAGCGGACCCATACAACGCCCCTTTCGGGGACCGGCCATGCGGTAACGGTAGGCGTTTCGCCTTAAGCTGCGCTAACCCCGGGCGTTGGACTTGTCACGACTATCTTCGAGGAGCTCATCGGAGCGGGCGCGGCAGCCGTCTGGGCCTGAGCACTTCCCGCCTGCGTTTGTTGCGACTCGTCTTTTCCGGTGTCCTTTTTCGGCACAGTTTGCCCCTGAGAGTCCACCGTCGTAACTGTTACAAAAAATAGCGTTTCAACCTTTTGCGTGCTGGGGTTCGTCGTCGATGAAGGATTTTTTGAACGGAAAATCTTCCCGACAAGCGGGATGTCCCCGATCCACGGCACTTTTTTCTCCGTAATGTTCGTTTGATCGGTCAAGAGACCGCCGATCGCGATCGTTTGGCCGCTTTCGATCAACACTTGGGTCTTCGCCTTTGTTGTGTCAAAGCGCGGGGCCTGGATCTGTCCCACACCGAACTCCTGATTGATGCCGACCGCACTGACCTCGGGAGTCAGATCGACCAGAATTTCCTCGGCGGTATTGATGTGCGGCGTCACGTTCAACACGACGCCGGTGTTCCGGTAGTTAAAACCCGTGACCTCCATGCTCCCGGTCGTTTCGTTCCGCTCAAAACTCGGAACCGGGATCTCCTGCCCGACCTGGATCATCGCGGTTTGATTATTTAAAACGACTATACGAGGATTCGAGACGACCTTCGTATTGACACGAGTCTCTAAGAGATTGAGCACGGCGGCGAAGGATGAGAAATCAAGCGTTCCGTATGTAAAAGTCGGCTGAGTTCCCATATTATCCGCTTTGATGATCGGCATATTGCGGGCATCGATCGGGTTCGGTGCCACGGTTGTTGCCGTCAAAGGAAAAAACTGCTTCGCGGAAGCGGGGATGCCGTGATCGTCCGACGGAAATGGGAATGTCGTCGGCCGGCTCGCGCCCGTCATTTGAGCCGCGAGGGTCCAATCGATCCCCAGTTTTTCTGTGTTGGAGAGGTCGGTCTTCACGATCTTTGAATCGATGTAGGCCTGCTCGGTGACCTTATCGAGCTTTTGGATCACGTCACCGATCCGGTAGAGGTTCGTCGGGATATCCGTCACGACGACCATGTTCGTCCGGGCGGCCACCTTGATCTTCCCCCGCTCGGTCAACATGTCCTGGATCGCGGACTGGATCTCCGCGGCCTTCGAGTAATTCAGCACGAAGGTCCGGGTCTCGACCGGCTCGAGCTTCATCCGGTCGCGGGTCGTGACACGGATTACGTTCCCGTCGCGTTCGTAGACGTAATCGTAGGTCCGCAAAATAACGTCCAGTGCCTTTTCCCAAGGAACGTTATCCAGACGCACCGTGACGAGCCCCTTGACTTCCGGCCCCGTCACGATATTGATATTGCTTTTCATGCTAAGAATGCGAAGGACGCTCGCGATATCGGCATCCTTGAAATCCAGGCTGATCGTGTCGGGATTCGTCCCTTGAGAGACCCCCTCCTCTGGTTGCGGCACGGGAGCCGTGACCGTGACGGAAGCCTCCGTCGATAAGGTGACGGTCGTGTCAGGTTCCGCGGCCGACGGCGGCGTCGTTTCCGCGAAAGCGAGCGGTAACGCGATCAAGCACCCGACAACGACCCCGATGACCCGAATTCCAAGGCAATTCCTGTTCATGCGATCCTCCGTGACGTGATGTCTCTTAATGGATGGATGTTCCTCAGTCCCGAATGCGAAGCGTTCGTTCTTCATTGTTCACACGTATTAATACACTGTCCTTTTCGATCTTTAACACCGTCGCATCGCCTACCCGTTCCCCGACGCGGTAGGTCTTTCCGCCGAAAACGGCGTACGAATGTTTCACGGGGTCATAAATGATCCCCTCAAGATAACCACTCAAGCCGGGCGCCAACGAACCCGCCGCGGCAAGCCCAGCGCTTTTATTGAAAGGATCACGGCGCCCGCCCGCCTCATAAACGATATCCGCCGCGCTGACGCTAGATATTACACCGACAACGCCGAGAAAAAAAGCAAAGAAGATGATTTTTTTATTTTTTGACATTCGGGGCTTTCTGCGCCGTCGCTTTCCCGGGAGGCAACGGGGGCGCGACCGTGAAAGCCAGGACCTTGAGTTCGGCGCGGATCCTTCCTTGGGCCTCGTCGGGAACGCTAAGATTCATGCGATGCACCCGCAAAAGTTTTTCATGAGATTCGATCCTTGCGATAAGCCCGCCGAGTTCATGGTACCCTCCGATCACCGTGAACTCGTACCCCTGCGCCGCGTACTTCGCGTTGTAGGGTGCCGGGTAGACCAATTTGTCTCCGAGCGGCCGCGAGGCAATGACCTCGACCCGCGATTCTTTCGCCATCTTGGAAACTTGCCCTAACAGCAAACCGATCTGATCGGGGGTAAAAAGCCGCGCCTGCGTCTCTCTCAAAAGATCATTGAACTCCTTAAGGTTCGATTCTAAGAGCGGTTTTTTCTCGTTCAGGCCGCTTACCTGAATGATCTGTCTCCGCATGTCCTCGATCTGGCGGCGCAACGCCGGTCTTGCCAGCCACGCCGGATCGATGATCCCGAGCCACAACACGCCCGCTCCTACGACGGCCGCCCCCACGACCGCCCACGTTTTTTTATCGACACTTTTCAGCATTCCTAAAATGTCCGTCGGGGTGACCGATCGCAAGCTCTTCATGGCTTTTTCACCGTTCCCCAATCAAAATTGGCCACAAACGCGGTCCCGTCGCCTTCCGAGACGTTCGCCTTGGAGGTGGTCAGGTTCAAGGTCGCCGCGGGCAACCGTTTTTTGACCGCGTGAAGAAAGATCTCGATCTGCTCGATCCCCGTCTGATTATTGGCCGGGAACACGACACCTTCCAAGCCGAGATGGCATCCCTCCCCCTGACGTTCGAACTCAAAATGGGTCAGCCACCCCCGCAACGGCAGGGATTCACTGACCCACATCATCAGTTGGGTCACCGGCAGTGTGTTGAACACGTGGGCGTCCAAGAAGTCCTTTTCGACTCTCAATTCGCCGTCCACGCGCTTTTCCAGGGTTTTAAGCTGTGCCATGAGCGGGTTGAGCCGGAGCCACTCTTTTTTGACGGTCCCGTGCGTGTAACTTGCCGCCAAAAAATCGATGTAGAAGAAAAGCGTCAGAAGTGTGAAAAGGCCTCCCCCGAGTACGACCAGAGGAAGGTAAGGGATCGGCGTGATCTTCTTGTTCGCCTTGCGAAACTCCGGGGGAAGAAGGTTGACCTGGATCATGCCTCGCGGACCCCCAGGCCCAGGGCCACGGGCAGAAGCGGCAAGGCGGCCTTAAATTGGCTCTCATCGACCTCCGGCGCGAACCGTACTTTTTTCATGACGTCCATACAGCAGACGGGAATCTGAAGACCCGCGCTAAGCGCCTTCAGGACCGGCGGCTGCGAAGCGCCCCCGCACAAATAGAGTTTGTCGATCGGCTTCACGTTCGGCGTTTGGTCGTAATAATAATCAAAGGAAACGCGAAGGTCCCCGATCAGCCCTTCGAGACTTTCAACAAGTGCCTGCTCGGCCTCCGGCGTGGGCACCGTGTTCTTTTCAAAAAAAAGACGGATCATCTCGTCGCTCAGGTTCGACCGGGTCTTGAGCCGTTTCTGAAGGTCATACGAACCGTACGAGATCCCGCGGATGAATCGCGGCTTTCCGTCGCGCACGACGCCCAGGGTCGAGATCTCGGTCCCGAGGTCCAGGATCGCGATGTGACCCGAAAAATCCTCCGGGTGGAAATATTCCAAAGCCGCCATTGCGGTCAAAACGTCTACATCAACGACCGCCAACTGGCATTCCATGTTCCGGAAGATCTCGAGCGTGGACTCCAATTGCTGCCGTTTGATCACGGCCAGCATGACCTCCATCTTCTCCCCCTCGTCGGTCTTGATGTGGTCCTCCACAACCGCGAAATCAAAAACAACGTCACTCAATTCGAACGGGATGTATTGTTCCGCCTCGTACTTCAAGGCGCTGGCGAGGTCTTCGAACTTCATCTTCGGAAAACGGATGAACCGGATCACGACCCCGTGCCCCTTCAGGGCGACCCGGATCCTTTCCCGCTGGAACCGTTTACCGTCAAAGTAAGGCTTAAGCACCAACGACGGCTTCTGCTCCTGGAACGAATTATGAATGATCTCAAAGCGATTAATGAAAAGATGATCGGAATTTTTCAGAAGTTCGAGAAGGACCGTCTTGGACCTACCGATGTCGCACACCGTGATGCGCGGGTCGACGATCTTCTTGGGGAAGAACCGCCACGCCAGCCGATTGGCGTCATCAAGAACCTTACAACACCCGTCACGAAGCGGCTTAAAATTGATGTCCATGGGGAGACCTTATCAGAAATCCGTAAAAAAAACCACCCTGCTTTGACTTAAAGCAGGGTGGTTTGATCTTACATGCCGCAATGCCATGCCGGACCTTAACTGTTGATCGGCAAACCTCCGGAGCACCCCGCGGCGGACGCCGTCGGCATCGTGCCGGACGCATCCGGGCCGTACACGATACCCGTCTGGTCCACACAATACGTATTCGTCGCTGTCGATCCCACCGTCACCGGGACCGCCAGGAACGAATACGTCGACGCCGGCGCATCCGCGACCTGGTAAGCGCCCCCCGTCACGAGATAACCGTGCTTCCCGTTCGTCGACGTCCAAGACGGGTCCAAATACGCAGGACTCGTCGCCGTCGACGTCGTCAACGCCACCACATCCGGCGCGTACGTCGGAACCGGTTGGGCCGCTCGATAGCTTTCATTCGCCGAACTGAACGTCCTCAGATCGGACTTGATCGCACCTTCGTTGGCGTTCAATCGGGCACGCAACAGATTGGGTATGGCGATGGCCGCCAACAACCCAATGATCGCCACCACGATCATGATCTCCACCAACGTAAAACCCCGTTGATTCAGTTTAATGAACATTGAATTCCTCCTGTGTTTATGGACCACAAAACACTGATTACCAGAACTATGATACGGCAAAAGGACTTGGAACTGAACAAAAATTTTCAGCGGTACCGCCCGGAACACTTTTGATGCTGCAGCCGAAGAAAGAAAGGCCGCCCCGCCTTGTTCCGGCGGGACGGCCTTTGTAGCGTTTTTGATACGCCCCGAAGTTAGCTGTTGATCGGCAAACCTCCGGAGCACCCCGCGGCGGACGCCGTCGGCATCGTGCCGGACGCATCCGGGCCGTACACGATACCCGTCTGGTCCACACAATACGTATTCGTCGCTGTCGATCCCACCGTCACCGGGACCGCCAGGAACGAATACGTCGACGCCGGCGCATCCGCGACCTGGTAAGCGCCCCCCGTCACGAGATAACCGTGCTTCCCGTTCGTCGACGTCCAAGACGGGTCCAAATACGCAGGACTCGTCGCCGTCGACGTCGTCAACGCCACCACATCCGGCGCGTACGTCGGAACCGGTTGGGCCGCTCGATAGCTTTCATTCGCCGAACTGAACGTCCTCAGATCGGACTTGATCGCACCTTCGTTGGCGTTCAATCGGGCACGCAACAGATTGGGTATGGCGATGGCCGCCAACAACCCAATGATCGCCACCACGATCATGATCTCCACCAACGTAAAACCCCGTTGATTCAGTTTAATGAACATTGTTTTTTTCTCCTTTTTTTGTGGCCTATCACAAATATAGCTTTTATGATCTTTATTTACAATAGACAGTCAAATATACTATAAATTGTTGAATTTTATACTTTTTAAGAGCGCTTAAATGACAACTAAACACTTTTAAAGGGCAACTATTTGATGTTTTGTGTCAGGGTAAGGATTGGCAGGAACAAGGCAATGACAATACCGCCAATAACAACTCCAAGAAAGGCAATGATCAGGGGCTCGATAAGCGAGGTCAACCCGGATACAGCAGCGTCGACCTGAGTGTCATAGAAATCCGCGATCTTCGAAAGCATTTCTTCGAGCTCTCCGGTCTCTTCACCGATCGCGATCATCCGGACGACCATGCTGGGGAATACATTGCTCTTATCGAGCGGCGTGGCCATGGTCTCCCCTCGTTTGACCGACGCGATGAGGTCCACGATGATCTTTTCGATGCGCGCGTTCCCGGAAGTCTTGATGACGATCTCAAGCGCCGCGAGGATCGACACCCCGCTTTTGACGAGCGTTGCCAACGTCCTCGCGAACTTGCTCACCGCCACCTTAAGTATGATCGGACCAAAGACCGGCATCCGGAGGACGAACGAATCCCAGACAAGCCGGCCTGCCGGTAAGCGGATGATGCGTGAAAACAGAAAAAAACCGCCCCCTAAAAGAGCCAGGATCCACCACCAGTGTGCGGCGAGGTACCGGCTGATAGAGATCAGGATAAGGGTCGGGGTCGGCAGCTTTGCCCCGAGCCCTTCGAAGATGGTCGCGAATTTAGGAATGATGAACGCCAGCATAAAGAACGTGATCCCAAAGGCCATGGTGGAGACCGCGGCCGGATACATCAGAGCCGCTCGGACTTTTTTTTGCAAGGCGCTGGATTTTTCGAAGTAGACCGCGACCCGATCGAGGATCTCCTCAAGTTTTCCGCTCATCTCCCCCGCCCGGACCATATGAACGAACAGCATGGAAAAAACCTTTTGGTGGGACACCATGGCTTCCGAAAAACTTTTCCCGCTTTGGACGTCCTGGTGCATCTTCCTCAGGATGACGCGGAACTTTTCTTTATCCACCTGGTCCGCGAGGATGTCCAGCGACTGCACGAGAGGAATGCCCGCCGCGACGAGTGTCGTCATCTGGCGTGCGAAGACCACAAGGTCATCGAGCTTCACGTTACCGCTCTTGCCCCCGGCCTTTTTAGCAACGGGCCCTTTTTCAAGACTGAGAATGGAAGCGGCCTTTTTGACCTCCTGGATGCGGACGACGAGAAAGCCCTGGGCCTTGAGCTTCTTGACAAGGTCCGTGGAATCTTCGGCCTCTAGAACGCCCTGGACATCCTTCCCCGTTTTGTCTTTCACACAATATTCGTAGGACGGCATATCACCCCTGCGTCGTGACGCGCAACACCTCCTCCAGCGTCGTCACTCCGGCGCGGAAGAGCCCCATTGCGTTCTGGAAAAGCGTTTCCATCCCTTTTTCTACGGCAACTTGATGAATAACATTACTTGATTTTTTCTGAATCACGAGGCGGCGGACTTCAGGGTCCACGAGCAAGACCTCGCTCACCGCCGCGCGGCCAAAATAGCCGGTCTGATTGCACTTCGGACAGCCCTTTCCTTTGTACGGCGTGATCGCCTCGTAATCTTGTTCGGGGATCTGGAAGCGTTTATAGACCTCGGGAGGGATCGTCGCCGGAATTTTGCAATCGGGACAAATGCGGCGAAGTAAGCGCTGCGCCGAGACGCAAACTACCGAGGACGCAATGAGGAACGGCTCGACCCCCATGTCCATCAGCCGGGTCATCGCCCCCGCCGCACTGTTCGTATGCAACGTACTGAAGACAAGGTGCCCCGTCAAGGCCGCCTTGACGGCGATATCGGCGGTCTCCGTGTCCCGGATCTCGCCCACCAGCACAATATCCGGACTTTGCCTGAGCAGGGCACGCAAACCGCTGGCGAACGTCAGCCCGATCTCGGGCTGCACCTGGGTTTGGGTGATCCCCTCGACCTGATACTCCACAGGATCCTCCACCGTCATGAGGTTTTTCTGCGGCGTGTTCAGGGAATTCATGATCGAGTAGAGCGTGGTCGATTTGCCGCTCCCGGTTGGCCCGGTCACCAAGATCATCCCGTATGGCCGTTTGATCGCTTCCGCCAGCGCGCGGGTCGGGGTCTCCGTCAATCCCAGCTTGTCGAGCCCTGACTTAATCCCGCTGCGGTCGAGGACGCGAAGCACCATCTTCTCCCCGAAGTAGGTCGGCAGCACGGAAACCCGGAAATCGATCTGGCGGTCCTTAAGCTCCAAACGGAAGCGGCCGTCCTGCGGAACGCGTTTTTCCGTGATGTCCAACTGCGAAATGATCTTCGTACGGGCCACGAGAGCTGCGTAAAAATCCAAAGAGTGAGAAAAGGCCTGTTTCAAAACGCCGTCGATCCTATACCGGATCCTGAACTCCCGCTCGTAGGGCTCGAGATGGATGTCCGAAGCCCTCGACCGGATCGCCTTCTCGAGAACGGTATTGACCATCTTGATGACCGGGGCATCATCGACACCGATCTCCACCGCCGGCGAACCGGCAGACCCGGCGTCTTGTGTGGCGACCACTTCCACGGCCTCTTCGTCCGTTTCGCCGACGAACTCCGAAAAGTTTTTACCGGCCGCGTAAAAATGGTCCAAGGCCTCCAGGATCTTCGAAGGCGCGGCCAAGACAAGATTGACGTCGCATTCCGTAATGCGTTTGATGTCATCGTAGGTCCTGAGCTTGAAAGGATCGGAGGTCACGACCGTTAAGAGCTTCCCGATACGGGCCAGGGAAAGGACCCGATGCTGCTCGGCGAATTTTCGAGGCAGCAATTGGAGCACAGGGACATCCGGCTGCACCCCGCGAAGGTGGATCGTGGGGATCCCAGTCACCAAACTCAGAAATTCGATCACCTCATCTTCCGGCAGCAGTTTTTCGTCGAAAAGCGTTTGAGCGACGCTGCCGCCGTGTTTGTAGGCCTCCCCTTCCACACGGTCACAATCCGCGGCCGAGAGACCCAAGCCGACCATCCATTCTCGCAGCGCCTTTTTATCGATCATGGCGCGACCCCCTCGTCCCGGTTTTGGGACGCTTGGTCCTCTGTCGTCACGCGGAAGACCTCCTCGAGAGAAGTTTCACCCGCTAACGCTTTCCCGATTGCCGACTCGCGGAGGGTGTTCATCCCCTGGGCCCGGGCCGCCCGTGCCAGTTCATCCATGGAGGCCCCCTGCATGACCATTTCCAGGATGCGGGGGGTCATTTCAAGGATCTCGGTGATCACGCTCCGCCCCTGGTATCCCATTTGCCGGCAATGCGAGCACCCCTTCGCCCTCCAAAGCTGGTGTTTTTTTTTCGGATCAATCCCCGCGGCCACGCAGGTCTCAAAGTCCGGCTCATACGAGACCCGGCAACGGGGACAGAGCCGGCGCACAAGTCGCTGTGCCGAGATCATCAGGACGGTCGAAGCGATCAGGAACGGCTCCAAGCCGAGGTTCACCATCCGCGTCACGGAACTGACCGCGTCGTTCGTGTGGAGCGTGCTGAGCACGAGGTGCCCGGTCAGTGCGGCCTTGACGGCGATATCCAGCGTCTCCGCGTCACGGATCTCACCGATCAGGATGATATCGGGGTCCTGCCGCAAAATGGACCTTAAGGCCGCGGGAAAAGTCAAACCAATGGATTCCCGGACGTTGACCTGATTGATACCGTATATTTGATACTCCACCGGATCTTCGACGGTCGTGATGTTCACCTTCGGGGAATCCAGATGTTTCAATACGGAATAGAGCGTAGTCGTTTTCCCGCTGCCTGTCGGTCCCGTCACCAGGATCATGCCGTGGGGCTTTTCTGCGCATGATTTAATGATCGCCTGCTCTTTCTCCGTAAATCCGAGCTTTTCAATGTCGTGGGATTGGGTCCCCGTGTCCAGCACGCGCAAACAGACCTTCTCGCCGAAACTGGACGGGAGAACGGACACGCGCATGTCCACTTCACGGCCCTGCGTCCGGACCTTGAAGCGTCCGTCCTGCGGGACCCGGTGCTCGGCGATGTTCAGTTTACTCATGATTTTGATCCGGGAGACGATCGCGGCGCCGAAATTCTTCTGCGGTTTCACGATCTCTTCTAAGACACCGTCGACCCGAATGCGGACCCGGACGAAACTCTCCCAGGGCTCGATAAAAATATCGCTAGCCCGGCGCCGCACCCCTTCCGAAAGGACCATGTTCACCAGCTTCACGACGGGCGCCAGGTTGGCCATCTCCATGAGATCGGAGACCTGCTCCTGCTTGTCCAGGAAGACTTCACCTTCGACCAGTTTGGCAATCATCCCTAGCTCTTCGGAGCTTTCCTCGGCAATTGGCACGACCGGCGGCTCGGACGCTTCACCGATACTTTCAAAGGAGGTCCGGATCTTCTCTTTTAAAAGAGAGTATTCCGCGACCGCCACGCGCACCCGGCGCCCCGTGATCACCTGGACCTCGTCGATAACGCGCAGGTTCGTGGGGTTTGCGAAGGCCACCGTCAGGGTCTTTTCGTGCAGGGACACGGGTAAACAACAATAGGTCTCAGCGAACCGCCTCGGGACCAATTTGAGGACTTCCCAGTGGCTGACGAACATCTTCAGGCTGACGAGCCCGTAGCTGTACTGCGCCGTGAGAAGTTCTACCAGTTTTTTCTCGTTGCATTTACCGGCCTCCAGCAGGAGGTCCAAGAAATTTCCCTTCCGGGGACCTTTTTCGTATTCGCGGATCGCCCACTGGACGTCCTCGGCTCGGGAAATACCTCCTGTCACGAGAGCCTCTTTCAGGTCCGGTAACGACCCGGCGTTCTTTTCCATGATCCCCTCAGCCCCGCTCAGGGCGCCGTTTCGTGGTGCAGGAAATAAATGGCATTGAGGATCTCCGAGATCTTTGCGATAAAGACCTGCGGGACGCGGCCCGTCAACCGCCGCACCTCCTCCACCGCATTCTCGTTCATCGGGTCTCCCACCGCCAAATAAACCTTTTTGCTATCGCAGTCAAAGGGAACGAGCAAGTGCTTATGACAAAATTCGGCTTGGAGCAGTTCCGCCATGTCGGGATGGACCGCATAATGTTTTAACGACAGAAAAGGAATTCGGAACTGTTTCCCTAAAGCGCTGATCAAGGCATCCTCATCCACAAAACGCTTCGTAATGAGGGCCTGTCCAAGAAGGCCGCCTTTTTCTTTTTGAAAGGCAAGCGCTTCCTCCAGCTGCTCTTTGGTCAGCAATCCGTCCTCGATGAGGATCTCGCCGATCTTTCTCCGGACGCCTTGGGCCATGTCTCACCCCCTCACGCGACGGAACGCGGTTAACGTCATTTATATTTACAACCCGTTTTTTTTAACGGCACTATTGCCTCGGAATTTTATTCTTTTTACGCGCGGCCGCCTCAAAAAAACTCTTGAGGGGACATGCCCGGCACCGGGGTTGCGTGCGGCAATGGCCCTTGGCGACGCGAACGATCTGCGCGTGATAGTCCTTATAAAGCCCCAAACGACGCGGTAGCGCTTTGACGAAAATATCCTGCCAAGCGTCGTAATCAAGGCCCTCACCAGCGATCCCGTGGCGTGAGAAAACCCGCCGCGTGTACGCGTCGATCACAAACGATGGTTTATCCAGGGCGTACAGAAGAATAGAGTCCGCCGTTTCCGGCCCGATCCCTTTGACCCCGAGGAGCTTCTCACGCAACACACCGGTCTTTTCACGCCGCATCCGATGGATCCGTCCCCCGTACTCTCGGAACAGAAAACCTGTCATTTGCTTCAACCGGTCTGCCTTGATGTTGTAATAGCCAGCGGGTCGGATCAG
>JAHQRI010000018.1 GCA_019052695.1 Candidatus Omnitrophota bacterium
GGTTTTGTCGGGTATGCGCCCTTTGGCACGGGGACGATCTCAAGGGGGTCTTCGGGGAGCGGTTCTTCAGGAGGTTCCTCGGGGGGTTCTTCGGGAGGATCCTCGAGCGCCATGAGCGGAGGAGGGGGTAGCGTGACCCTGACAGGTAGCACCTACCTTCCCCGCTACGTGAGTCAAAAGTCTGCCTTTAGCGGTTACGCGGCCGACATCACGGCCGTTCTGGATGTGTTGAAATTGGCAGCCACGCCTTTGGCCGCGGACGGAATGACGACCGGCGAAGGCCTTGTTGATTGGATCACAGAGAATCAAATACAAGTTTCCTTCGGTGCGACGGAGGAGAACGAGCTCGGATACCATTTGCCCGAATACGGTGAGGATTCCGAAGGGGAAAAGTGGATATCCGGCCAAATCACGATCAGCACGAGCATTCAATCCAACAAATACGTATGTGCCTCGGTGTTGGCCCATGAAATATTGCATGCCGTTTGGTGGCTTGATGATTACGGCCCTTGGTGGTGGCTTCACACCAAAGAGGAGATGGAGTATGGGACGCCCCCGGACGGGACCAGCCGGGCGTATAATTCGATCGATCAGGAGTACAATGCCTTTGTAACGGGGCGGCAAGTATGGGAGGGTTTCATCGCCCAGGCGATCGACGTCGGCACCGGTGAAAATCCCGGTTATGGCTATGATATCGAAATGGAGCACTATAGTGGGAGCGAAAGCGAGGCGAAAGAATACATTCGAATGCTTTATGCGGAACAGGAACTAACGGAGTACTAGGGGCGGCGAGGGATCCATGGTCATCCAAATAAAAAAAGGGCGGACAATCTTCTGGGGCGCCTGTGCTATCATGGCCGCGGCGGCTGCGATTTTTTGGGGAAGCGAAGCGCGGTTTCACAAGCGGACCGAGGGACAAGCGACGATGAACTATGTGACCTTTCAGACGGACAATCCGGCGCTTGATTTCACGTTTGAATATCCCGGGACGGGTTGGAATCCTGTGGAGTCCCGGGGGCGGAGGGAAACGTACGATGTGGTTTTTCTCGGGGGAGAGGTCGATGAACGGACCCGTTTCAGGACCATTATTCACATTACTGTAAAACCGCTCCCGGAAGGGAAAACGGCTGCCGCGCTTCTGAAAGCTTACCTGGAACGGGCCTCGGTCTTTAGAAAATTTAAGGCGTCTTCCCAGACGGGGCTGGACGTCGGCGGGGTCAAGGCGCAGGGTGCGCTGTTCGAATACGAAGATTACCCCCTCCATCAGATCAACCCCCAGGCGATCCCTCTCAAGGGGCGAAGGATCTTTTTCATGAGGGGCGGGCGTTCCTACGAGATCTCCTTTGTGACCCTTGTCTCCCGCTATGAAAAGTATGCGTCCGTGCTAGACCACCTGATCAAAACCTTCCAATTCAAAAAGTAGCGTGCATACCATAGGATTTTAAGTTTTAAAGGCCAGCGGAAAAGGCGGTTTTGATTTTGACCGAAGCTCTCGTAAGCGTTATTGTTCCCACCTGCGGGATCAGGGATCACTACATCCCCTGCCTCAACGCCTTGAGCCGGCAAACCCACCAGCCGCTGGAAATGATCGTGGTCAATAACGCGCTCGATCCGGCGCTAACCCGGAAGGTGAAGGAGATCTGTCCCTCCGCGACGGTCCATGTCCCTCCGCAAAACCTTTATTACGGACCGGCGATCAACAAAGGCATCGAGTCGAGCCGCGCGGAGTACCTGTTGTGTCTCAACGACGATGTTTTTTTGAAAAAAGACTTCATCGAAAAAGCGCTCAGGGGTTTTTTTGCGGACGAGCATGTCGGCGCGGTGACCGGCAAGTTGCTGCGACCGGACCAAAAGACGGTTGATAGCACGGGGATCTTCATGAATCCGTGGTACGGCGTCCACGAAAGGGGGTACGGGCAAACGGACCGGGGGCAGTTCGACAAACCGGGGTTTGTTTTCGGATCGGGCGGTGCGGCGGCATTTTATCGGAGAAGGATGTTGGATGAGCTGAGGGAAAAGGGGGGGTGGTTCGACGCAAGGTTCAAGATGTTCTTTGAAGACCTTGACCTTGCCTGGCGCGCTCAAAAGCGGGGGTGGAAGACCCGGTACGTTCCGGAAGCGGTCGCGTATCACGTGCGTGGCGGGTCGGCCCGGGTACGCGGCGGGGAGGGGAAAAAGCGGCCCTGGCGTTTTTTAAGCGACGAGCTTCTCGTGAATTTGATCAAGAACCGCTACCGCATGATCCTCAAGAATGAGACCGCGTTATGTTTTTTACCGCGCTTGTTGCCGGTCCTTTTGTACGAGATTTATACCGCGGCCTACCTTCTTTTTTGCCGTCCTCGGGTTTTGCCCAAGTTTTTGGAGGGGTAACGGGTCCCGAACTTTTTCCCCCAGGGCGGAACCCCCTTGAAAACATCTCTGGAATCGCGGGGTCTATGGTAGAATTACCCCTCAAAAACCGAAAAAAGATCGCCACGGGCGGCGTCGGGGGTTTCTGCCGCCCTCCCCGGGGCATCCGCCGGAAACACCGTGAACCCGATCAAAACGTTCTGGATCCATAAGGATATTCTCTGGAGTTTGACCGCCAAGAACCTGAAAAGCCGGTTCGTGGGTTCGGCGCTTGGGTTCCTATGGGCTTTTATCACGCCGCTCCTTTTGGCCCTTATCGTGAGCTATGTTTTCACCAATATTTTCAAAAACGGCCCGGAGAACTTCTATCTTTTCATCATTGCCGGAATGCTGCCGTGGACTTTTTTTGCCGGCTCCCTCCAGGATGCCGTGGTCTCGATCCCCGCCAACGCCCCTCTTTTGAAACAATTCTCCGCTCCGCGGGAATTCATCCCCTTGGCGCTGGTCTTGACCCACTTCATTTTTTTAATGCTGGGACTGCTTGTGGTCATGCCCTTTTTTATCTCGGCCGGGACGGAGGGCTTCGGTTCGCTCCCCCCGCTCGCGGCGGCGCTCTTCTTCCATCTTCTTTTTACGGGAGGGCTCGCACTCCTCTTTGCGGCGGTCTATGTTTTTTTCCGGGATATCAGTCCGATCCTGAACACCGCCCTTTTATTTTGGCTTTGGCTGACCCCCGTGTTCTTTTCTGTCGAGATGATCTCTCCGGAGAATAGGATGATCTTTGAATGGAATCCGATGACCCCTTTCATCAACCTGTACCGCAGTGCCCTGCTCGGAACGGAGCTGGCGGCCAAAGACCTTTTCGCAGCGGCGGGGGCCGGCGTTGTTTCATTGATCGTGGGTTACGGGATCTTTTATAGACAAAAAGGCGACTTTTTAAAACGGATCTGATATGCCGGGCGAACTTGCCGTTGAATTCAAGGATGTCTACGAGGCCTACGATCTTGAGATCAAGACCGAAGGGAAGACCTTTCACGAAAGATTTGAGGCCCTGAAAGGCGTTTCTTTTACGGTGGGAAAAGGAGAATGCCTTGCCATTATCGGTCCAAACGGAGCCGGGAAATCAACCATCCTCCGGCTTTTGGCGGGGCTTTTGACCCCTGAAAAGGGGGAAGTGAAGGCCTCCGGACGGGTTTCCAGCCTGCTGGACCTGGGCGCGGGCTTTCACACGGAACTTACCGGTCGCGACAACCTGCTCCTCAACGCCAGCCTGTACAACTTCAGCCGCGAAGAGATCGTCGCCAAACAGGAGGAGATCCTGGCCTTTGCCGCGATCGGGAAATTCGTGGACGCCCCGGTCCGCTGTTACTCCCAGGGGATGTATGTTCGCCTCGCTTTCAGCCTGGCCATCCATGTGGACCCGCAGATCCTTTTGATCGACGACTGTCTTGCCGTGGGGGATGACGAATTCCGGGTCAAGAGTTTTGACAAGGTCCTTGAAATGAAAGAACGAGGGAAGACCATTATTTTTGTTACCCATGATTTTGGTGCTGCGAAACAGCTTTGTGTGCGCGGCATCTACCTCAAAGAAGGCCGGGTCGTCCGGGACGGGGATATCGGCGAGGTCATCGCGAGTTACGTCAAGCCATTGAAAGTGGATAAGGAACGGTACAAGTTCCTCGGCGAAAAGATCTCTGAGGATGAAGAAATCCGGAAAAAACAGGAGGAAGAACAACGGCGGATCCGGGAAGAGAATTTAAGAAAAGAGTTCGCCGAAAGACTCCGGGCCGACGAAGAGACCTGGCGAGAAAAAGAGGTTCTTCGACGGCAGGAAGCGACCTCGGGCTGGACCCGGCAAGAAGAGAAGCGTCGCAAGGAGGAGAGCGAGGCATGGAACAAGCGGGAAGAAGAGCGCCGTCAGAAAGACGCTGAAGGCTGGACTCGGCAGGAGGAGGAGCGTCGGAAGGCGGAAAGCGAGTCCTGGAACCAGAAGGAAGGGGAGCGTCGGAAGGCGGAGACGGAGAGATGGGAGCGGGAGCTCGAGGAATGGGACAAAGAAGAGAAGCGTCGCAAGGAGGAGAGCGAGGCATGGAATAAAAAAGAAGCGGAAAGACGGCGCTTAGAGACCGAATCCTGGAAGCGGAAGGAAGAGACGCGACAAAAAAGTGAAAGCGAAAAATGGAACAGCCAGGAGGAAAAACGACGGCTCAAAGAGATTGAACTTTGGGACTCGGAGGAAGCGGCCCGCCGGAAGTCTTTAATGGATGCCCGGGAGAGAGAAGATGAGGAACGCCGTCAGAAAGAAGCCCGGGACTGGGAGTGTTGGAGGGAACAGGAAACGGAACGGCGGCGCCAAGAAAGAAAGAAATGGGATCTCCTGGAGGCGAAACGGCGCGAAATTGATAGGGAAAAGGAACGCGCCAGGTGGGATCAGGAAGAAATGGTGCGGCGCCAAGCCCTTGTGGCGGAGTGGAGTCGACAGGAGGAAATGCGTCGTAGGGCGGATGGCGAAGCGTGGGATCAGAAAGAGTCAGCCCGTCGCGAGGCTCTTGTGGCGGAGTGGAGCCGCCAAGAAGTAGCACGCCGTAAGGCCGAAAGCGAAGCGTGGAACGCTCTCGAAGAGCAGCGGCGGAAGATGCACGGCAGGGCCGCGGACACAAAGGAGGAGCGTCCGGCCCCGAAAAAAATCCGGGAGGCCGCGCCTGTCACGCTGCTTGGAAATGGCGGCTTAAGGCTGGATATCGCGCCATGCCGCGTACGGATCTTCGACCGTGAGTGCGAATTGACCCGCGACGAAGGCCTAAGGGTTGTTTTTTTGAAAGGCGACGTTGATGTTTCTTCTTCGGTTGCGAGCTGGAGGATCCGTAAAATTTCCGATTCCGGGGTTATCTGTTTCTTAAAATGGCCCAAACCTATAGGGATCATGCAGGTCTGGCGTTTTACGGTGATTTCGGGAGGGACCATTGACCTGACGATCGAATCCCGAGCGCGGGACTTTTTGTCCACGAACAACGAGCGCACGGAATGTTGCCTTAGAAGCGGAGGCAGCATTTTAGGGGAGGAGGTTTGGGGGAACAAAGGGAAGCTTTTTTCTTTGGGAAAATCGGGGATCAAACTTGAGACCTTTGACGACGACAAGGTCTGCGAAATATCGCCGCGAGGCCCTTACTTTCTGACCGTCCGGGACAATGAAGAAAAGATCCCCGCGGCAAAAAAGCAACGGCGGTTTTATTTTCGAGGGAGGTTTTTAACAGGGGTCAAGAAGCCTGAGAGCCCCCGGGGAACCCCGCCCGTCCAGAAACTGGGACCGGGACGGCTGCAAGCACTGTTCCGGCAGGGGGCGTGCCAGCTGACCTGGAAGCAGAAGCCGTTGACCGTGGGGTTCGGGCTTTATACGTCCCTCTTTTCGCAGGGCATGTGGTTTGATTCAACGCGCGCGATCTGGAGGGTGGAAGAGCATTCCAAAGACAGGCTTATCGTCAAAGGGCACTGGCCCTGGTTGCCTGTTGCTCAGACCTGGGAGATCTTTTTTGAGAATGAGAAGAGCCTTCTCTTCTCGGTCGGGATGAGGATTTCCAAAGACACTTCCGTTCACTTACAAGAGACCGCTTTGATGCTGAGCGAAGCTTATAAACGATGGCGCGCGGACAAAGAAGCTCAAGAATTCCCGAAAGAATTCACAGCGGATGATTTTTTCAGGATCTGCCCCTGGGGTACGGTCTCGGACGGCAAGCGGAATGTCTCCGCACTCTCCAGGGACCTTCCCGGCATAATGTTCCGGCCCGCCTCCTTGCCGGGGCACCGGCTTGTTGTGGAAAATGCCGGGCATATCAAAGACACATCATGCCGTCTTTTTCATTGTCTGCGCGCCAACAAAGGGGCAAAAGCCATTTTTGCGGCGGGGGACTACGAGTTTTTTAAGGGAACGATCACTGTGAATGAGGAGGAAAAGCTATGATGAGAACGGCGCAATTTTTAAAATTTTTTTCTTACGGCGTACTGGTGGTAGGAATCACTATGGCGTTCCAGCTTTTTTCCTTTGCGTCCCCAAAATTCTGGATCAAGATCATGTTCAGCATCGTGGCGTTCCTGGTGCTGAGACTTTTAGCTATCGTCGGGGAGCTGATCTACGGCATGAGGAACGATGTGGCCAGGATGCTGACGAGCATTGAACGCTCTCTCTATCATTCGAACGCGTTGAGCAAAGAGATACGCGACCTTGTGGAGTCTCAGGGGACCTCGAACAAACCATGAAGATCCTTTTGACGAACCCGCCCTGGAAAAGAGGCGGGCATTGGGGGGTCCGGGCGGGTTCCCGCTGGCCTCACATTAAAACCCCCCAGGAGAAGTGCTACCTGCCGTTCCCTTTTTTTCTCGCCTACGCCGCGGCCCTTTTGAAGCGGGAGGGTTACACGGTCCGGTTGATCGACGCCTTGGCGCTGGAAATGCCCCCGGGGGAATTTTTGCGTGTTGTAGAAAAAGAAAGCCCGGACCTCCTGGTCGCGGAGACTTCGACCCCCTCCCTGGAAAATGACCTGGCCCTTCTGCGCGGACTTCCGCAAGGCCTCCCGGTGGCCTTATGCGGTCCCGAGACCCATATCCAGGACCCGCGGTTCCTGGAGAAACACCCGCGGGTGCGTTACGTTTTCAAAGGTGAATACGAATACACTTTACTGGAGCTAGTGCGGCGGCTCGAGTCCGGACAAGACCTTTCCGGGCTCAGGGGGCTGACCTACCTCGAGAGCGGGCAATATAAAGAAAACCCTCCGAGACCACTTCTGGAGAACCTGGATGACCTTCCCTGGCCGCTTCGCGAAGGACTGCCGATGGGGCGGTACAACGACGCGCCGGGAGGGATCCCGGGACCCAGCGTTCAAATGTGGTCTTCCCGGGGCTGCCCTTATCAATGCCTTTTCTGCGTTTGGCCCCAATTGATGTACCAGAGTCACCGTTACCGCGGGCGCACGATCGCGAAGGTCGTGGACGAAATGGAATATCTCGTCAAAATCCTGAAGTTCCGCTCGGTCTATTTTGACGACGATACCACCAACATCGGCAAACTAAGGATGATGGAACTGGCCCGCGAGATCCGGCGAAGGGACTTGAACGTTCCTTGGGCGATGATGGCGCGGGCGGACCTGATGGATGAAGACATCCTGGAGCATTTGCGCGGGGCGGGGTTGGCGGCGGTCAAATACGGGGTCGAATCGGCCGAGCAAAGGTTAGTGGATAATATCGCCAAGAACATGGACCTCCGCAAGGCGGAGCGGATGGTGCGGTTCACCCAGTCGCTCGGGATCAAGACGCACCTGACCTTTTCTTTTGGTCTTCCCGGTGAAACTCAGGAGACCATTCAACGAACGATCGACTTCGCCATCGACCTGGATCCCGATACCCTGCAATTTTCGATTAACACGGCCTTTCCGGGCACTCGCTATTACGAAGAACTGGACCGCAGGGCGCAGATCGTATCGCGTAACCTGGCCGACTACGACGGGAACTCCAAGGCCATGTTGCGTACGGAGGCCCTCAGCGCGAAGGACCTGCAAAAGGCAAGGCGGCGCGCAGAGGCCGTCTGGCGCGAACACCTTTGGCATACGCGGCATCTTGAGGCCGGCCCCGATCAATATTTTTCGAAATTCATAAGAAGCGTCCGTTCGTACGGGCCGGTCGCGACCCTGCTCAAGGTTTTTTCTTTCGTGCGTTACAAGGCCAAGGAGCTGGGACCGAGAGTCCACCCGCGCCAGCTGCTGCCGGCGAACCTGAAGCACCACTTTTTCTTGGGGCGGGCGAAAGTGCTCGACATCATCGGGAAAATGAAAAAACGCTGGCTGAACGCTCTCGGGATCTATCATGGAGTCCAAGCTTTCAAAGGCCCCGACTGCGTTCAGATCGACCTGACCAGTAATTGCAACAACAACTGCATCGGCTGCTGGTGTAACTCCCCCCTGCTCGAAGAACGCGCCTACAAAGGCGCCAAAAAACATAAGACCCTGCCTACCCAGCTGGTCTTTTCTTTGCTCGACGAATTGGCCGGGATGGGGACGAAGGAACTTTACTTCTCGGGAGGCGGGGAGCCTTTCATGCACCCGGACATCCTTCCCATCCTCGCGCACGCCAAAGGGTTGAGTCTGGAGTGCTGCGTGAACACGAATTTCACGCTTGTGAACGAAAAAGTCGTGAAACAGCTTGTGGACATGGGGGTGGACGGGCTCACGGTGAGCGTCTGGGCCGCAACGCCCCAGACTTACGCGCTTACGCATCCGAACAAGGACGAAGCGACGTTCTACCGGATCAAAGACACGCTTAAGATGCTGAACGCCCTCAAAAAAGACGGCCGCCCTCTTGTGAAGATCTACAACGTCATTTCGAACCTGAATTACCGGGAGGTCGAAGCCATGGTGGCGTTCGCCGAGGAAACGGGTTCGGAGGCCGTGGAGTTCACGGTGGTCGATACCATCCCCGGCGCGACGGACAAATTGTTGCTGGACCCGGACCAGCGCCGGGAGGTCCTTGTTCAGTGTGAGCGGATCATGAAAGGGAACCTCTCGGTCAAGGTCCTGAACCTGGAACATTTTACGAGGCGTCTTGTGGATGCCGGGGCGGACGAGGCGCAATATGATTCCGGATTTTTAGGGTCCTCCTGCCATATCGGGTGGGTGTTCAGCCGTATCATGCCGGACGGGGATGTCAATTTCTGCCTCAAGGCCCACCGGATCCCGGTCGGGAACCTTTACGAGAGCTCTTTCCATGAAATATGGAACGCGTCAAAACAAAAAGAATACAGGCGGAAAGCCCTCAAGTTCGACGTGACGGATGAATTTTTCCGGCAGATCGGGAATGACGCGGATTGCAGGATGGGGTGTTATAAGAGTTGCGACGACATTGGGAGGAACCGCCAGGTGCAGCGGCAGCTCGACGCGCTGTCCTTTCCCGAAAAAGCTTTGCTGAAATTGACCGCCGGACTGAAAAGAGGCATGAGAAAAAAATGACGGCTGACGCCTTGATCGTGGTCTGCCCGATGTGGGGAACTTGCCTGCCGCCCATGGGGCCTGCTTACATCGCGGCCTATCTGGAAAAGAAGGGTGTCCCCTGTGAGATCCTGGACCTGAACGTGACGCTTTTCCACAGCGTCGCCCCCGAGCACCGGCCTCTATGGAGGATGGAGAACTTTCATTTGTGGGCGAGGGAAGACAAATTCGAATCCATCCGGGGGGTCCTTTCGGGGGAGATCGACCGCTGGTCCCGCTACATCCTGGAAAAAGGGTTCAAGACCGTCGGATTTTCTGTCAACGGTGCCAACATCCTTTTCTCCGCGACCCTCGCCAAGGCCTTGAAGGCGAAAGACCCCGGCCTTTGCATCGTGTTCGGCGGGCCTTCCTGCAATTTTCTTCACGACGATACCCGCATGCCGTTCCGGTTCCTCATGTCCAGTCTGAACGGGGAACCTTTGATTGATCCCGGTCTGGTCGACTACGTTGTCCTGGGAGAGGGGGAAGAGGCCTTCCTCGAGATCGTTCTCGCGGCAGGGAAAGGTGCCGCCGTAAAAAGGCCGGGGGTCGTTCCGGGAGGCACGCGTGACCGAGCCGCGATCGTGATGCCCGGGCGTATTCAAGACCTTGATGCCCTGCCGTTCCCGGATTGGGAAAAACTGCCGCTCGAAAAATATGACGAACAGAACGAGCTCCCGGTATTGTTCACCCGCGGTTGTATCAACCGCTGCGCTTTCTGTAACGATTGGAGCATGTGGCAGGGAAAATACCGTGCCCGGTCCGCGAGGAACATCTTCGAAGAGATCAAGCACGTCCGCGACCATTACGGAAAAAAAGCCTTCCGCTGCAACGATCTTTTGTTCAACGGTGACCTCAAGATGCTGGCGGCTTTGGCGGATCTGCTTATAAGTTCGGGGACCTGCGTTTACTGGACGGGCCAGGGGGTGATCCGGACGGACATGAAGCTGGAACTTCTCAGAAAACTAAGGCAGGCGGGCCTGACCACGATCATTTACGGTGTGGAAAGCCTTGCCGACAACGTCTTGAAAAAAATGCGGAAACCTTTCACGTTCGAGGAGGTCCGCACCGTCCTCAAGCGCACCAAGGAAGCCGGGATCAATGTCTGGATCAACCTGATCACGGGATTCCCCGGGGAAACCGAGGATGATTTCCTGCTTACAAAAAAACACCTTGAGGAAATACGCGATTATGTGGACGTTGTGTCGTCCCTGAACCCCTGCAACGTGACGGCCTCCACGGAGATCGAAATGTTCCCCGAAAGGTACGGGGTGATTTTTCCCGAAGGCCGGGAACGAAGCGAGGGGTGGGAGACCGCCGACGGAACGAATACGTTCGAGGTCCGGAAGCGCCGGGCCCGCGACATGTACGCGTGGATGAAACAGTTAAGGATCAAGGCCAATTTCGTGGGCATTTACGACGGCGACAGCCCGCTCCAGGAGGTTCCGGGGAAAGAGAGACCGGACGCGTCCCCAAAGAAAAAAACCGTATTTTTCCCCGGACGACGGATCCTGGGCTGGCCCCTGCTGACCTTCTTACTGATTTATCATTTTTTTCTCGCCTTTTACCTGCGTCGGGTCAAACAATTCCGCAACACCATCATGTTCCCGGGGAGCTGACCGTGAAGATCCTGATGATCCATCCTCACGATCTTTATTCCCCGATGGAGCCCTGGACGATCCGGGTCCTGAGACTCGCGGACGAACTCGGCAAGAGAGGCCACGAGGTCCAGCTGGTCTATTTTCCGTTGAACCGGCGCGAAGAGAACGCGTACCGCGGCATTCGTATCCTTCCGCTCGACCGGGCGATCTCGGTGCGGGCCTTCTGGAAAAACACGGCCTTGCTTTGCGAATTCGCGGCATGGGCCGATGTGATCCACCTTCAAAAAAGCCATTTTTACGCGGCGGTCCCCGCGGCCTTCGCGGCTTACCGGACCGGGAAGCCCCTTCACTATGACTGGGACGACTGGGAAGAGAAGATCTTTTACGCATCCGTCCGCCGCAAGTCGCCGACGACCCTGCTGACGGGGCTGTCGTTTTTCATGATGGAACGCTGCCTTCCCCTTCTCGCCGACAGCATGAGCGTGGCAAGTGAGGCCTTGAAGCGGCTGGCCTTGCGACGCGGGGCACGGAAAGAGAAAGTGGTGATGGTCCCCGTGGGCGGCGACTTGCAGCAGTTCCGTCCCGACAGGCTTCCGGGCGGGGTGAGGAAAAAATACGGGATCAAGGACGCACTTATCGTTCTCTACCACGGGCAGCTGCATTCCTGCCAGTACGTCCGGCAGTTCCTGCAGGCGATCAAAAGCATCGCGGGAAAGTCCGGCCGTTCCGGACTGAAGTTCATGATCTTGGGCAGCGGGACCGAGTTGGGCCCGCTCCAGGCTTACGCCGCGGACCTGGGCGTCATGGACCGGGTCATCTTCACCGACTTTGTGCCCCACGCGGACGTGCCCGAATATGTCGCGGCGGCCGACATTTGCGTCGCGCCTTTTGAAGACAATGAGGTGACCCGTTGCAAAAGCCCTCTGAAGGTCGTTGAGTATCTGGCTTCGGGCAAGCCGATCGTCGCGAGCGACGTGGGGGAGGTCCGGAACATGGTGGAAGGGGCCGGGATCCTGGTCGCTCCGGGTGACGCCGAAGCTCTCGCGGGCGGCATCTTGAAATTAGCGGACCATGAAGCCCTCCGGAAAGAACTTGGAGCCGCCGCCAGAGGGCGGGCAGAAACCCGGTACAATTGGAGCGTTTCTGCGGAAAATCTGGAGAGGGCTTACCAGGCCCACTTCCCGGATCGCGCCTGAACTTCACGGAGAAATTTAGAAAAGGACCATGAACGGATTCAACGATTTTGAAAGCGAACCGCTGAGGCTCACGGGCCGTAAGGACCTCCTGCTGGTGATCGCGCCGCCTTTCTTTACCGCGATGCCGCACATCGGGGTCGCTTATCTTTCCCGGTACCTGCAGCATCACGGGGTGTCCGCCGGCGTTTACGACCTCAGCGTGAAGCTTTTCAACCAAGGCGACGAAGCACAAAAGGAATTCTGGCAGATCGAATGCAATAACCGTTATTTTGTGTCCGAGATCGCGGAAAATATCCTAAAGAGCTACCGCGAAGAGATCGACCAGTTCGTCGAAGACCTTTTGTATACCCGGACAAAGATCATTGGATTTTCAGTCAATGTGACCAGTATCTTTGTGGCGAACCGGATCGCGCAGAAGATCAAAGAAAAGGACCCGGAAAAACTGATCGTCTTTGGCGGGGCCGGGACCTACTTCCGTCATCCCCGGGACCTTGTCCGGCCCCCGTTCGCGGACGTTTATGTGATGGGGGAAGGCGAGGCCCCTATGCTGAAGATCGTCAGGGATTTTTATGACCAAAAACCTCTTGTGAGCGGCCCGGGTATTTTTTTGACGAAAGATCTGGGAAAGAAACAGCCCGAGCCGGCGATCGAGATCCCGGACGTGAACGCCATCCCCTTCCCGACCTTCGAGGGCTTTGACCTTCAGGATTATGACGCGGGCAACGAGACGAAGACGCTGCCCTTGCTTTTAAGCCGCGGGTGCGTGCGGCGCTGCTCTTACTGCATCGATTACCTCATCTGGCCCAAATACCGGCACCGTTCCCCGGAGCACATTTTGAGCGAGATCCAGTATCATCTTTCGAACCACCGCATCGACACGTTCCACTTCAACGACCTTTCCTGCAACGGCAATCTGGGTCAGCTCTCGGGATTTTGCGACCTGGTCCTCCGGTCCGGATGCCGGTTCCGTTGGGAAAGCTACGCGATCGTACGGAAAGACATGCCTCTCGAGCTTTTTCAAAAAATGAAACAGGCGGGGTGTCACACGCTTGTGTTCGGTGTGGAAAGCGCCTCGGACAGGATCATGAAGCTCATGAACAAGAGCTACACCGCCCACGATGCGTCCCAGGCCCTCCGTTTGTCCCATGAAGCCGGCATTCACACCCACATGAATATCATCGTGGGCTTTCCGGGGGAAACGGAAGAAGATTTCCAGCAGACCCTGAAGTTCCTCGAGGCGAACAAGGACCACATCGACCTCGTCGCCAACGTGAACGGATTTTCCGTGCTTCCCGAGACCGACGTGGACCAGAACCGGGAAAAATATGGCGTCTTTTTTGACAGCAGCGCGGAACCCATGCTTTTCAAGGACGCGAACGGTTTGGACCGGGAAGGGAGGTTCCGGAGGGTCGCCCGGGTGATGGAGGCCGTGGAGCGGCTCGGCCTTCGCAAAGGTTTTGTCAGCAAACCCGCGTTGAACCCCGAGGTCCTGGCCTACAAAAAAAAGGGACCTTTCTGGCGAAAACGGGCAGCACCGCCGCATTGAACGGATCGGAACAGGGAAAACGATTTGCGGCGACGGAAGGTGTTGTTGCCTGGAATGCTCGAGAGTGACAAGATGCTGAAAAAATTCAAAAGGGCGCTCGCGTTATGTCTTAAAATTATCGCGAGCATGATCGTGACGCTTCTTCTACTGGAAGGCGGCGTTCGTGTCGTTCTGAGCCTTTCCCTGACCCGTTACTTAACCCAAACTCTGCCCCAGCCCTATGCAACTATCATGCAGAAAGTAGGAGGGTTTGATCATTTTATGATGGGGGGCTATAAATTTGATCCCATCTGTTATTTTATTCCCAAGGGCGGGTTTTTTAGAAGCGAAAAAGGGTCCATGGATGTTCCGAAAGAAAAAGAGCCCGGTGAAATCAGGATCATTTGCATAGGCGACTCGACGACCTATAGCGTCGCAGTGAATTATGATGACAGTTGGGTCGCCTTGTTGGGAGAAAAGCTGAAGCAAAGATACCCGGAAAAAAAGCTCCGGGTGCTCAACGCAGGTGTTCCGGGAGCCTCCTCGAAGCAAATTAAAAGGTTCTTTCAGTTCTACCTAGCTCCCTACCGACCTGATATCCTCATTTGGCGGGGTGGCCAGGGCCTTTCAGATACCTACTCTGTGAACAAGACGGCAGATTCTGTGAGGACTTTTTTGTGGCGCTGTTTATACGAAAGTCGTCTTTTTAGGGTGATTTGCGTTTTATTGGACAAGGCAGAAGGACGTACGGCTAACGGGGTATTTTATTTTATGACGCATTCAGATCCTCAGTTTTTTTCGAAGGGAAGGGTTGAAAGATTTAATTCTGACTATGACATGGTCAAAAAGATCGCTCAGGACCACGGCGCCCGGTATGTGTTACAGGTCGAATATCCTAATCAAGAGGCCATGGAAATGCCTGGCGCCGAATTTATGGATCGCGCGTCCAACGATCTAGATCCCAATGTACCCATGTGGGCTCCTTTCAAAGACTATAAGAAAAAAAACCCTTCGAAAGAACTCTTTGTCGATCCGGTTCACCTTACAGAAGCCGGGGAAGCTATTACTGCGGAAGGAGTCGCTAAATTCATCATCGATAACCGGTGGATCGAGTCGTTCCCGGATCCGGAAAAGGCAGAAACACATTGAAAGCGAAAACATCTCCTTCCATGAAATTAGGAATACTGATCATCGGAGGACTGATCGCACTATTGGGCGGGGAATTGTTGGCCCGAAGCTTTGATCTGGACCTAAGGATTCTCCGGAAAACCCTTTATTACCAGTGCGGTCTGTTGTCACTCTACAGGACTTCCGCAGAGGCCCAGAGACTTTTTGAACTGGTGCCCGGCAAAACCGTAGAAGGATTGCCGGGCGCACACCCCAAAGAAACGAAATACAGCAAGGTCGATTTCAGCATTAATGATCTGGGTTTCCGGGGGAGATCGTTTCCGGCGGCCAAGAAAGAGGGGGTCTTCAGGATCGTGATCTTCGGGGGATCCAGCGCCTTTGGGGCCACGGTGAGCGATGAAGACACCTACCCGGCCCAGCTTCAAAAGATCTTTGACGAAAAATGTCCGGGGAAAGTCGAGGTGTGGAACGCGGGAATTTCCGCTTATGTCATGTCGCAGAACGTGGCTTATGCCGAGACGGTGGTCAAAAAATATGATCCGGATCTGTTGATCTTCCAGGACACCAATACCGGGCGAAGGGCCTTCGGCTATACGGCCCCTCTCGCGGAGATAAAGGGCTTGTTCCGTAAGAACCGAGAGCTGTTCATCGAGAACATCCCTCCGTTGTGGAACCAGGATGTTCTGCCGACCGGAGAGCCGCTTCGTCTTGCCGCTTCGGTAGCCACTAAAATCCATAACTTTTGGGTGGTGCGATCGGCCTTTTATCGCGGCTTGTGTTTGATCTTTTATCATCAAAAAGGTGCCTTTGTTGATGGCCAGCCCGTAAACCCCATTACGGAACGATATGGCAGTGCCTGGGCTTCCAAGGGGCAGGAGATCAGCGACCGCGAGCTGGGCTTGTTCGTAGAACGTCATCAAAATATAAAGATCCGCCTCCTTTTCTTAAGTGACTTTCCTCCGTGGGTCGTTCGAAGCGGAATTTTAACCAAAAAAAACGTAAAGACCTTTATATTACCGACGGAAGGGATGCCCCCGGAATATCGGGAGGTACATCCTCCGTCTTATGTGTATGCCTGGTCCGCTCAAAAGTTGTACGATCTTTTGATCCAAGAAGATCTGTTTCTCCTTACGGGCATACGCTGTCGGGCATAGTTGATCTTCGGGAAAAGGGGAGGCGCAGGAAGCGTTTTCGATTCTTTGGATTATCGCAACTTCTGTCTGGGGGGATAGGGTTGGCATGGAACAAAAAAAAGCAAAAACAAAGGTCCGAGCAGCCCTGGTCTTTTGCGGCTCTCTTCTTGCGCTATTGGGCGGGGAGCTCTTAACCCGGGCCTTTGACCTCGATCTCAAACTGATGCGGAAGACCCTTTATTATCAATGCTCCTACCTTCCGCTCCATAGGACCTCGGGGGACGCCCGGAGGCTTTACGAGCTGATACCCGGCATGGTTGTGGAAGGGATGCCCGCCGCGACCCATCCTGCGGAGGTCAAGTACCGGGGGCAGATCGATGTCAGCGTCAACGCCTTGGGTTTCCGGGGGAAAGCCTTCCCGCCCGTCAAAAAAAAGGGGACTTTCAGGATCGTTGCCTTCGGGGGGTCGAACACCTTCGGGTCGAGCGTCAGCGACGATGATACCTATCCTGCGCAGTTGCAAAAGATCTTCGATGAGAAATGCCCCGGAAAAGTGGAGGTATGGAACGCCGGCATTTTGGCCTATGTCATGTCCCAGAACGTCGCGTATGCCGAAGCGGTGGTCCGTAAGTACGATCCCGATCTGGTCATCCTTCAGGACACGAATCGCGGGCGGAGGGCTTTTCGCTATGATGTGACCTTCAGGGAGCTTAAGGCCCTGTTCCGTGAGAACCGGGAGCTTTTCATCGAGAACATCCCCCCGCTACTGCAGCAGGACGTACCCCCCGTGGAAAAACGGCGCTACTTCGTCAACTCGACGATCTCCGGCATCCATCACAAACTCGTGACGGTCTCGGCGCTTTACAGGGCTTTCTGCATGGGCGTGTACTCCTCTTTGGGCGTTTTTACCTACAACAAACCGATCGCCCCGATCACGGAAAAATATATTCCCTTTTGGGGCTACAACGGCCAGATCATCAGCAACCGCGATTTCGACCTTTTCGCCGAAAACCACAAACACAAAAAGATCCTGCTGTTCTTTTTGAACCCATTCGCCCACAAGATCGGCCGCGACAGTTTTAGGGTGGGGGGGAACGTTGCGGAATACACCCTCCCGAGCGAGGGGCGGCCGCCGGAATACCAAGAGACGCATCCCCCATCTTATGTGTACACATGGTATGCCGAAGAGCTTTATAATTTACTGATTGAAAAAGGGTATTTATCGGGCGTCTGTGAAGAGGTCCGTTTTTAAGCGATGCAGGCCCGGTTCCGGGGGAAGTTCCCGGGCTTACGAAAAAACTCAAGGAGTGATGCGATGATCTCGATCGTGATCCCTGTTCATAATGAAGAAAGGAACCTGGCTGCGCTGCAACAGGAGGTCCGCGACGCCATGTCAGGTGCCGGGCCTTACGAGACCGTCTATGTTAATGACGGAAGCACGGATGGGAGCCTTAAGGTCCTCGACGAGATCCGGTCGCGATATCCGGAAGTCAAAGTTGTCGAGCTTTCAAGGCATTTCGGGCAGACCGAGGCCATGCAGGCGGGGATCGATCACGCGAAAGGCGACATCCTCGTTTTTCTCGATGCCGATCTGCAGAACGATCCCCGGGACATCCCCAGACTTTTATCCAAGATCGCCGAAGGGTACGATGTGGTCAGCGGATGGCGGAAAGGGAGACGGGACCCCTGCCTGACGCGGAAGATCCCGTCCCTGATCGCGAACTTCCTGATCTCCAGGATCTCGAAAGTGAAACTCCATGACCTGGGCTGCACGCTCAAGGCCTACCGGAAAGAAGCCCTGGAAGACATCCGGCTGTACAGTGAAATGCACCGGCTGATCCCGCTCTATGTGGCCCGGCAGGGAGGAAAGATCGCTGAGATCGAAGTGTCGCACCGTAAGCGAGCCGCAGGCAGGTCCAAGTACGGTCTGACGCGTTTTTTCAGGGTCGTGCTCGATTTTTACGTGGCGGAATTCATGAATGGGTTCCTCAACAAGCCCATGTACGTCTTTGGCGGTTGGGGGATCTTTCTGACATTTCTTGCCGGCTGCCTCGGGGCCTTTATCCTGATGCGAAAGGTCCTCTGGGGAGGGGAGTGGGTGAGTCCTCTCTTTTTCATCCTGGTAATGCTGGTGATCGTGAGCGTTCAACTGATCTTGATGGGGCTCATCGCGGAGATCGTCATCCGCATTTACTACGAGAACAGGCAGAAGAAGACCTACAGCGTTAAAAGGCCCCGATGACACGTTTTTTCGATCCTGGGCCGCAAGGGACCGAACGGTCGTTTAAACCCGTGAAACTGAATTCATGAAAGTCCTCCTGGTCAACCCTCCCGACGACTTGAGCAATGTCCTGGGCAAAGGGAAACAGTTCGTGCCGGTCCTGGAGCCCCTGGGACTGCTTTCGATCGCCGCCGTCACCCGGGACGTGGGTCATGAGGTCCGGGTGGTGGACGCGTTCGCCGAAGGCCTGTCCCGCGACGACATTAAAAAGCTCATCGTGCAGGACCCGCCGCATGTGCTGGGCCTCTCTTCGTTCACCTCCAATGGGGCCGCTCTTTACGAGCTCGGACGATGGGTCAAGAGGAACTGTCCCGGGACCTACGTTGTCTTTGGGAACACGCACGCGGCGGTATACGCCGAAGCCTATTTGAGAGAGGGGTGCTGCGACTGTGTGGTCCACGGGGAGGGGGAAGAGGTGTTCCTCCGTATCCTGGAATCCGTCGCTGGGAAAAGGGGGCTTGACGGTATCGGGGCCGTTTCTTTTCGGGACGGTGGACGCTTTGTTCCGGCGCGGGAATCCGCGATCGTCGAAGACCTCACGAAGCTGCCGCTTCCCGCGAGAGAAATGATCGACCCCGCGCGGTACAATTTTTCGTCGATGACCAACACCCCTTATGACGCAAAACGTACGGGCGTTGCCAAGCATATGTTCACCTCCCGGGGGTGTCCGTTTTCGTGCTCCTTCTGCGCGGTCCATAAGAAAAAAGGGCGGCGCTGTTACAGTCTGGACCAGAGCTTTCGCGAAATGAGAGAACTCAAGGAGCGGTACGGGGCCGGTTACCTTTTTTTTTCGGACCCGATCTTCGTGGCGGACCGGAAGAGGGTCCTGGATCTTTGCCGCGGGATGCGGGAGGAGCGTCTGGGCCTCCAATGGGGCTGCGAAGGCCATGTGAACTGCATGGACGAAGAGCTTGTCCGGGAGATGGAGGCCGCGGGATGTCATGATATGGCGTTCGGGATCGAATCCGGGGTCCAGCGTCTCCTGGACGGGGTCAATAAGAGAACGACCCTGAAGGACATCGAAAAAAGCGTCCGCCTGGTCAAAAAAAACACCAAGATCAAGGTCTCGGGGCTTTTTATTCTCGGGTTACCCGGAGAAACCTATAAGGACTCGCTGCAGACCATCCGGTTCGCCAAACGGTTGCCGCTCGACATGGCACAGTTCAGCACGCTTGTGCCTTATCCCGGGTCGGCCATTTACGATGAATTGGCCGCGAAAGGGTTGATCGACACGGGGGTGCGGCCGGACGGCTCTCTGGACCCGGCCGTCTGGCAGCGGTATTCGGCGTACAGCTGCTTTACGGAACACCCGCCCATCTGGACCCCGCCCGGGATGACCGCCCGGGAACTCAAGGGCCTTCAAAAAAAAGCGCTCCGGGAATTCTATTTCCGGCCGCGTCAATTCTGGTTCCAGGTGAAACGCATGAAGTTCTCTGACGTTCAAGGGACTTTTTCGGCGATCAGAGACATTCTGTCCTGAACCTACGGGAGCGAGGCGAATGACCGTTTGGAAGTGGCTGAAGTCGGAAAAATCACAGATCGCCTTTCTGGTCTTTTGCGCGGCGGTCATCCGCGTCCTGCTTCTTTTGAAGTTCGACAACATGCCGGGGGACGCCACGGGCACGGTCGAAAGGGCGCTTGGCATCCTCGAAGATCCCGGGCTGATAAGGAATTTTGACGGCAACAGTTCGACGCTTTACAAGTACATGATCGCGTCTGTCATGGCCCTCTGGCGCGATCCGGTGCTTGCCCCCCGCGTCTTTTCCACGGTATTCGGGATCCTGTTCGTGATCCCTTATTATCAAACCCTCCGCGTCCTGTTCGGCAGGACCGTCGCCTTTTTTTCCGGTCTCGTTGTAGTTTTTTATCCCCTGCACGTGATCCAAAGCAGTGTGGCCGCTTCCGAGGCGGTCTACTATTTTTTTCTGTTCGCCGCGCTCTATCATTTCTTCAGGTTCCTTGAGAACCCCGGCAAAGGAAATTCTTTTTGGATCGCGGCCGGGTTGTTCAATGTCGCGTCCCTCTTGCGGTTTGAAAGCTGGGCCTTCATCCCCGTTTTCTTTTTTTTGTTATTCCCCCGGGGGGTCAAAAAAGCGTTTCTCTTCGCGGGGCTTGCGGCGACCCTGCCCTGTCTTTACCTGGTCCTGAACGGGACCGTTCACCATGATATTTTTTACACGTTCAACGCGGCCGGCAGGACGGCCCGGGTCGAGATCGCGGAAGGCCGTATCCCGTACGATCCTGCCTTTTGGAGCTGGGCGAAGATCCTTTGGCGCAGTTCGGGTCCTGGGATCGCGGCGGGGGGCTTGGGGGGTCTCGCGCTTGCGTTCCTGACGCGTCAAAAAAGAGCGCTGGCCGCTTTTTTCCTCGTTGCTTTCTTTTCTATGACGGCCAACTCCTTCATGGCTCGGATGTGGCACCACCCGCGCTACAGCATTATTCTGGCGCTTTTTTTGATCCCTTACGGATGGTTCCTGGTGCAGCGATTTTTAGGTCTGATCAAAATGGACCGGAAGGTCTTTTACTTTCTCTTTTTCCTCGTACCGGCCGTGAATTTCTGGCAAATGCCTTTTAGTGCCCTAGCATCCATGTTCTGTTTTACGCCTTCCGCCGTTAAAGAGGTGGCTCAATGGTTGAAAACGAACACCGGG
Organism: Candidatus Omnitrophota bacterium; assembly: GCA_019052695.1. GTDB lineage: Bacteria > Omnitrophota > Omnitrophia > Omnitrophales > Aquincolibacteriaceae > Pegaeibacterium. The sequence continues at coordinate 20,875 of JAHQRI010000018.1, forward strand.
CCGGAGGACCGTCTGATCATTGATGCCGACCTGTCCAACGCCTATCCCGCGAACATTTTGTTGAGGAGCGGTATTTCTCCCCGGAAGTGCCTGCTTTTATGGCGGCCGACCATATATTCGGAGCACTTCCCCTCAAAACAAAAGTTTGAACAGTACCTTTGGGGGTGGCGACCCCGCTACTTGGTACTCCACTCGGAAGGGCAGATCACAAAAATGCTGGGGTGGGACCTGACCCAAAAAGAGCACGCTCTGGGGATGCTGACGTTCCAGACGGTCAAAGAGGAAGACCTTCCGAACTTGGGCCGGTATTCGATCTATCGGGTATCTTACGAAAGATTGCAGAATGACAATCCTCACGCCTGAACAGCGATCATCCGGTTTAGAAAAAGCCGGACTTTTTCTTCTTCTTGTTCTTGCCGTGGCCGTTCGTGTCTTTTTTTTACTGAAGTACGAAAACATGCCGGGGTTTGCGGAAGAGAATGTTCGGAGAGCCCTTCTTATTCTTGAGAACCCGGACTTGAGATCCAATTTTGATGGCAGCAGCTCAACGCTTTATCGGTACGCCATCGCCGGGTGGATGTACTTTTGGCGCGATCCGATCCTGGCGCCCAAAATCATGACCCTGTTCTTCGGGACAGCCTTGATCGTTCCCTATTACAAGACCGTCAAGGTCATTTTGGGCCGCCAAAACGCCTTTTTTTCAGGCTTTGTCCTTGTTTTTTATACGATGCATGCCATTTACAGCAGCGTCACAATCAGCGACGCGGTCTACTATTTTTTTCTTTTCTGTTCCTTTTATTATTTTTTCAGCTTTCTTAAAGCCGAAAAAGGAAAATCGGCGTTATGGTCTTCTGCCGTATTTTTAAACATTGCCGCGGTTCTACGCCCCGAGGGGTGTTTTTTTGTACCGGTTTTTTGCTTTTTACTATGGCCCCGCGGGAAGAAAAAGGCCCTTTTGTTCGGCATATGTTCGATGTTCCTTCCACTTACTTATTTGGCGCTCAGCGGAATCTTTCAAAATGACTTTTTCGTTCCCTTTACATCTCCTATGACAGTCTGTCGTTTGGCAATCCAGCACAATAGTGGGGAAGGGTACGATTTAGGGTTGGGGTGCTGGTTGTGTGTGCTGTGGAGGACCTTTGACCCCGGGTTTTTGCTAGCGGGGTCCCTAGGGGCGATTTTTGCGTTCCTATTACGGCGCGGATCTGAACTGTCCCTTTTCTTGTTAATTTCATTCTTAACGCTAACGGTCAGTACGAGTTCAGGTTGGCTGGTGGTCAACGACCGCTACAGTATTATTTTGGGGCTTCTGCTCATTCCTTACGCATGGTTTTTCGCTGAAAAAGCGCTTTGGTTTTTGGGAAACCGTAAGGCGTATATCCTCGCAGGCCTTCTTGTCATTCCAGCGTTTCATTTCTGGAAGATAACACAACACCCCGATCTTCTTCCCTCTATTTTGCCGAACCAAATATGTTCTATACCCCAGGGGGTCAAAGAAGTGGGAGAGTGGTTGAGGCAGCGCGTAGGTGTTGGGGAGAGGATTATTATCGATGCCGACCCTGATGACCTGTATCCCGTGAACATTTTTCTTCGAAGTGGGCTCCCTTCGAAACAACACTTAGCCTTACGCATGCCGCGCCCTTGGGTAAAACAAGAAGCTTTTTCAGACGAAGACGGCTTTCGAGAGCATCTCTTGACCCATCAACCCCGATATGTCATTTTAGCCTCAAACGGTTATTTACGGAACGTTTTAAGATTTGATCCGGGCGAAAAAAGATGGGTCGCCGAGGGTCTTTTTTTTGAAAATATTTTTGAGCGGGAAATTGAAAATCGTGACATGAAATATTCGATCTATCGGGTGTCTTATGGACGTGGGGAAGGGGACGCATGAGATGAGCCGTCAAAAAGGGTCGGGCGGTGAGGCGGACGGGCTTTGGCTGCTCTTGGTTTTCGCGGCCGCGGTGCGTCTTTTTTTTCTATTGAACTATGAGAACATGCCGGGGAACGCCACGGACTCGGTCGTGCGGGCCTTTGACATCATCGCGAACCCGAGCCTGATGCTCAATTTTGACGGTAACCGGTCGACGCTTTTCAATTACGCCCTGGCCCTTTTTTTGTATTTTTGGCGCGACTCCGTGGTGGCGCCCCGGGTGTTCACCCTGATCTTCGGGTCGCTTTTGGTCTTTCCTTACTACGGAACGCTGAAAAGGCTTTTTGATGCCAGGATCGCGTTCTTGTCGACCGTGGTCCTTGTTTTTTGCCCACTGCATGTGGTCCAAAGCGCGACCGCGACGGTTGACGTCGTCTATCACTTTTTTCTTTTTACCTCCTTTTATTATTTTTTCGAATACAGGGACGACCAAGGTCGAGCTCCGGCGTTTTGGCTGGCGGCGGTTTTATTCAATGTCACGACCTTGTTGCGGTTTGAAAGCTGGGTCTTTATTCCGATTTTTTTCCTCTTGTTGTGGCCCAGGAACCAAAAGGGGGCGATCCGGTTCCTGCTTATTTCCTTGGTCTTCCCCTGCGGATGGCTCCTTCTCAACAAGATCCTTTACTATGATTACTTTCTGACCTTTAAAAAAGCGGCCATGACCTCCGGCACCGAGATCGCGGGGGGGACCGTCCCTTACGACCCCAGCGTTTACAGCTGGGTCCGGGTCCTTTGGAGGAGTTCGGGGGCGAGCCTTGTGGCCGCAGGGTTCTTGGGGATGATCGGGTCCTTTTTGACGCGCAAAAAATTCGAGATCGGTCTTTTTTTCCTGATCCTGCTCACGGGTTTCACGGTCCAGTCATGCTCGGGACGGATGTGGCACACGGAACGCTACAGTATCATCCTCACGCTTTTGATCATCCCCTATGCGTGGTTCTTCGCGGACAGAGTGTTGGCTTGGCTCAAGATCAGGCGCACGGCGGTTTTTTTGGGGCTTTTGATCCTTCCGCTGGGCGAGGCGTGGTACATCTCGCAAAGACCGATCGCCACCATCCCGCACGTGTTCAGCCTCATGACCGAAGATGTTTTCAGCCTCGCCCAATGGTTGAAAAAGAACGTCCGTAAAGAGGAAACGGTCATCATCGGCGCCGACCGGTTCGACGTTTATCCGTCCTACCTGATGTTGCGGGGGGGTATTCTCCCTTCAAGCCGGTGCCTGGTCGTCTGGAATACGGTCCCCCCCTTCAAGAACAAGGAAGGGGTCGAACAGTTCATCAAGACACAACGGACGGCTTACCTGGTCCTGAACTCAGAGGGTTATCTGCAAAAGGTGTTGAACTTTGACCTGGAAAAAGAAACGGTGGATTCGGGGGGGATCCGGTTCACCGTGATGTTCCAGCGGGATGTCCCCACCTTCGGACGCTATGTGATCTACAAGATATCCGTCCCCGAGCCCGGGGGAACCGAGGACCCATGATCAAGCAGAACCGATTTTTCCAGGATAAATCCTTGCTCGTCCTATTGCTTCTTATGGCGGCAGCGGTCCGCATTTTTTTTCTTCTGAGATTCGAGAACATGCCGGGAGATGCCCTGGGGAATGTGGAAAGGGCCCTGTCGATCCTCGAGAACCCCAGTCTTTCGATGGGCTATGACGGGAACAGCTCGACGCTTTACAAGTACGCCCTTGCCTCGGTCCTGTACTTCTGGCGCGATCCTTTGCTGGCGCCCCGGGTGTTTACGGCGTTCTTCGGGATCCTTTTGATCCTTCCGTATTACGGCACGCTGAAGGTCCTCTTCGGCCGGGCGGTCGCTTTTTTTTCAAGTGTGGTGCTGGCCTTTTACCCGTCGCACGTGGTCCAAAGCGGGGTCACGGTCCCTGCGGCGGTCTATTATTTTTTCCTGTTCGGTTGTTTTTATTATTTTTTCAGTTACCGGGCGGGGCAGAAAGGGGGTTGGGCGTTGGGGGCGGCGGCCCTTCTCTTTAATATCGCCTCGCTGTTGCGGTTCGAGAGCTGGCTTTTCATCCCGGTCTTCTCCCTTTTATTGTGGCCGCGGGGGAGGAGAGCGGCTTTCTTTTTTTTAATGCTTTCCGTGGCCGCGCCTTGTACGACTCTTTATTTCAATCATATTTCTCAGCAGGATTTTCTGTACTCCTTTAATGCCGCCAGCCGGACGATGCATGCGGAGATCATGTCGGGGAGGGTGCCCTACAATCCGAGTCCGTGGAGCTGGCTGGCCGTTTTGTGGCGGGATCTGGGGGGAAGTCTTGTGACGGGGGG
>JAHQRI010000117.1 GCA_019052695.1 Candidatus Omnitrophota bacterium
CGCCTTTTGCATGCCGTTCTGGTTTCCTTTCGTTGGAAGCTAAAATTGAATTCCACCCTTGCGGATCGCCTCGGCAAGGGCTTTAACGCGACCGTGATAAAGGTAGCCGCCGCGGTCAAAGGCGATCTTCTGGATCCCTTGGTCCTTGAGCCGCGCAGCGAAAAGCTCTCCTAATTTCTCCGACGCGGTCGCTTTTCCCTTTTTCGGGGCCGTTTTGAGGAACTCCTTGTCCAGCGAGGATAAGGACACCAGCGTCTTCTGCGCGATGTCGTCGATCGCCTGAACAAAAACGTTCTTCAGGGAACGATGGACCACGACCCTGGGCCGCTCGGAGGTCCCGAAGATCTTTTTGCGGACCCGGCGGTGCCTCTGGACCCTTCCCCATTCTTTCTCGTAAGACATAAACCCGAACTCCTTTTATCGTCGATTAACTGACCGCTTTACCCTGTTTACGCCGGACGTATTCCCCGGCATAGCGGATCCCCTTGCCTTTGTAGGGCTCGGGTTTATAAAAACTGCGTATTTCGGCGGCGACCTGGCCGACCCGTTGCTTGTCCATCCCCGAGATCAGGATCTGCGTCGGTTTGGGGCATTTGATCTCAATATCCTTGCCGAACGTATAATCGATCGGGTGGGTAAAGCCAAGGTTCATTGATAGCATGTTCCCCTTAACGGCCGCCTTCGCGCCGACCCCGACGATCTCAAGTTCCTTGGAATACCCCTGTGTCACCCCAACGACCATATTTTGGATCAAATTGCGCGTCAACCCGTGAAGCGCACGGTCCGTGCGGATGTCCGTCGGACGGCTTACTTTCACTTCCTGCCCCTCCACCTTCACCGTGATCCGCGGGTGCACCTTCATCGTGAGAGCGCCTTTAGGGCCCTGAACTTGAAGCGACCCCCCTTCGACCGCGACTTTGACCTTTTCCGGTATCGTGACCGGCTTTTTTCCGATTCGTGACATTGAATTCCGTCCTTTTAACTAAAAGAACCGTACCTTCCGGCCTTTTTCTACCAAACGGTGCAAAGAACTTCCCCGCCGACCTTCTGTTCCCTTGCCTGCCGGTCGGACATCACGCCCTTGGGGGTCGACAAGATCGCAATCCCGAGCCCCCCGAGAACCTTCGGGATCTTCTGATAACCCACATAATTCCGGAGGCCCGGCTTGGAAATGCGTTTGAGCCCCTGGATCGCGGGCTTTTTCCCGTTCTGCAGGAACTTCAAATGGATGCGAACAAAATGCTTGTTCCCCTCGGTGAACGGTTTCACGTTCTCGATGAAACCCTCTTCCTTGAGGATCTCCGCGATACGGACCGTGAGGACGGACGCGGGCACCGTCAGCTTTTCTTTTTTTGCCTGAGCAGCGTTCCGGATCGCCGTAATGTAATCTGCGATAAAATCAATGCGCGACATACGAACCTTTCCTCTTGGTTACCAGCTGGATTTGACGACGCCCGGAAGCAACCCCGTGTTCGCCAGTTCCCGGAAACAAATACGGCAAATAGAAAATTTCCGAATGTAGCCGCGCGGGCGTCCGCACCGCTGACAGCGGTTGTATTTTCTGACTTTGTACTTCGGTTCACGTCTTTGTTTGATGATCAAACAGGTCTTGGCCATTGAAGGTCCTTATTTCCTGAAAGGGAACCCCAGCAATTCGAGGAGTTTCTTCCCTTCTTGCTTGTTGTCCGCGGTCGTGACGAAAGTGATGTCCATCCCCTGGGTCTTTTTAAGTTTATCGTACTCGACCTCCGGGAAGATCGTCTGCTCGGTCAGACCGATCGTCAGATTCCCGTGCTGATCGAAACTTCGGTCCAGGAAACCGCGGAAGTCCCGGATGCGGGGCATCGCCACATTAAAAAGCCTGTCCATGAACTCGTACATCCGCGCCCGCCGCAGCGTCACCTTCAGGCCGATCGGCGACCCTTGCCGCAACTTGAAGGCCGAGATGGATTTTTTCGCGCGCGTCACGACCGGTCTTTGACCCGTGATCCGCGAAAGTTCGATCGCGATCTGGTCGAGGATCTTAATGTCCTCCTGGCCTTCTTTGACCCCCATGTTGATCACGATCTTTTCCACCTTGGGGGCTTCCATCGGATTCTTGTAACCGAACTCCCGGATCAACTCCGGGACGACCTCCAGCCGGTACTTGTCCTGTAACCTCGGAACGACTGACATTTTTTGTTCCATGATCCTTATAGAACCTCGCCTGATGCCTTGACCGTACGATGCTTCGTCCCGTCCGCCAAGACCGTGTACCCGACACGGGAGGGTTTCCCGCTCCGGGGGCATAAAAGCTTCACATTCGAAATGTGGAGTTTCCCTTCCATTTTTGTGATGCCGCCTTTCGGGTTCTCCTGGCTTTTACGCAGATAAACGGTCCGGTAATTGATCTTCTCCACGAGGACCATCTGTTCCTTGGGATAGACCCGCATGACGCGGCCCTTCTTTCCCTTGTCCTTGCCCCGAACTACGATCACTTGGTCGTCTCGACGGATCTTCATGACTTACACAACCTCCGGCGCGAGTGAAATGATCTTGGCAAAGTTAGCGTCGCGTAGTTCGCGCGCCACAGGGCCGAAAATACGCGTCCCGCGCGGGTTCTTTTGGTTATCGATCAATACGATCGCATTCGACGAAAAACAAATGTAGGAACCGTCCTTGCGCCGGATCGGGGATTTGGTCCGTACGACCACGGCCTTGACGACCTCACCTTTTTTGATGGCGCCGTTCGGAAGGGCTTCTTTCACCGAGGCGGTGATGATATCCCCCACCTCCGCAGACCGCTTTCCGTGACGGCCGAGCACGCCGATCATTGCCGCCTTCTTTGCGCCGCTGTTATCGGCGATCTCAAGAACACTTCGCATCTGGATCATGATTTTAGGACCTTCACCAAGCGCCAGCGTTTGGTCTTTGAAAGAGGCCGGGTCTCCATGATCTGGACAAGGTCCCCCTCCTTGGATTCGTTCTTTTCATCGTGAACGGCGTATTTAATATGCCGTTTGATGACCTTGTTGAATTTGCTGTGCTGAAGCAGGCGCGTCACAAGTACGATGGCGGTCTTGTTCATTTTGCGGCTCACCACGACGCCCTCGCGAACGCGCTTGGCTATCTTGCTTTCGGCTCCCGTTTCGGTCATGACTTCTTCGCGCCTTTCTTGGGCTCGTTCAACAGGGTTAGGATGCGCGCAATGTCCCTTTTCGTTTCCCGGAGGGACGACTGCCGCTCGAGCTTGCCGGTCTTGTGCTGGAACCGGAATTGCATCAGCTCTTTCTTTAGGTTATTCACTTTCTCGAGTAATTCTTCGCGGCTCAGTTCCCTGAGCTCCTCAACTTTCAACATATCAAACCGTGACCTCTCGCTTGACGAATTTCGTGCGGAACGGGATCTTATGCGCACACAATCTCATGGCCGAACGCGCCATCTGCTCCGGAATGCCCCCCATTTCAAAAAGGATCCGCCCAGGCTTCACGACCGCGACATAATACTCCGGACCGCCTTTACCTTTGCCCATACGGGTTTCGGCTGGTTTTTTTGAAAAGGCCTTATCCGGGAATATCCGAAGCCATATCTTGCCTCCGCGCTTCACATGGCGCGTCAAGGCCACGCGGGCCGCTTCGATCTGGATCGCGGTCAGCCACGCGCACTCCAAGGCCTTCAAACCGTATTCCCCAAAAGCCAGGTCGCTTCCCCGGGTCGCGACCCCGCGCATCCATCCTCGCTGTTGTTTGCGGTATTTAACCCGCTTAGGCTGCAGGGGCATCGCTCACATTCTCCTGGTTTCCGGCGTCGTCTTGCTTTCCGGGCACGCTTTCCGCCTTGGGCGACGCTTCTTCCGGAACCTTGAATTTCTTTTCCAATTCCTGTTTTTGCGCTTCCTGTTCTTTTTTAACGAGGATGTCCCCCTTGTAGATCCAGGCCTTGCATCCGATCGTCCCGTAGGTCGTAAAGGCCTCCGCAAATCCGTAATCAATGTCCGCGCGGAACGTGCTCAAGGGGACTTTTCCTTCTTTGTAGCCTTCCTCGCGGGCGATCTCAGCGCCACCCAAACGCCCCTTGCACTTCAACTTGATCCCCAGGGCCCCTTTTTGCATCGCCAGCTGGACCGCTTTTTTCATCGCGCGGCGGAAGCCGATCCGTTTTTCGAGCTGCAACGCGATATTTTCCGCGACCAGCTGGGCATCGGTCTGAGGCATTTTCACTTCTTTAATGTCCAAAAAAACCTCGTTCTTGGTCAGCGCGGCGAGGTCTTCTTTGATCTTGTCGATCTCCTGCCCGCGCCTCCCGATAATGACGCCGGGTTTCGCCGCGAAGATGCGGACGCGTAGACGATTGCTCGCACGGTCGATCTCGATCGAGGAAATGCCCGCGAAAGAAAGCTTCGCTTTTAAATACTTCCGGATCTTCAAGTCTTCCATCAACACGCTGCCCGCGTCCCGTCGGGCGAACCAGCGGGACTTCCAAGTCCTGATGTAACCGACCCTTAACCCGAACGGATGAACTTTCTGACCCAAAATGCCCTCCCTTTACTTCCCTTGAGCTGCCGCGGTCTTTTTCTTGCTTTTTGCGTTGATGTCTTCGGGCTTTTTCCCGCCCCAGACTTTCATACCTTCCCGGACCTCGATGGTCAAATGGGCGGTCCGTTTCAGAATCTTGTCCGCCCTGCCCATCGAACGCGTGAGGAAACGCTTCAGCGACGGCCCCCCGTCGGCGCGAACATCCGAGACATAAAGACGATCTTCATTCAGCCCCAGGTTCTTGGCATTCGCGACCGCGCTCTTCAATGTTTTTGCCGCCATCCGCGCGCCTTTTTTGTTTAAAAGAGAAAGAATGCCCATGGCCTCAATGGCAGGCCGGCGGCGAATGGTCCCCAAAACAAGCCGAAGCTTGCGAGGGGCGATCCGAAGGTATTTCGTGACCGCCTTGACCCTTCTGGGGTTCGGCTTCACTTCGGGCTGGGCTTTTTTATCATCTTTGGCCATCGTAACGTTCCGTTCTATGTTTTCGCGCCTTCAGCAAGGGCTTTCGCTTTATCCCCGGCCGCACTATGTTTTCTAAAGGTCCGTGTCGGCGCGAACTCCCCGACCTTGTGACCGACCATGTTCTCTGTGACAAAGACATTGATGAAGGTTTTGCCGTTGTGGAC
>JAHQRI010000118.1 GCA_019052695.1 Candidatus Omnitrophota bacterium
GGGGAACGTGGCTCGGCGTTTTTCCGCGCACGGTTTCGAAAGGCAATGGAAAAAAATGGAATTTGATTTTCGCGCAAAAAAACCGACGCCGATTTCCGAGGTGGTCTTTGTGTTCACCAACGACCGTGTGGGAGAAGCCAAAAAGGGTGTCTTGCAATTCCGTAATGTCGACTTGATTCCCCTTAAGAAGCCGGAGGCCGCTGTAACCAAGTCCGAAGAGACGGTGCCGGCGGTTGCGGCCGTTTCCGCGCCTGCGGCAACCGTGGTGCCGGTGTCGACCGTTCCCGTTCCCGGTGCGACGTTCACGTCGGTGCCTGTGACGGTCACTTTTGAGGCTCAAACGCCGGATATCCCGCAGGAAATCCCGCTGGATTAAGATAGTCCTCCTCATGTGCTGGGGTGGCGAAATTGGCAGACGCGCTAGATTCAGGGTCTAGTGAGGGCAACCTCTTAGGGGTTCAAGTCCCCTCCTCAGCACCAAATTCATATATTTGGCACGCACCGTCACGGCACAAGGGGGCCGTGTACGGGGGGCGTCAGATCTTGGGGCTTTCCGCCACACAGCGCTGGCCGGCCCGTCGTCTGGGGCGGAAGAAAGCGCTTGCATAAATAACCGACGCATGCCAGTTTTTCACGCGTAGGTGGCCTGCCATTAGCCTGCCGGCAAGCTACCCCGAAGGAGCCGTGTCGCTTTCTGGAGCACCCATTTTTACTTTTGGGTACATGCCCGTGCGTCTGCTGAAAGGCGCTTTTTTTTGATGCAGGAAATTTTCCGCAGAATCAAGGTTTCGTATTGAAAAAGACGGGGGCTGATATCATCAGATCGGGAAAAATGAAAAAGACTTGGGTCCTTGTTATGTTCCTGTTCTCCATTTTTACATTCACCGCGGACGGAATTTCGGAAGAAAACACACGGCCCGGGCCGGCGGTTTTCTTGAACGGTGTGCCCGCAAATGTTACGGTCCAGGACCTGTCGGGGATCGGGACGCGGCCGCTCCGGCTCCTCGTTCACCGAAACAATAAGGCTCACGGGAAAGAGCTCATCCGGGTTTTTGCGGTCGGCGTTAGGAATGGTGACGCCTTTTCCGCGGTTTTCACGACCGGCCAGCCGGGAGTGCGGACGACGGTTTATAGGATCTTTCGGGAGCAGCCGGACGGACCGCGTTACGTGAGCATGCCGGCCTCGATGTATTTTGACGCTCCCCGGTCCAGGGAATTCCGGGAGCGGATCCTTTCGGAAGGGGACGAGTTTCTCATCTTCGTGCAGGAGAAGACCGACGCCCCGAACGAAAAAAATATTCAGGTCCGGTATTTCGAAGAAAGAGTTCGCAGGCTTGTCATCACGTCTTTCAGGACCAATTTGATCTTTTCTTCCCTAAAAGTGAAGATGAAGGACTATGGGGGGGAGGCGGCCCAAGAATTTTTTGAAAGGGACGCCCAGGTGCTGATCGACCGTTTGATCCGAGCGCAGGAGATCGTGCTTCTCCGACTTTGGAAGATCCGTGCCCCTAAGGAGCGCGGCCTGCGACCCGTCTCCGCTCAGAGGTAACCCTGTTCCCGACCGTTGCGAACCCCTCCCGCCGGAAGCCCTCCGTGTGCTACAATGCGCCATGGTCAAAAGCTTTGCCGGGCGGCTCTCTCTGACATTCTTCGTTTGCAGCACACTTGTGTTGTCGGTCCTCTTCACTGTTTTTTTTATGAGGGCCCTCGCCCTTCGTGACGTTAGCTTCAAAAAGATCATGGGGAATTTCATCGAGGTCAGCGCACGCCTTATTCCGGGGGAAGAGGTCTTGGCGGTGCCTTTAACGGAGGGTTGCGAAGACCGTCCCGAGACACAGTCGCTGATCCGCAAGCTTCAGAGCATTCGCGAGGTCAACAAGAATATTTTTGACCTCTACCTGATGGTGCCCGACAAGGACCCTTCTTTTTTGCAATTCGTGACCAACGCGGACCGGGACCGGACCCCGGTGGGATGCGGCGAACGTTACCCTGCCGCGGAAGATCCGGCGGTCGTCCGGGGATTCCGTGAGACCACGGTCAGTTTGGAGGCGCATGCCGACAAGTGGGGGACCTGGGTCTCCGCTTACGCGCCCGTGAGAACGGTTTCCGGCGAGGCGGTCGCGCTGTTAGGATTGGATGTCGCCCGGGACACCCTGGTCCACCTGCAGCGGACCTTTTTGACGCGTTTTCTTTTGGCGATCGCGATCAGCCTTTTGTTTTCGCTGGGTCTCGGATCCTTAAGTTCTTATTGGCTGACGTTGCCGGTACGGCGCGTGATCAAGGGCATGGAGATCGTGGCCGGCGGTGATCTTGACCATAAGCTCGAGAGGTTCTCCCAAACGGAATTTGACCGTATGGCGGGGATTTTCAATCAGATGACGGAGTCCTTAAAGCGCGTGATCCTCGAGCGGGAGGCCAGTGCTCGGGAGCGCGAGCGGATGCGGCGTGAACTGGAGATCGCTACGGAGATCCAGCGGTCCATTTTCCCCCTGCACCCTCCCCGGGTCGAGGGGCTCGAGATCGAGGCCAAAAGCGTTTCCGCCAAGGAGGTCGGAGGCGACTATTTTGATTTTCTGCCGGCGGTCGGGAACGACAGGACGGGGATCATCATCGCGGACGCAGCCGGGAAGGGCATCCCGGGGACCTTGTACATGACGCGTTCCCGCAGCGTGTTCAAAGTGATCTCATCCCAGGAGAAGGAGCCGGGGACCACCCTGAGCCGTTCGAACGATCACATCGCGGCCGATGCGTCCTCGCAGAGCGGGATGTTCATCACGGCACTTTATTTGCTCTACGATCAAAAGAACCGACGGCTGACCTACTCGAACGCGGGTCATTACCACCCGCTCTGGTATCGGGGTGCGGAAAAAGGTTTCGGTGCGTTCAAGGTCGCAGGGGCCCCGGTGGGGATCGTGGCTCCGCAGGACTACGCTCAGGAGACGGTCCAATTGGACTCGAACGATGTGCTGGTTTTGTATACGGACGGCGTGATCGAGGCGAGGTCTGAGAGTGGCGAGATGTTCGGTGTCGAACGTCTCGCAAAGCTTATGGCCGCGAACAGCGCGCTCAGTGCGCATGACCTTTTTGCGAAGATCGAGAGCTCGCTCCGCGACTTCATCGGTCAAGCGCCGCCCTTTGACGACATGACATTCATCGTGATCCGGGTGCTCTGATGGCGAAGAGAAAAGATCCCAAGACCGAATCGAAGACCGTTCGCTCGCCGTTCGAAGCGGTCGCGGAGAACCGGAAGGCCCACTTCCACTACTTCATCCGGGATAGATTCGAGGCGGGCATCGCGCTGCTCGGATGCGAGGTCAAGTCCATCCGCGAGCGTCGGGTCAACCTCAAGGACAGTTACGTGAGGATCGTTCGCGATGAGGCCTACCTCATCAACTGTCACATTTCGCCCTATTCCAAGATCCAGGGATACCAGGAGATCGATCCTACCCGGATGCGTAAGCTTCTTCTCAAGCGCAGCGAGATCAATAAGTTGATGGGACAGACGACCCGCAAGGGACTCACCATCGTCCCGCTTCGGATGTATTTCAAAAAAGGCATGGCTAAGGTCGAGATCGCGGTCGGGGAGGGGAAGAAGCAATATGACAAGAGGGCCGCGATCAAGCAGCGCATCCACACACGGGAGAGCCAGGCTGCCGTCAAGCGAGCCATGAGGAAGTGACCCCGCACTTATCTGGTTGTGGTATACTCTCCGTGTGGTTTTGTTCTTTCACATACCTCTGGGGGTGAATAGGTTCGACAGGGGGTTTAGCATTCGAGGGAGCATGCAGAGGTTCGTCAGGTGCCTCTTTAAAAAACGTGGCAAAACATAAATGCTGATACACTCAGCTGGAACGAAAGAGCTGTCGGACCGGTTTCGGTTCCGATGCCTCTTCCTATCGCTGCTTAACTGCTAGCGACGCTACGGGGCTGACACCTGCTAGGCCTCTCTGGCGACCAAAGCGGGTTGCTTTCTGAGCTTCGCCGTTGAGTTCAGGGAAAAGATTTAGACGGCTCGTTCCTTGGAATCTCGTCGGCAGAGATCCGGGGGATCAAACCGATTGCCGACTGAGCATGGAGACCCCTTGATGACGGATCCTTTGGACGAGGGTGCAATTCCCTCCACCTCCACCACTTTAATAGTAAACTGGCTCGAAGAGACAGAAGTTGAAACATACCGTTATCAAAACGGCGAGCTAGTTTTTATCTCGGAGTAGTGTGACTTAGGGAGGTTTTTTGATGGAGGTAGTAATCGTTGTTGTTGCGATTATTGTGGGTCTGTTTGTTTATTTTCTACCGACAAGCATAGCAAGCGGAAAAAAACAAAGCACGCAAGTTTTTGTAGTGAATTTCTTCTTCGGTTGGTCCCTGATAGGCTGGGTGATAGCGTTAGTTTGGGCACTTCAATCGGACGCAAATGCAGGAGTTGGCACGGCAGGAGTGGTTGCTGAAGCGACTGCGACTGCTACTGGGGCTGTTATTGTTTGCCCACGCTGTAAAGCGAAAAATCATCCTATGTTGACCGCTTGCTGGAAGTGTAAAACCCCCTTCGTCATTGATTGTCGCAAGTGTCCATCTTGTGCGGAGTTGATAAAAAAGGAGGCGATAAAGTGTCGTTACTGCGGAACCGATGTTCCGCCGTTTCAGGGTGCTTAGGCTAAGTTTTGGTTGCCTTTGCTCGTTCATAGCACGCAGAAATCGAACAATATAAATATCAAAATGGCGAATTAGTAGCCGTTTGAAGGAAAAACCAATGAAGAAATTTAAAATAGTTTTGGTGGTAATTGCTTTGTTGCTTTTTGCGGTGGGCGTGTTTGGGGCTCCCTACTTAGCGGTTTATAACTTACATCGTGCTGTGGAAGCGAAGGATGCTGATGCGATGTCGGATTATATTGATTTTTCGAGCACTCGTGAAAGTATTAAAGCCCAGCTAAATGCTCAAATAACGAAAGAAATGGCAAAAACACAAAATGATGATAATCCTTTCGCTGGATTGGGAATGGCTTTTGCGATGTCGTTTATTAACCCAATGATTGATTCATTTGTTTCTCCCGAAGGCATAGCCGCTTTGATGAAGGGCGAAAAACCTGAAATGGATGAAA
>JAHQRI010000119.1 GCA_019052695.1 Candidatus Omnitrophota bacterium
CTGCCCCCAATCCACGCGATGCAGGAATTGTTCAACGGTCTTGTGCAGTAACGGCCCCCGCCAAATCAGCGGTTGCTCGGGATTGGCGAAAAAACCTATCGAAATGGTTTTCAGGCCGTGAGCTTCCAACGGCGAGATCTTCCCTTCCGACATGCCTTGGGGCTTTCGGTCCGGAGCGATCCCCAACATGATCGGGATGTTCGGACCGTAGATATCCCCGTCCAGCAGGCCGACCCTCGCCCCTTTTCCTTGTAACGCAAGGGCGAGATTCACCGCCACGGTCGATTTTCCGACCCCTCCTTTTCCACTCGCGACAGCGACCACGTGGCGAACCCCCGGGATCGGAAGCGCTTCAGTATCCCTGTGTTTCTCAGAACTCTTTGCCGAAAAGTGGACCTGGACACGGGAAGCGCCCAGCGACTGTAATTCGGCCAGAATGGCCCCCCGGATCTCGTCCTGGAGTCTCAGATCCTCCCCCGGCACTTCCATGTGAATGAACACTTGATCCCCTTCAACCTCGATCTCACGCACAAGCCCCAGCGACACAATGCTCTCTTGAAGGACGGGTTCCTCGACCCGCTCAAGAAGTTCCAGGATCTTTTCACGGGTGATCTTCTGCGTAGGGGTCATCGCCTCCCCGACAGCCGATCCGTGTTGACTTGTTTGAGGAACTTATGAAAAAGAAATCCGATCAACAGCAAAAAGGCCCAGCCAAGAGCTCCGTCGTAGACTTTTTTTGTGCTAAGCAGGAATTTGTGGTGTTCCAAGAAACCGATGAAGTAGCCGACCATCCGGACGAAAAGCACGCAACTCGCGTGCAGGCCGATCGAAGGATAAAGCGACTTTGAACGGACGACACCGTAATTCAGGGCCATCCCGAAAAGAAAAAGCCCGATAGCCGCGGGCCATTGGTCTTGCCACCGGGCCAAGGACTGCAGGGGCGCTGCGATCAGTTTTAGACCGTCCACAAAACCGGGGTCCGGCGCGATCGAGGCCTGACGGAAATCGATGAAATGGATCAGGGAATAAAAAACGCTCGCAAGGACCATCCCCGGCAGGACTTTTCCGCGGAAAAGTTTGTCTCGGAACGATGTATAAACGAATCCCCGAAAAAAGAATTCCTCCAGGGGACCGATGACAGCCGCAGTGAGAAAACACCCGAAGATCTTTCGGACCCATGTGAACGCGCCGTAGTCCCGGGGCGCCCATCGGGCGTTCCCGATCAGGAATTCGGTCAGTGTAAATGCCGTAAGCACTCCAAACCCGATCAGAAGGCCCTTCCCCAAAAGTGCCGCGCTGTCCTTCCTCCAGTCCATTTCGAAACGAACCAATGTCTCACGCCGGACCTTCACGAAAAGCGCGACAGCCAGGAGTGTCAGGACCATGACCATCCTGCGGAAGATCTTTTCGAATTTGTACGGCAAGAGATCGTCCAGGACCGGGGTGAGCGCCGCGCTCACAAGGAGGATCGCAGCGAAAACAGCCACTGCCTTCAGAAAAATTTTCATCGAGCAAACTCCCTATCAGATTAGTTCCACGACAAGTTCGATCTCGACCGCAGCATTGAGCGGAAGGCTCGCCACCCCCACCGCCGTACGCGCGTGCGCTCCTTTTTCCCCGAGAACATCCGCAAAGACCTCGGAGGCCGCGTTCAAGACATCGGGGATCTGGTAGAAATCCGGCATGGTTTGGACAAAACCCGATACCTTGACAAGACGCGAGATCTTATCCATCCCCAACAAATGTTCAAGGATGCTCAAGGCATTAAGCGCCGCAAGTTTCGAGGCCTCACGCCCCTGCTCCAATGAAAGTTCCCCCCCCAACTTGCCCTCGAGGACCTTCCCCGAGGCATCACGGGAGATCTGGCCACTTAAATAGGCCAACTTCCCCGAAACTACGAGGGGGTGATATAAACCCGCCGGCTTGGGCGCCGGAGGCAGCGCGTGCCCCATGGCCTTTAATTTTTCACGGCAATTCATGGCTCGAAGACTCCCGGACAGGCTCTTTCTTGTTTTTTCGGCCTATGATAAGGGTTACCGCCCCAAAAGAAAAGGACTTCGTGGAGCAATCTACAAAACCCGCCGTCTCCATCTGGATGACTACCTCCTCCGGACCTTGAAAGTGTTCCACGGAATGCGCAAGAAAACGGTACGCCGAAAAATTACCCGAAATCAGTCCCCCCGCCAAGGGCAACCCGAACTTCACATACGGGTAAAAAAACAGCTTGTGCCAAAGATTTCGAGGCCGGGTCAGGTCGAGAAAGACCGCGACACCTCCCGGTTTGAGGACCCGGGAGATCTCTCGAAGGAATTGCGTCATATCCTGGACACTACGAAGCGTGAAGGCAGAAATGACCCTATCAAACCCGGCATCCCGAAAAGGAAGCGAGTGAAAGTCCGCATTCACGAACTCTGTACCGGAGTGCGCTTTCTGTCGCGCAAGTCGCATCATGGCAGGAGAAAAATCCAGCCCAACGGACAATGACCAAGCAGAGGATCCTGAAAATTCCCTGAGAAATTCGCCCGTCCCGACCCCGACATCAAGCATCGAGCCCGCCTCCGGGAACCCTTTCTCGGCCAAAAGCTCCCGGGTCCGACGACGCCAGTCCGCCACGGCATTAAAGCTGAGGATCCTGTTCAAGAGGTCGTACCGAAAACTAATAGAATCAAATGCCCGCCGGATAAAAGTGCCGGAAGGGGCAGCATAGGGATCCTTCATGGGTTCGCGGGCTTCTCGTTTTCGTCGCCGAAAGAGCGGAGACGGTTCATTGAAAGAAACAAACGACCGTTTGGGACAGGATGTCCGCGACGATCCTCAACTCCCCCGGGGGGGCGTCATAAACCTTCACGATCCGGTCGTACTTCTTGTAAGCAGGCGCAACCTTTTTCAATGTCCTCGGGAGTGATTCAAAAAATCTCGGGTTCATAAAGACCTCCGGGTCGTCGGGGAAAAGCGCGACATAAAAAATACCCGTCTCGACCAGGTCTTGAAAAAATGGGTCCCAAAAGAAACCTCCGGGGATATATTGTCCGTCGTAAAAGCGATCTCTCCCAACACCGAGATATGATGGATCTCCGAAAATGAAACGGGCACCCCAAGAGAGGGGGTGGTCGTTCCCCACCGCCCCGGCCCCAAGAGCATGACGGCGCGCGGTCCCCCGCCCCCGAGCTGGCGGTTAAGCTCCCCGACCGCCCGCGCTACGTCGTAACGTTCCGCCTGGGTCTCCAACTCGCAGTAGCCTTTCGGGTCGACATAAATGATCTTATCGATCACCTGTGAAATATTACCCCCTAAAAAATTCCCAACGGAACGGAAAAGGATTTTTTCTTTCGGGATCGCCTTGGGGATCTTCACCCGGTGCCCCAGCCCCTTTGTCTGCATCGGACGACATTGCAGCACGTTGATCCGAAAGCCCGCATCCCCGGTAAAATTGATCGTGTATTCAATATCAACCGGGTAGCCGTAGGCCGTTTCCAGCGTCTTCAGGATCCTCCGCATAACGGACGCAAACGCCGCATCCGAGACCAACGGGTCAAATGTAATGATCCACGGCTCCTCCGTCTCACCCCGGGCCTTCATCCGTTCGGCCGCCTCGTCGTCCCGGATCGCGATCCTGTCCAAGTGCAATTCCGCCTTTGCTCCCAGAAGTTCCCGGAACGAAAGGGTCTGGAATGCGTTCTCCCGAATGTTCAGCACGTCCACATCGTGTTGTGAGAACCTCTGTGTCGCCGCCATGCCGTCATACGCCTTCAACAAAGGGTCGTCGAGCGCGACGATGCGGGGGTAATCTCCTTCGACACGATTCACGGCCCGCGTTCCCAACCCCGCGACTAGCCGCAACATGCCTGCCTTGGGGTCCAACCCGTTCTTCCAAACAAAAACGTTCTGCGAGATGCCGACGCCCGCGGCATCAGGAAAGAAATACTCCCCCTTGTAGGACCCCGAGACGCGCTGGACCAACAGCGCCATTTGTTCGTCCATCTGATCCAGACCCCGTTGCAACCGGTAAGCTAGGGCATCCTCACTCATCGTCGAAGCGTAGATCCGGCGGATCGCGTCGATGAGCTTCGCGTAACGCTCGTCCGGTGTTCCTTGGTTGACAAGAAAAATACTTTCATACTTTCCGGCGAAGGCGTTGCCGTAACTGTCCTCCAACAAGCTGCTGGAGCGAACGATGATCGGCGACTGCCCGAAATATTCGATCATTTGCTGGAGCTGTTCTTTGATCTCTTCGGGAAAAACACCGGCCATTAATTTTTCCCTTAGGATCCCGGCCACCTTGAAATAGCCCTCAGGCGTACGCTGCGCCATATGCTCCTTCCACCATCCGTTCTCGACGATGTAGGTGTAGAACACGTCCGCCCCGACAAAAAAAGAGTCGTGCGCTTCAAAGAACTTTTTGGCCTGGAGCACTTTGTCCTTCAGGAGGATGTTCCGGGCGACCAACATGCCCACGGATTTGCCGCCGATGAACCCCGTACCGATCATTCGGGCTTTAATGGTAAGAAAATCTTCAAGCGTAAGGTTCTCTTTGGCCAAGCGGATCAATTTTTCATCCCGTGCGATGACCATCCGGCAAAGCTGGTCGATCATGCCCTCACGACCGCCGGGGGGACCTCCTTTTTTCCCTGCGGCCTCCTCTGCTTGCATGAAAAGCTTGTCCCAGTAGTCCAGGTTCCGTCCGGCACTTTTGCTTCCTTTTTTAAAAATCTGGGAAAATAGTTCTGCGGTGTCGGCACTGTTGGCGATCGGAACGTAACGGTCCTTGACCCGGGCATGTGGCAGGAACATGGTCGGAGAATAGCGGTTCCAGACCTTGAGGGGATGGATATAGCAATTTCCTTGGTGATGATAGACGTCAATGAGTACCTGTGTGGTATCGCGGATGCGCGCGACGGTCTTGTAGGAATGACGGTTCCTGAGCAAAGCGAAAAAAGCGATCGTGTTGAGCTCAAAAAGGTAAGGGCACGTGATCTTAAAGAAATTACCGATCATGAGGTCGTTCGACCACGCAGACAATAGTTCGGAAAGGCAATCGAAGACGTAAAAAACCCCTTCCCCTTCTTGCCGGGCGATGG
>JAHQRI010000120.1 GCA_019052695.1 Candidatus Omnitrophota bacterium
AAAGGCGGTCGGCATGTAATTCCTCCCCTATGGTAAGTAATGAATGATCCGGCTGTCGCTTGGGCATGATAATAAGGATCTCGGATTTCGGCTAGTCCCGTTTTTCTATCAGGTTACTAAGGATTAGCGAGACAGTCCCTCGAACCTTTTTGAATCAACAGAACGAAGCACCCGTAATTGTCCTTACGTTGATCTCGGAGACGGGAAGCCCAGGAACGCTTTTATGATCCCTGTTGCTTGTGCGGTCGCCCCGTCCTCAATTTACCCGAAGGCCTGAGGCCGGATTTTTCGAATGCACCGACCTAGAATCTCGCCGGCACTTGTCCTTTTTCCCAGATCGCGATACCGGCCCCTACCAGGAATCGAGCCGCAGAATAAGGCAGTTCCCGTGTGACCTTCGGGGAAATCGTTGCCGCAGCTTATTGCTCGACCTTCGCGAGGGCGGCTTCGGGATCCTCTTTGAAATGGAAGTTGAGGAAAGCATCGTTGACGGGGAGATCCATAAAGAACTCCCGTGTCTCATCCGTTTCGACCCACGGGTCCCGGACGAGGAGGTCAAGAACGTGACCTCCCACGCTCCCATCCTTGCTTAGGAAATGGAAATGATAACCGGGGACACCGGTTCCCCCCATGTAATCGGGGAACCGGAACCCGACAAGCGTTCCTTGCTGGTTTTTTAACTCGAAGATCTTCTGTTCGTTGATCGCCTCGGTCAAAATGGGATAAGGTTTTTTCTGGGGTGCCGCGCTGCGGACTTTCAGCGACCTGAAATTCCCTTCGATTTTGATCGCGTAAAACAGGTTCGGAGACCGCAATTTATCGTCCAAAAGTTGTTTCAGGCCGCCAAAAGAAATATCGCCCGATTCGTAAAATGTCTGGTCCGGGTCGAAGAAGGTCACGGAAGCAAAAGGACTTCGGGCGGCATCCGTAAGAAGGTAGGCCCGACCGTCCGGCTTGATCTGATAATAGGCGCCGTCCAAGGCGACCATTTCCCCATCCAGCGCGTCCAGTGTCCCAAGCCCAAAATCCCCCCGTTCCTTGAGGGCCCCGACCGTAACTGTGCCATCGTAGCAGCCCGCCATAAGCGCATTGATCGGCGCGTTCTGGAAGACCGTCTCCCTCCCGTAAGTCGAACGGGCACACCCACCCAGCAGAACAATGGCAAAAAAAAGAAGCCCGGGGGTAGCGATCGAAAACGAAAGGCACTTGCCGAAATAAAAACTCCGGAGCCGGAAGTCGGGTCCCATCAAGAGCCGATCAGGGGAAGCTGCTTTTCGACCCGGAAGACGACCAGGAACCGGTCTTTGCCGTCCGCCTCTTTCTGTTCGTTGCAGAGATAACTGCAGCGGATCGTCTTCAGGCGTTCGGGGTTCTTTTCATCCGAGACCTTCCTGAGAAAAAAGCGCTGCCCTTCGGTAAGGCTCCCTGTTTCGACAAAGAGGTAGGCTGCGTGCGGATTGGACTGAAGGTTGTGGTGCGTCAACCGGTCCGGCATAACGAACGCGAACGTACCGTCTTCAAAGATGTGGGGTTTCGCGTAAACCGCGGAATCCACTTTCCCGGCATTGTCCGCCGTCGAAAGGATCCCGATGCCTTTGGTCGTTTCAAAGTATTTTTGAAGGTCCATAACTTTACCTTTCCGGGACCCGCCCGTGAAGAATGTGACCGCTAATTGATATTGGAATGAAGACCGCCAGATCCCGCCCGAAAATCCACGTTGGTCAGGTCGCTTCCCTGCTCGTGCGCGTAGGCGCAGTTCCAAAGACAAGCTGCGCAGTGGATGCATTTTTCGCGGTCAAAAAGCGGCACGCCCCCGTCCGCGCTCGCCGTGATGGCCTGGCCGGAACACATCGCGATACAAACCTTCGTCGTGCATTTCTGGCATTTCCCGGCATCAAGAAAGATCACATGGTCCGCGAAGTTCTCGGCGGCCTGAACCTTCCCGCCTAAAAGAAGCGCGTCTTGATGAGAAATGAGCAGCTTTCCGTCGAAAGGGATCTTCGGCCAACCCGCCGCATCCATCAACATATCATGCATCGGCGTCGTACCTTGTCCCGCTTCCTTGCGGGCCTTCTCAATCGTTTCAGGAGCGATACGTCCCTTGTAATAAGTTTCAAGAGAAGGAATACGCTCGTAAACCGGCTTGAGTTTGGCGGGAATGTTGAGTAATCCCTTCGTAAAACCCGTAAGCCCCATCCCGATCATCCCGAACACAAAATTGTGGCTGAACCCGTCGCGGGCTTTTTTCGCGGTCCGGTTCTCTTTCTCGACCCAACTCGCCCGGCGCCTCGCCAGGTAGGTCGCTTCGAGGTTCTCTTTCGTGAAAGGTTTCTTTTCTTTGAGAAGTTCGATCACCCCTTCCGCAAGCTGAACGCCCGTCGTCCACGCCTCATCGACACCGGATCCTTTAAGCATGTTGGTACTTCCGGAGCCCTCACCCACGCGGGCGAAACCGTCGCCCACGATAAAAGGCTCCCCGCGCATCCCGGCCTCCTGCAAACTTTTCGCCCCCCACGATTTGAGCGTCGCGCCCTGAAGGTGCTTCCAAAGTTTCGGATGCTGCATCCAATGTTGCAAGTAACGGTACGACGAACGCGCCGGATGATCTAACCATGACGGGACAAAGATCCCGAGCGACGCGATGCGGTTCGGATAGACGTAAAGGAACCCGAAGATCTCCGGCTCGGGAAAACCGAACGTGTGGATCACGGTTCCGGGCTCCCAAGACGTATCCTCGGGGAGCTCGACGACGGCCTTCATGCCGAGCGCCCATTCGCGCTGGTGATTCCCTTCCGGAAGCCCAAATCGACGGTCCAGACTCTGCCCCACGGGACCGTACGGGCCATCCCCCACGACCGTCAGTGCCGCATGGATGTCCATGCCCGGCATGAACGCAGCCGTCGGCTTACCGGACTTTTCGACGCCTTGATCCACAAGCCGGACCCCCGCGACGCGGTTGCTGTCAAAAAGGGGCTCCTTCACGGGCATCCCGGGCCATACCTGAACGAGTCCCGAGCCCATCAGGTTCGAACCGAGCCACTGCGTGAACTGCCCCATCGAAAGCACCCATCCGCCGTGCTTGGCCATAAAGGGCGGTATGAACGGAAGGCGGAACGCATGGTCCTTGTACCAAGGGAGGATAAAACCAAAAAAGCGGAGCAGGCCATCCACGATCTTGAGGATCCAGGAACGGCGGCTTGCGCCGACGGGATCGAGAAGATAGTAAACTTCTTCGTGCTTGACCGGATGCGCCATCGGGACTTGGGAAAGCTCCTCCGCCGAAAAGGAATGCTTGATCCCTTTCGCTTCGGTCACAATCCCGGAAACGCCGAACCCGATGTCATCGGCCCTCTCGTAACAGATCACCTGGAGCGGCATCCCCGGCATGACCTTGCTTTGGAAATGTTCCGCGGCAGGGTCCTGCTGGATCGCGCGGGTCAGCGTCGTCATGAAACCGGCGGTCGCGGGGCCGAATCCCGTGCATACGATATCGACATCCATTTTCTGGCGTTCCGTGGTCATAGGAAATCCTTATCTTGAGTTCAACGCACAACGCGCAAAGCGCAACGACAAACTATAACGTTGAACGTTGCGCGTTGCCCGTTGCGCTAATTAGAGCGGATAATCAAGAGCTTCCGGGATCATCACCTGCGTGACGGCCTCCGCGGCGCGGTCTTTCGCAAGACGGGCCCCCGCCAGCGAACCATCCACTTTTGCGCGAAGCTCCGTAAAAGCCTTGAGCGCCGTGTCCGGGGCGGCACAAGTCACCCCCTTGGCGTGATATCCATACACCAGTTCGGCGCAGATCTTAGCCACTTCACCGGCCGCGCGTGCGGCCTGGACATAGCTCAGATCGCTGTAAAAATTCACAAACCCGGGGAGACTCTCTGCGAGCACGGGATTCTCCGGACCTTTTTCCTCGAGTTTCAGCGTGTCCAACAGGAGCTGCCGCGAACCCAGGAGCCACGCAAGCGCGTCCGTCATCGGGAACGTCACGCCCTGGCGCTGCCCGCCGTAAAGTGTCTTCCCGTTCGCGTCCTTCGTGTTTTGCAGATATTCGAGCGACCAGAGCCAAAGCTCCATGGCCTGCGCCAGCGTCCCCGCGCCCAGGCCGGGCTTTTTCGCGTCCAACGCACGGAGGTCCTTGATCCAATTCCTGAATTGCGCAAGGAAAAGGTCGTTCGCCATCGTCAAACTCATCTGGCGGCGCTGGACGCATTCGGGACCTTCATAAGTGGCCTCCAGTTGCGCGTCCGACCACTTCTGCGTTAAAAATCCGGGACAGTCCTCCGTGATCCCGTAGCCGCCCATCAAGCTCACGGCTTCGCGCATCATCGTCGCGCCGTAGCCGGTATTCCAAAGCTTGCAAGCAGGACAGAACACATCGGCCAACGCTTCTTTGACCACGTACCGGACCAGAAAATCCTTTTCGTAAGCAGCGATCTTGACCGCATCGCGTTGCCCCTCGGGTTTCGCCATGGTTTCAATGTACTCGAGAGCTTTCTTACGCGGTTCCGCGAACACCTTCATTTGCGCGCGCGGCCCCTTGATCCCCTCTTTCAGGAAAAGCGCGTCTTTCTGCTTTTCAAGCGGGTCGAAATCGTCAAAAAGCCGAGCCGCCTCGAAACCGAGGGAGGCACTGGCCTCGCCGGTCGCCCAAACGTCCAGAAGACGGTGCTGCGCGTCCTCCTTCTGCTGGATGCCGAGATCGTAACGCGGGGTGCCGGGTTTCGCTGCTTCACCGCCGCGATAGCGGGTCCGCTGGTACCGGATCACCGGTTCGATCGCGGACAGGAGCTTGGCAGATGTCATCATGGCGACCGTCACGCGCGTGCGGCGGAAGACCGCTTCGATGACCTCGTTATGCGTGTAGTTCGGAACGATCACGCCGTCCTTGATCGTATAACCC
>JAHQRI010000019.1 GCA_019052695.1 Candidatus Omnitrophota bacterium
CCCGCATCGTCCTCCTTTGTTTTAAAAACCCCTTCCCAAATAAAATTTTTGTGTTATACTACAACCGTCTGCGCCGATTTCGGTCGGGCCTTAGTGCTTAGCACCGAGAGGGAAGACGGCGTTTGGCCCCCATTCTCATGCAGTCCCAATGGGAAGGGGACTCTCAAGGAGGAATTCCCAAATATGCAATCCCAGTTCGCAGAACTATACGAGAAGTCTTTTCAGGACATTCAGATCGGTGAGGTCGTCAAAGGAACGGTGATCGCCATCCACAAACGCGAAGTGGTGGTCGACATCGGCTACAAAGCCGAAGGTATTCTCCCGCTCGATGAGTTTCTTCAGCCGGAAACCTTGACGGTCGGTTGTGAGGTCGAAGTCCTTTTTGAAGGTTTTGACGATGTCGAAGGTTCGGCGCTGCTTTCCAAGCGGAAAGCCGACCGCCAGAAGACATGGAACGACATTCTTTCGAACGCCGAAGAAGGGGCCATTGTCGAAGGCCGTATTTCGCGTAAGGTTCGCGGTGGTTTTATGGTCGATATCGGTATGGAAGCCTTTTTGCCGGCCTCCCTTGTGGACATCAAGCCGGTCCGTAACCAGGACGCCTTTATCGGCCTTCAAAGCAAGTTCCTTGTCGTGAAGATTAATCACAAGCGTAAGAACGTGGTTGTGTCCCGCAAGGACCTTCTTGAAAAAAGCCGGAACGAAGCCCGTTCGGAGAAGCTTAATTCACTGAAGGTCGGGCAGATGGTCCGCGGCAAAGTGAAGAACATTACGGATTTCGGGGTTTTTATCGATCTCGGCAATCTCGACGGTCTGTTGCACATTACGGACATGAGCTGGGGGCGGGTTTCGCATCCTTCCGACCTCGTGAAGCTTGGCGAAGAGATCGAAGTGGTTGTGATCGCGATCGATCAGGTTAAGCAGAAGATCTCCCTCGGGCTCAAACAGAAGGGCACGGACCCTTGGAATTCGGTCGATCAACGTTACGCGATCGGCAACCAGGTCCGCGGCAAGGTGGTGAACATCCTGCCGTACGGCGCTTTCGTGGAGTTGGAGCCCGGGATCGAAGGGTTGGTCCACATCAGCGAACTTTCTTGGACCCGCCGCGTGAATCATCCGAGCGAAATGCTTTCGGTCGGGATGGAGCTTGACGTGGTGATCCTTAGCCTCGACAAGGAAGCGAAGAAGATCTCCCTGGGCGCGAAACAGGCCCAGGAGAATCCCTGGACTTCGGCGTCCGATAAATACCAGGTCGGGAGCCGCATTTCCGGCATCGTGCGTAATTTGACGGATTACGGTGCTTTCGTGGAACTTGAGCCCGGGATCGAAGGACTGCTTCATGTGTCGGACATTTCTTGGACCCACAAGGTCGCCAAGCCGGCGGATGTCCTCAAAAAAGGTGATTCGCTCGAGGTCATGATCTTGGCCGTTGATACGGACGCCAAGAAAATCTCTCTCGGGATGAAGCAGCTGACGGATGATCCGTGGAATGAACTGACCAAAAATCTCCTGACGGGGCTCGAGATCCAGGGAAAGGTTACCCGCATCGTTAACTTCGGGCTCTTTGTGGAATTGGATAACGGCCTTGAGGGTCTCGTGCATGTTTCGGAGATCCCGGATTGCTCGGCTCAGGATTTGGCCAAGCAATACAGGGTCGGGGACCTGCTTCGCTGCAGCATACTGAACGTGGATCACGAAGGCCGGAAAATAGCTCTAACCTGTAAAAACGAATCTATCCCGGCGTGATGCTGAATTCCGGTCACCGCAGGGTCGTGATCACCGGGGTAGGGGTCGTTTCCTCGGTCGGTTTCGGGAAAAAGGCCTTTTGGGATTCGTTGACCCTCGGGAAAAGCGGGGTCACGAACATCACTTCGTTCGACACCGCGCCCTTCACGACCCATTTTGCGGGGGAGATCCGGGATTTCGATCCTGCTGCGTACATCCTTCCCAAGAAACTTAAACGCATGGACCGCACGACGCAATTCGCGATCGTGGCTTCCAAAATGGCGGTCGAGGATGCGGGGCTTGATCTTCTGGCCGCGGGGGTCCGTGAGCGGACTGGTGTGATCATCGGGACCGCACTGGCGGGTGTCGGCTACATACTCGAACAGTCCGCGATCCTCATGCAAAAAGGGCCGATGCGCATCAATCCCTTTACGGCGCTGGCCTCCTTTCCTGATGCATGCGCGGGTAATGTTTCCATTGAACTCGGCGTGACGGGGCCGAGTTTTTCCATGGCGACGGCTTGTTCCTCCGCGTCCGATGCTTGCGGGTACGCTTTTGACGCCATCCGCAGCGGGGAACTTGACTTTTTGATCATGGGAGGAGCGGAGGCGACCATCTTCCCCGGGATCCTGGCCTCTTTTTGTGTGGCGCGCGCCCTTTCTACGCGCAATGATGACCCGCAGGGAGCTTCCCGTCCTTTTTCCATGGATCGCGACGGTTTTGTGCTAGGGGAAGGGGCCGGCATGTTGGTTCTGGAGGAATATGAGCATGCGAAAAAACGGGGGGCCCACATTTACGCCGAGATCCTCGGCCATGGGATGACCTGCGATGCTTATCACATGGTGGCACCCGATCCGGAAGGGAAGGAAGCGAGCCGAGCGATGCGTCTTGCTATGGATCACGCGAAGGTCGGACCAAAGGACATCGATTATATCAACGCTCACGGGACCTCGACCCCCCTCAATGATAAGACCGAAACGCTGGTCATCAAGAAGGTGTTCGGTCCGCTTGCTTATCAGATTCCCCTTAGTTCCATCAAATCCATGATCGGCCATTTGATCGGCGCGGCTGGCAGCGTTGAATTGATCGCAACGCTCCTGGCCATGGAGCATCAGGTGATCCCGCCGACCATCAACTATGGGGCCAAAGACCCCGAATGCGATCTGGACTATGTCCCGCATGCGGCACGGCCCGCGAAGATCCGGATCGCGATGAAGAACTCGTTCGGATTCGGCGGAAAGAATTCGATCCTGATCCTCAAAAAAGTCTAGGGCGGTATTGCCGGGCTGCAACGCGGTGCTGGCTATTCCTGCGAGGATGGGATAGAATGAAACCCCATGAGCATTCAGGAGATTCCCATGAAGGAAAGGTGTCTTCGGGAGATGGCTTCCCCCGTCCCGAGTGCAGATCCCGTCCGCACTCGCTTTAAAGATTTAAAGCTTTATCTGATAAAACCTTCCAAATATGATGACGAAGGTTACGTGATCCGTTACTGGAAGGGTGTGCTTCCGAGTAACACGTTGTCCTGTTTGTATGGCCTCAGCGAGGAAGTCCGGGAAAGGGGTGCCCTGGGCAAAGATTTGAAATGGTCGACTGAACTGATCGACGATACGGTCCAAAAGATCCCTTACTCAAAAGCCTTCCGGCTCCATCGCTGCCCAAGCACGAAAGTGGTCGTGTGCCTTGTGGGGGTCCAAACAAATCAATTTCCGCGCGCCGTCGACATCGCCATGAAATTCCGTAAAGAGGGGATCTCCGTGCTGATCGGGGGATTTCATGTGAGCGGAACCCTCGCCACGTTGAAAGAGCTTTCACCGGAGCTTGCGTCCCTTGTGAATGCCGGAGTGACGTTGGTCGCGGGGGAAGGAGAGGGCGGTCACTGGGAGAAGCTTTTGGGGGACGCGCTCCAAGATCGCTTGAAACCCGTTTATAATTTTCTTCAGGAACTACCGGATATCTCCAGAGCGCCTTTCCCGCGGGTCCACCCGAAGCTTCTGTCCCATTATGCCCTGCGCCATTTTGGAACGCTGGATTGCGGTCGCGGGTGCCCTTTTGGGTGCAGTTTTTGCACGGTGATCAATGTCCAGGGGCGGCGGATGAGGTTCCGTGATGTGGAGCCTTTGATCGATAAAATCCGCGAGGATTATCGCCGTTACGGCATTACAGGTTATTTTTTTACGGATGATAATTTTTGTCGCAATAAGAACTGGGAAGTGATTCTGGACGGGCTTATCGAACTAAGGGAAAAAGAGGGGATGCCTTTATTTTTTATGATGCAATTGGACACACAATCCCATCTTGTGCCGAACTTTGTGGAAAAAGCGGCAAGGGCGGGATGTCGACAGGTTTTTATCGGGATGGAAAGTTTGAACGCGGAAAACCTCAAAGCGGTCAAAAAAAGCCAGAACGATATCGATACCTTCAAGGAATTGGTAGATGCGTTCCAGGATGTAGGGATCGTTTGCCACCTGGCGTACATCATCGGATTTTCCTTGGATACCGCCGCGTCGGTCAAGGAAGATATTAAAAAGCTGATTTCATTAGGCGCGGGGCAGGCCTCTTTTTTCATGATGACGCCGCTTCCGGGTTCCATGGATTACAAGCGCGCGGTAGAGCGGGGGATGCTGTTGGACGCGGATCTCAACAACTACGACACTTTTCATGAGACACACCGGCACCCGCGTATGAAGCCGGGAGAATGGATGGCAGCGTATGAGGACGCCTGGCGTTCCTTTTACAGTTTGGAAAATATGAAGCGCATCCTGAACCGGGATATCAAAAGCGAGAATTATTGGGGTATTTTTTCCAACTTTGTTTGGTACAAGAACTCGGTGAATGTTGAGGGCGGACATCCGATGATCCATGGTTTTGTACGGTTAAAGGGCCGTTTGGAACGTCGCGTCGGGTATCCGGTCGAAGGACGCTGGGAGTATTTTAAAAGACGTTTGGAGGATGTACGCCGTGAACTGACCGGTTGGTGGAGTTTAGGTCTTGAGCTTGAGGAGGTTTGGCTCGCGACCCGGCGTCGTAGTCCTCTGGAACAGCGTGTAGTCATTGAACTGGCACGCATGACGCAATCGGCGAAAAAATGGCGGGACCTGCGGATTTCTGAACTTCACAGTCTTTACGCGAGAGCGGCGACGGCGATGGAAAAGAAAGGTCTTTACCGGTTCCGTATTCCGTCACGTTTCCAGCTTTGGCTTAACCGGTGGAATTTTTTCTGTGAGCCGCTGACTTTTACGCGCGTGCCTCTTCAGAATTTTTGGGAGAATGTACGCGACCTTTGGCGGAAAGGGGAGATCCTTCGGATCAACTACCTGCGGGTGGTTGTAAACCTCTTCGAAGAATGCGCTCTTTTAACTCGTTTTATATTTTCCATTATTTTACCGAATGTTTTTTTTCGAAAACATTGAATTTTGGCCAGGGATGGCGGTGTTTGCCTTCCAGAAAGCGGCAGGATTTTTTGAAAGTCTATTTGATCAACCCCCGATTCGAGCCGACCATTTGGTCGTTTGACGGGCTCCAATCCATCACGGGGACGCGATTTTCCACGACTCCACTCGGGCTCGTCACGGTTGCCGCTTTGACCCCCGCCCCTTGGGAAGTGGCGATCGCCGATGAGAACGTCGAGAAGATCGATTTCAGCACCGACGCGGATCTTGTCGGCATCGGCGCTTTCAACGTCCAATACCATCGGGCTCTCAAGATCGCTGCGGAGTTCAAAAGGCGGGGAAAAAAAGTGGTGTTCGGGGGCCCTTATTGCAGTTTGTTCCCGGAAGCGTTCGAGGGCAAGGGTGATCACCGCGTCGTGGGGGAGGCGGAGGAGATCTGGCCGGAGTTTTTACGTGATTTTGAGCAGGGAAAAGCGCGCGAACTTTACATGGCTCGCCAAGAAAAAGTGGATATCCGAAAAAGCCCTGTTCCGCGGTATGACCTGATCCGCGGGGAACATTACAATATGTTCTCACTCCAGACGAGCCGGGGCTGTCCCTTTAATTGCGAGTTCTGCGATATCATTATCATGGATGGCCGCGTGCCGCGCACAAAGACGGTCGAGCAGGTCATCGCCGAAGTCGACCACTGCGTCAAGCAGGGAGCCCACTATGTTGTTTTCGGGGACGCGAATTTTATCGGGAACCTTCCGTTCGCACGCCAGCTTCTTAAAGCCCTTGCGGTCTATTCTGAAAAAAATAATTATCCGATCGAATTCAGCTGCGAACTGACGATTAACGTGGCGCATCATCCGGATCTTTTGGAACTTTTCCAGGCGGCGAACTTTTATTCGCTTTTTATCGGGATCGAATCCCCGCGGAAAGAAAGCCTGATCGAATCCGGGAAGGTGCAGAACACGCGGGAGGATGTGCTGGAGGATATCAAGCGGATCCAATCCTATCATCTTTCGGTCGTGGCAGGCATGATCATCGGTTTTGACGCGGATGACAAGAGGATCTTCAAGGAGACATATGATTATTTACAGGAGCTCGGCATTCCTTTCACGACCTGCGGGACGTTGATGGCCTTGCCGAAGACAGCCCTTGCCAAGAGGCTGGAGGCCGAAAAACGTTTGCTTAACAGTGAATGGACAACGATGAACGGACATGGTTCCTCGGATTGTAATTTCATTCCCAAGAACATGTCCCTTGAAGAGATCCACAGGGGTTACAACTGGCTCAGCCGTTGCCTTTACCGTTACGATAGTTACGGAGACCGTTTGGTAAAGGCCCTCAATCGTTTCCGAAACCGGAATAAGGAACACAAACGGGCGTCCTTGGACCTGAAGTTTGCCGTGCTTCTTTTGAAGCTCCTGAAATATTACCTTTTGACCTTTGACCTGCAACGTGTGCGGTTCTTCCTGGGGACGTTCTGGAGGGTTGCGTGGGGAGGGCCTTTTTCCGTGAGCAAATGGTTGGAATTCTTCCGCTGGATCGCGACCCATAAGGCGTTCCGGGAATATGTCATCATGACACAAGGGATTCCGGAAGGTCAGGACCCTAAGAGGCCCCCTTTTGACGAGAGCGTTTGTGAGGAAAAGAGCCCCACTTTTCAGAATAAAGATACGGTCCGGGAGGCCGTGGAAGAGGAACCTGTTGGGGCGAACGCTCCATGAATCCTCGATTGCCGCTGGATCCGCGTGTCTGGCCCGGAGTGGTCCTTACTTTGATCCTTTTGTTTCTAGGGTTTTGGTGGGACATTCCCTTGAGCGTGCCGCTCCTGTCTGTTTTTTTAGTGGCCCACCTTCTTTTTTTTCGGGACCCTTGCAGGAAGACACCCCTGGGGCAGGGGTTGCTTTCCCCCGCGGACGGGAAAGTGGTGAGTGTCGATGAAGTCCTCGAGAAAGAGTTCCTGAACGAGCCAGCCGTACGGGTCCGGATCTTTTTATCCGTTTTTGACGTGCACGTGACACGGGCCCCGCTGGCCGGGGTCGTTCGATCCCAGCGGTATGTGAAAGGGAAGTTCCTGAACGCGCTCCGGAGAAGTGCTTTTAAAAAGAACGAATCCAATTGGATCTGTATTGAAAACCACGAACGGAGGGTCCTCGTCCGGCAGCTGAGCGGCGCGATCGCCCGGCGGATCTATTCCGACGTCAAGATCGGACAGGTCGTGGGCAGGGGAGAGAAGCTCGGTATGATCTGTTACGGGTCCGGGGTCGAATTCTATGTTGCGAAGCGTTCTTTCCGCGTCACGGTCCGTCCGGGTCAGCGCGTTAAAGCCGGCTTGAGTTTTCTCGGACAGTGGATCGATGAGGGGTGACGCGGTGAAGCATCGGGCCTATTTCACCACGGCCGCATTCCCGAACATGATCACCCTTTGCAATCTTGCCGCGGGGTTTTTTTCCATCCTGATGAGTTTTCAAGAACGATTTGCGTACGCGGTATGGCTTGTTTTTCTGGCGCTTGTGCTTGATTCCCTGGACGGCCACGTGGCCCGCATTTTCGGGAATGAAACGGATTTCGGGCGGGAACTGGATTCCCTGGCCGACGTCGTTTCTTTCGTCCTGGCGCCATGCCTTTTTGTGGTCCACCTCTTCTTCCTGGACACGTCGATCGTGTTCCTTCTGGTCGTGGTGTTCTACCTGGGGGCAGGGGTTTTCCGTCTCGCGCGTTACAATGTCCATCCCACCCACGGTGGGTGCTTCGAGGGGTTGCCGACGCCCGCCGCGGCCCTCTCGCTGATGATGACGATGCTCGCGGCCCACAAGAACCGTTGGGATGAGTACTCTTTTTCATTGACCAGCGTTGTTTTTTTGATGACCGCGCTCGGTTTCCTGATGGTGAGCGAGATCCCTTACCCGAAGGTCTCGGCGATCAGGTTCCGTGACTGGCGCAATTTGTTCTTTTTGCAGGCCGTCTTATGTGTTGTCATGTTTATTTATTTGAACATTGAAAGCGCGGTGGCGGTCGTTTTCCTGACCTTCCTTGTGTTGGCGCCCTTCTATTGCGCTTCCGTCATTCGCAACGGGGAGCAAGATCCTCCGGGTCTTCCTTTGAAAGGAGTTTGAATGTTGCTCGGTCTTTTGGCGGGATTTCTTGCCTCTAGTCTCGGGTGGCAGATCAACTTGGTCGCGCTCCAGCGGGGTTCTTTCCGGGGCCGAACGGCTGCCTTTCTTGTGGGATGCGGTGCTGTCACCGCCGACATGGTTTTTTTGACAATCGGTTTCACAGGGACCCGGCCTTTGGGGGAGCATCCCGAATGGTGGGGGATCATCCGTTGGACAGGGATTGCGGTCTTATTGACAATCGCGGGGCGCGCTTTTTTTGTTCACAGCAAGGCCTCGAAACAAATGATCGAAGTCGCGAAGCGAAATCCTACCAAGAACTTTCTTGTCGGGTTTCTTTTGGTTGCGACCAATCCGGCCGTTTTTTTGATGTGGCTCGGTATTTTGACCTTGATCCAGGCCAATTTCTCTCAAGCGGCCGAGCCCGGTTTCAGAGGGCTGTTCCTTTCAGGGTTCGTTCTTGGAGCGATGGCCTGGTTCATCCCCCTGACCCTCATTTTCATGAAAAGGCTCAGAAAATGGACCGAGAGCAATCACCCCTTCCTTTCAAAACTATCCGCCGTAACTCTTGTCGGGGTGGCCCTTTTCCTCATTTTTTACGAAAGATTTTAAAAACCCCGTCACTTTTCAATTCAGGGGCATATTTTTTTTAAAAAACAGTTGCGGCACCGCTGGCGGTTTGATAAAATTCAATACCCTGCAGGACGGATCAGGTCTCGCGGCCATAGTCTAAAGTTTGTTCAGTCTTTATAGTGTTTATTATTTCAATGCCTAGCGTTTAGTAGCGCGTTGCGTTTCGAATACAGATAAGGACTTTGGACATGGCCTTAGCTCCGCGAAGAAGCAACTCTTCCGCAAAAAAAGTCACTCCCGATAATGCTGCTAGCACATCAAAAACCTCCAACTCACCCAAATCAACATCCCGCGCGGCGAAACAGGTCGCTCGGTTACCAAAGCGGGTCCCCGTTGTTGTCAAGCCCATCGCTGAAACCGGAAAAGTTGAAAAAGAGAACCTAGCTCCCCGGATCCAACCGCTGCAGTATCAGGAGATGCCTCGGGAATTACCCGATAATTACGGAGACAACCAGATCTATTTGCTTGTCCGCGATCCTCACTGGATCTACGCTTATTGGGAGATCCAGAAGGACCACCAGGAGGACAACCTGTCGAAGCTCGGAGGAAACTGGGACAGCGTAGTTTCCGTCCTTCGCGTTTATGATGTCACGGACCCGGCGAAAGAGGCGCCTTTCACCGATGTCATCCTTCAGAATATGGTGACGGCCTGGTACCTGAATGTCCAGCCGAATCACAGTTACTATGTTGAGATCGGCCTCCTACATCGTGACGGGCGTTTCATTTCTCTTGCGCGATCTAATTTTGTGACCACGCCACGCTCCGGGATGTCCGAGATCATTGATGAACAATGGATGAGCGTCGATTTCGACAAGATGTACGCCTTGTCCGGGGGGTTCCAGGTGGGCAAGAGCTCGGCCGAGCTTCGGAAGCTCATGGAAGAACGGCTCAAAGGGGCCATCTCTTCGGGGTCGGGTGCGGGGCTGATCTCGAGTATGGCAAGTCCGGTCCGGATCCAAAAGCGCGGCTTCTATTTTTGGCTTGAATGCGAACTTATTATTTATGGCGGTACGGAGCCGGACGCCAAAGTGACCATGCAAGGGCGTCCTGTGACCCTCCGTCCGGACGGGACGTTCACGTTCCGCTACGCGCTCCCGGACGGGAAATTCATTTTCGACTGCCACGCGGAATCCGCTGATGGCGTCGAAGAACGGGTGATCACGCCGGTCGTAAGCCGGAACACCGAAAGGCCCGCCCCTATTTTTAAGGCCGGAAAGAAGCAGTAACTATGGAAAAAGGATTTTTGTCCATAGTTCTCCACGCGCATCTTCCTTTTGTTCGCCACCCCGAGCATCAGTTCTTCCTGGAAGAGACGTGGCTTTATGAGGCCATTACGGAGACTTACGTCCCGCTCATCCACATGTTCGAGGGACTGGAACGCGACCGCGTGCCGTGGCGTCTTACCATGTCGCTAACGCCCTCGCTCATGTCCATGCTCCGTGATCCTCTTTTGCAGGACCGGTATGTGGCGCATCTGGACAAATCGATCGAACTGGCGAACCGGGAGATCGAGCGGACCCGGTTCCAGCCGCAGTTCCACGAGACCGCGCTGCATTATTACTGGGAATTCACGCGCGCGAAGGACACGTTCGTCAACCGGTATCAGAAGGACATCACTCAGGCCTTCCGGAAGTTTCAGGATCACGGTCACCTTGAGATCATCACGTGCGCGGCGACCCATGGTTTTTTGCCGCTGATCAGCCGGAACGAGGGCGCCGTTCGGGGGCAGATCAAGACCGGGGTCGAACTTTACGAAAAGGTGCTGGGGCGTCGACCTGTCGGCATCTGGCTCCCCGAGTGCGGTTATTTTCCGGGTGCGGACAAATACCTCAAAGAACAGGGGATCCGTTATTTTTTGACAGATACGCACGGTATTCTCCATGCTTCGCCGCGACCGAAATATGGCGTGTTCGCGCCGATCTTTTGCCCGAGCGGCGTGGCGGCGTTCGGTCGTGACGTGGAATCTTCCAAGCAGGTCTGGTCCGCGATCGAGGGGTATCCTGGTGATCCGGATTACCGGGAGTTTTACCGGGACATCGGGTTCGAGCTGGATTTTGATTACGTGCGGCCTTACATCTCGCCGGACGGCCTGAGGATCAATACGGGGATCAAGTACTACCGGATCACGGGGAACACCGAGGAAAAACAACCGTATGTGCGCTCTTGGGCGATGGAAAAAGCCGCAAGCCATGCGGGGAACTTCATGTTCAACCGGGAAAAGCAAGCTGAATACCTGTATGATTTTATGGGCCGGAAACCCCTTATTGTTGCGCCCTACGATGCCGAATTGTACGGCCACTGGTGGTATGAAGGGCCGGAATTCTTAAACTTTTTTATGCGGAAGATCGCCTTCGATCAAAAAGTGGTGCGGATGATCTCGCCCTCGGACTATTTTAGGGAATATCCTGTCAATCAGGTTTCCACACCGTGTTTCTCCAGTTGGGGCTGGAAGGGGTATAGTGAAACTTGGCTTTCCGGCTCCAACGATTGGATCTATCGGCACCTGCACAAGGCGTCGCTCCGCATGACGGAATTGACGCACAAATTCCGCGGGCAGAACGGGATGGTTTCCGTGGCCCTAAAACAGGCGGCACGCGAGCTTTTTTTGGCGCAGTCGAGTGACTGGGCTTTCATCATGCATACCGGGACCATGGTGCCCTACGCGGTCAAGCGAACGAAAGAGCATTTGCTGAATTTCAACCGGATCTATGACGAACTCATCGGGAACCGGCTGGACGTGAATTGGCTCCGTAGCCTGGAGGGGAAGAACAATCTCTTCCCGGATGTTGACTACGAGGTCTTTCGATCATAAGGAACATTATCCTTAAACAAGAAAGGGAGCTCTATGCAGGAACAATATTACGGGATCGGTGAAACAGCGGGAAAGATCTATAAGGCCCTTGAAAAAGGCGGTGAGCAGACGGTTGCGAAGGTCCATAAGGAGGTTGGCGGTGATCTAGACCTTTTCAACCAGGCGATCGGCTGGTTGGCCCGCGAAAATAATATCAATTTCAACAAATTGGGCAAAAGCGTCAAGATATCCCTGATCCGGGGGTAAAAGATCTCCGGGAGTCCGAAGCGCGGGACGGTATGATCGTCCCGCGCTTTTTTTTTAGCGTGGAACGCCGCTTTCGCGGCTCCGGGAGAGCTTCAAGGAAAGTCCCCGGGGACCGATAATAATAGTTAGATAAAATAAGGGCGGACAATGCGCAAACACCCGCAGTTGCTGGAGTTGAACGCTTTTTTCTTTATTTCCCGGATGTCCGAGAAATACGGGCGCAAGCTCACCCTTTCCATGGTTCCCGACGATGAGTGGAGGGGATTCGCGGAACAGGGGTTCGATTACATTTGGCTGATGGGGGTTTGGAAGCGCAGCCCATTCTCCCGGGATCATGCCCGCAAGCAGCCCAATCTTTGCCGGGCCTATGACATGATCCTCCCGGGGTGGCAAAAAGAGGATGTGACGGGATCTCCTTATGCCATACACGATTACGAGGTGGACGCCTATCTCGGGGTCACGACCGAACTTTTATCCCTAAAATTAAAATTGAATGGTATGGGACTAGGGCTGATCCTAGATTTTGTACCCAATCACCTAGCCTCGGACCATCCTTGGACAATCCGGTATCCTCATCGGTTCGTTTCCTGCCGGAAAGAGACCCTCAAGGCCCATCCGGACTGGGCGTTCACGACCGGGAAAGGCGTCAAGCTCGCACACGGCCGGGACCCCTATTTCCCGCCCTGGATCGATACCGTGCAGAATAATTTTTGGTGTATCGAGACCCGTCAGGCGCTTTTGGAGTCCCTGCTGACGATCGCCAAACTGGCGGACGGGGTACGCTGTGACATGGCGATGCTGGCGCTAAACGATGTTTTCCAGAAAGTCTGGGGGGAGCACATCATGACCCCGCCGCTGCCCACGGAGTTCTGGGCGGACGTGATCCCAAAAGTGAAACATTTCGCACCCCATTTTCGTTTCCTCGGAGAGGTCTATTGGGGGATGGAATGGGAACTTCAGCAGCTGGGGTTCGATTACACCTATGACAAGCGGCTTTACGATCGCTTGTGTTTTGATTCCCCGATCTCGGTCCGGGACCACCTGAAGGCGGAAACGGTCTTTCAGGACCGGTCCTTGCGGTTTATCGAGAACCACGACGAGGAACGTGCCTGTGTGGTCTTCGGGAAAAAGAAATCCCAGGCGGCGGGGATCATCGCCGCGACCGTGCAAGGGCTCCGCTTCTTTCATGACGGACAATTAGAGGGCCGTAGGGTCCGAACGCCTATTCATTTGCGGCGCGAGCCCAAAGAGCCGGCGGAACCCGAAACGGCGGAAGTTTACCGTAAGCTATTACAATTCACCCACAGCACGATCCTCCACGAGGGGCACTGGACGCTTCTTGACTGCGAACGCGCCTGGGATCGTAACGAGACCTGCCTTGGGGTCGTGGCGTGGATGTGGAGTTACGGCAAGAACCGGAAGATCATCATCGTTAATTATTCCATGATCCGGTCCCAGGCCTATGTGAGGATCCCGGGGCTCTTTCCGGACATTGCGTTCCTCCAATTACGGGAGACCCTGACGGGAGCCGTATACGATTGCCCTGGGAGGGAGATTTTCGAAAAAGGGTTCTACGTCGATCTCATGCCTTGGCAGGCGTATCTCCTGGACCTCGTTTTTTAAACCGCATGACGCCCGGACACCTTTGAGACCTCCAAGGGCCGAGCTTGACCCGTGCCGCGCGGAACAGCAGAAATCGGAGCTTGGAGGAAGCTGTTTTTTTTGTTAAGCTAAAAGCCCGGCAGCGTTTGGGGCGGTTCACAAATTTTCAAGGAGAGACGATGGCGCGTTTGATCAAAAAGAGACCACAGACGGAATCCAGGGAACTGTGGCATCCCGGTCTCACGGATATGACAAAGGAGGGGATCAAGCGGTCCTTCAGTTCGAACCTTCGCTATGGGCTCGCGAAGGACGAATATACGGCGACCCAAAGGGATAACTTCATGGCTCTCGGGATCGCCCTCCGGGACCGTCTCGTGGAACGTTGGATCCAGACCCAACAGCACTACCACCGCAAAAATTCCAAGCGAGTTTATTACCTTTCCCTCGAATTTCTCATCGGGCGCCTGTTGGGGAACTATGTCCTCAACCTAGGCCTATGGGAAGCGACTCGTAAGGCGTTAGAAGAGTTCGGCTTAAACCTTGAGCAGATTCGCGAAGAGGAAGTGGATGCAGGCCTGGGGAACGGTGGCCTGGGACGTCTGGCGGCGTGTTTCCTTGATTCGATGGCGACGCTGGGGATCCCCGCGCACGGTTACGGGATCCGCTACGATTACGGGATCTTCAAACAGAAGATCATGAACGGCTTCCAGATCGAAAAACCGGATGAGTGGCTGAAACAGGGCAACCCCTGGGAGTTCCCCCGGCCCGAATATGTCCAGACGATAAAATTTTATGGCAGTACGAACATGTATCACGATAAAAAAGGACGCCTTGCCGTGGAGTGGGTGAACACGGAGGACGTGGTCGCGATGCCTTATGACATACCGATCCCAGGCTATCAGAACGATGCGGTCAACACCCTCCGTCTTTGGTCCGCGCGGGGTTCGGAAGAGTTCGACCTCAAATATTTCAACGACGGGGATTACGAAAAAGCGGTCTATGAAAAGATGTTTTCCGAGAACATCTCAAAGGTGCTTTACCCGAACGATGCGACGTCCTCGGGACGCGAACTCCGGCTCAAACAGGAATATTTCTTCACGGCGGCCTCGGTCGCGGACATTTTTCGCCGCTTTAAGGAAGACAACGCGGTCTTAAGCTATCTCCCCGACAAGGTCGCGATTCAGTTGAACGATACCCATCCCGCCCTGGCCATCGTCGAGTTCATGAGGATCATGATCGACGAGGAACAGGTGGATTGGGACGAGGCCTGGGACCTTACGGTCCGGACGTTCGCTTACACCAACCATACCGTCATGCCCGAGGCCCTGGAGTGTTGGCCGGTGCCCATGTTCGAGAAGCTCTTACCCCGGCACATGCAGCTGATCTATGAGATCAACGACCGCTTTATCAAGCAGCTTGTCGGGGACTATCCCGGGGATACGGACCGGCTTCGCCGGATGTCTCTGATCGAAGAGGGGAACCCCAAGAAGATCCGGATGGCGTACCTGGCGATCGTCGGTTCGCATTCTGTGAACGGAGTTTCGGAACTCCACTCGGCGCTCCTCAAAGAGAGCATTTTTAAGGATTTCTACGAGGTATTCCCCGAGCGGTTCAACAATAAAACGAACGGGATCACACATCGCCGTTGGTTGCTCAAGGCCAATCAGCCGCTCACGCAATTGATCAATGAAGCTATCGGCGGCGGTTGGGAGAAGGACCTCGACCATCTTGAAAAGCTCCTGGGGGTCCGCAAAGACCGTCTTTTCAAGAAAAAATGGCAGCAAGTCAAGAGGGACAATAAGATCCGGTTGGCGGAACGTATCAAGAGTACCACGGGGGTCATCGTGGATCCGGGTTCCATGTTCGATGTCCAGGTCAAACGCATTCATGAATATAAACGGCAGACGCTTTTTATTCTTTTCGCGATCGCCCAATATTTGAGGCTCAGGGAGGACCCGAAGGCCGACTTTTATCCGAGGACGTTGATCTTCAGCGGGAAGGCGGCTCCAGGTTATTTTATGGCCAAACTGATCATCAAGTTCATCCATAATGTGGCGAACGTCATCAATCATGACAGAGCCAACAAGGACAAACTCAAGATCGTCTTCCTTGAAAATTACCAGGTCTCCCTCGCCGAAAAGATCTTTCCGGCGAGCGACCTTTCCGAGCAGATCTCGACGGCCGGGACCGAAGCCTCGGGGACCGGCTGCATGAAGTTCATGATGAACGGCGCACTGACGGTGGGGACCCACGACGGCGCCAACATCGAGATTGCCGAGGCGGTCGGGGCGGAAAACATTTTCATGTTCGGGCTGAAAGCCCCCGAGGCTCTGGCGTTGAAAGGCCGCGGGTACGATCCCCGTGTATTCATTGAAAAATCACCCCGTCTCAAAGTGGTTTTTCAGATGATCCGGAACAATTTCTTCTCGTACATGGAGCCTGGTATTTTTGATCCGCTGATCCACAACCTCGCCACGGTCGATCCCTTCCTTGTCTGCGCGGATTTTGACGCGTATTGCGAGGTCCAGGACCGCATCTCGGAAGAATATCAGGAACAGGACCGTTGGGTCGAAAAGGCGATCGTGAACGTCGCCAGGTCCGGGAAGTTCTCGAGCGACAGGACCATTACCGAGTACTGTCGGGACATCTGGGGCGTCCCCGTCTCAAAGATCAAATGATCTCTTAGGAAGTTTTTTCCCGCCGCCAAAGAAATTAGGATTTCCCGCTCTTCTTGCCCCCAAAAAGCAGCCCCCAGTCCCTGATCTTCTCGAAGTCCATCCTCATGCTGATCACGCTGAAGAAAAGCTCCAGGCTTGAAACGGGCTGCGTTCGTTGCCGAACCTCCTGGAAATGACGTGACAAAAAGAAATGAGAGAGGTACCTCAGGACTGCCGAAAGCAGGAACAGGGAAAGGATCCTGGAACCGTTCAGGGGCGGTAAGCGTTCGGCCAGGTAGCCTCCGAGCGAGGCCCCCAGGAACGTCATGGTTCCCATGATAAAACTGAAATAGCTTAGGCAGCGGACCCGTTTTCCGGGGCTGACCGCATCATAGATGAAATTGACCGAACAAAGATTGAACCCACCCCAAACAAAACCAGCGAACACCTCAATAAGAAAAAGGTATAGGAGATTGTTCGAGAAAAGCCAAAGGACGGGGATAAGGGGAATGAAAAGGCTCGTGGTCTTTAAGACCTTGGCGTTCCCGACCCTGTCGGCTTGTTTGCCCCAGACGGGGAAAGAAAACAATCCGGCGACAACGGCGCCCATATGCACGAAGGTGTAGACCAGATAATTGAATTTGAGTTCCTGTAGCATGTAAACGCTGAAATAAGGAGCGGCCAGGGTGGTGGCGAACGTGATGCTTCCTACATAAAGCGTGAATTTTACGAAGTTGCTCTTTCGCATCCGGCGGAGGAACATAAAAAAAGTGAATTCGTCTCCGGGTTGTTTCAAGTGGGGCGCATCTTGCATTTGGGCCATCAAACGGGAGGACACAAGGCGACTGGCCGCGATCACGAGGAACACGAAGGTAAATCCGAAAGCCGGCAGCGAGAATTTTTTAAAAAAGTAAAGAACCGTGGCGGCGAACAGGAGCGCAGCAACGCCGAAAAGGCCCACGAGGCGCGACCGCCATCCGAAATATTTTCCCCGGTCCTCGGGAGGGAGGTAATCGCTCATGAGACTGCCCCAGAGGGTCGCAATCAGATTGGCGAGCACCCGGAATAGGGTGACTAGAAAGATTAGGGCGAGGATCCTCGAGGGGAAGGTGAGGACCGATAAAAATGCCATTGGGACCAACAGAAAGGCCTGAAACAGGGTCGCCTGGGACAGGAAGCGGAGCCGGCTCCCGAAGTGATCGACAATCTTGACGGCTAAGAATTGGGAGAGAGAGCCCAAAAGGTGGGGGATCGCGACAAGAAAGCCGATATCCAGCGGGGTGGCGCCCAGGAAAAGCCCGAAAGGGATCAGATATTCGTCCATGATCGCTACCATGATGCCGGCGGCGATCCCTTCTTTCCAGGAGACATCCAGACTTTTGAGGAAAGGGTGATTCGGGAAAAAATCAATGGGTCTTTGCATGGGACGGAGAACCCTCCCCCTTATTTTATTCCAAGATTTTCTGTACGAAGCAAGGTACAATATTCTAACACAATGGGTGGCAAAACCATGAGCTCGCACCGACCCAAGACAACCCCAAAACGCTCCCGTCGTGATTTGCAGGACCGTGATGTCCCTTCCCGGAAGGTTCTCCCAAAAGGCCGGCCGGGATCGTCGCAGCGGGTCCCGGTTTTTCAAGATGCTGAAGCGCAGTATCGCGCGGCGGTAGATTCCTTTGAGGGGCTCGTTTATGGCTGTTCAAGGGATTACAAGGTCATCTTTGCGAACCGGCGGATAAAAAAGAGGGCGGGATACGATCCTGTCGGCAAAAAATGCTACCACGTGCTTCATGCCCGCCGCTCCGTTTGTCCTTGGTGTCCGAATAAGAAAGTGTTCAAGGGACAAGCGGTCCGATGGGATATTTGCAGCCCCAAGGACGGGCGGTGGTATCACTGCGTCAATACCCCTCTTTATGACCGCAATAAGATCGTCGGGAA
Organism: Candidatus Omnitrophota bacterium; assembly: GCA_019052695.1. Classification (GTDB taxonomy): domain Bacteria; phylum Omnitrophota; class Omnitrophia; order Omnitrophales; family Aquincolibacteriaceae; genus Pegaeibacterium. The sequence continues at coordinate 18,110 of JAHQRI010000019.1, forward strand.
AATGGCGATGATCACCGACATCAATGATCGTAAACGTACGGAGGCACTGCTCGGCCGGCGGGAAGCTCATCTGTCAGCCATTATCGAGAACCAACCGGGGATGGTCTGGCTCAAAGATGCCGGGGGGAAGTTCCTCGCTGTCAATAAGAAGTTCGTAAAGGCCTGCGGCTTGCACCAAGCAAAAGAGGTGGTCGGCAAAACGGATTTCGACATATGGCCGCGCAAATTGGCCAGGCGGTACACGGCCGACGACAAAAAGGTCATGAGGACCCGCAAGCCCCTGATGGTGACGGAACCGATTGAGGACCAAGGTGTGCTGAAATGGTTCGAGACCTTCAAGACGTCCGTGATCGATGAGAACGGCAAGGCCTCGGGGACCGCGGGATACGCGTGCGATATCACCGATCGTCAAAGGACCGCGGAAGCCATCCGGGAAAGCGAACGTTTGCACGCCTCATTGGTCCGGAACCTCCCGGGCTTCGTTTACCGCTGCCGCAATGACCGTTCGTGGACCATGCAGTACCTCAGTCCGGGATGTTTCGCGGTCACGGGATACCGCCCCGACGAGTTGATCAATAATCGCAGGTTTTCCTACAATCATCTGGTTTTACCGGCTTATCGAAAACCTTTATGGAAGCTGTGGCAGCGATTGCTGGCAAAACGGGAAAGATTTAAGGGGGAATACCCGATACGGGCGGCTAATGGTGAGGTGCGGTGGGTTTGGGAGCGCGGACAGGGGATCTTTGATCAGAAGGGCAAATTACTTTATCTGCAGGGTTACATTGAAGACGTCACGGACCGAAGGCGGGCGGACGTGAATCTGAAAAGGGCCCTGTCCCTCCAGCGGGCCACTTTAGAATCGACGGCGGACGGGATCCTCGTGGTGGACCGGTCCGGAAAGGTCGAGGATTACAACCAAAAGTTCAGTCAGCTTTGGAGGCTCCCTTTGCGGGTTCTCCAGCAAAAAGACGACGAAAAATTATTGCGCTTGGTCCTTCGCCAACTCAAGGACCCCGCAGGATTCCTTTCCGGCGTCCGGTGGTATTATGCCCACCCCCGAAAAAGCGGGTTCGATGTGTTGGAGTTCAAGGACGGAAGGATCTTTGAACGGGAGTCTCATCCGCAGTGGATCGGAAAAACGTCGGTAGGCAGGGTCTGGAGTTTCCGCGATGTCACGGAACGGAATAAAATGGAAACAGCCTTGCGCGAAAGCCGCCGGGAATTGCGCGAGATCATCGATACGGTCCCCCATCTCATCTGCGCCAAAGATCGAGAGGGGCGGTTCCTTATGGCGAATCGCGTGCTGGCCGAGCTGTATGGAATGACCCCCGAAACGATTTTGGGTAAAAAACAAGGAGACCTGCACCTCGTGAAAAGCGAAGCCCGGGTCATCCGCCGGGAAGACCTTGCGGTCCTCAAGACCGGAAATCCCAAGATCTACGGCAGCGGTATTTTTACGGACAGCAGAAAATGTCACCACTTTTTTCAAAAATACAAAGTACCTTTCAAATTCATGGGGCGGACCGCTCCGGCGGTGTTGGTGGTGGCGGTGGACGTGACGGAACACAGGAAGGTCGAGGATTTCCGCAATGAGATCGTGAGAACCCTTTCCCATGAACTGAGAACACCGCTTTCGATCGAAAAGGGAGGGATCAGCCTTTTGCTGGACGGGTCCGCCGGGAAGATCAGCGCGGAACAGAAGCTGCTCCTCGAGACCGTGATGAGGAACATCGACCGGTTATCTCGCATGATCGACAAGCTTTTGGACGTCGCCAGGATCGAAAGCGGTCAATGGAAACTGATGCCTTCCGAGGTCGACCTTCGCGATGCCGTGAGGGACGCGGTCTCTGAGTTCGATCAAATGAAGAACAGGTCGGGTGTCCGGTTAAAAGCTGTTTGTGGGAAACAAGCGGCCAAGGTGTGGGCGGACCGGGATGGGATCGCGCAGGTCCTTACGAACCTGATCGGCAATGCCTGCAAATTCACCCAGAAGGGGTTCGTGGAAGTAACGGTCCGGGTTTCCCGGGAGGAGATCGAATGCAACGTCAAGGATACCGGCATTGGGATCAGTCCCGAAAACATGGCCAAGATGTTCGAAAGCTTTCAGCAGTTCTCATGGCCCGACAGCGCCGGAAAAGAGGGGATCGGTTTGGGTTTGACTATTTCTAAAAAGATCATCGAGTGACTTTCGTTCTTCCGCGGTTCCACAAAAAAGGGGTGCAGGGATGAAAGGAACGAAGAAAAAGATACTTTTCATCGAAGACGAGCCGGACCAGCGTCTGATCCTGAGCATGAGGCTCAAGAAAGGCGGTTTCGCCATCCTCGAAGCGGAGGACGGTCCCCAAGGGCTCGATCTGGCGGCTCGGGAAAATCCGGATTTGATCTTACTAGATATCATCCTTCCCGGGATCGACGGGTTCGAGGTCGCCCGCCGCCTGAAAAAGCATCCGTCCACTCGCAGGATCCCGATCGTTGTCGCGACCGCGGCGGGGGTCGACGACGTGGAACATAAATGTTTCGCGGCCGGAGCGGATGATTGCGTTCGCAAGCCCTATGATGCCTCCGAACTTCTCGAAAAGATCTGGCGGTTACTCGGGAAATGAGACCCGGCAGCGATGCAACTCCCCGAGGAATTTTTCACATGAAAAAGAGAGAGAGCGAGCGGATCATCGACGCGTTGACCCGGATCAGCGACGCGGTGACTTCGGACCTGTATCTAGAAGAGATCCTCAAATTGATCGTTACGGTGACCGCTGAGGTGATGAACTCCAAGATCTGCTCGCTGATGCTCTTAGACCGGGCCACGGACGAGCTGGCCGTTAAGGCGACGCAGTCCGTCAGTGAGTTTTACAATAAAAAGCCGAACACAAAACTGGGGGAGGGGATCGCGGGCCGTGTGGCCCGTACCGGCAGGCCCATCAAGGTCCTGGATGTCCGGAAAGACAAGCGTTACGTCAATCAGGAGATCGCGCGAACGGAGCACCTGTGTTCGCTGTTGAGCGTGCCGCTTGTCTTTAAGCGGACCGTGATCGGCGTTCTCAACTGTTACACCGTCCAGCCGCACCGTTTCACCCCGAACGAGGTCAATCTCATCAAATCGATCGCGAACCAGGCGGCGATCGTGATCGAAAACTTCCGGCTGGTCGTGGAGACCCAGGTGATTCGAGAGGAGTTGGAGTCCCGGAAAACGATCGAGCGTGCCAAGGGGATCCTGATGAGGAAGGGGAACCTGAGCGAACAGCGGGCATATGAACTGATCCGGAAGTACAGCATGGATAAACGCAAGAGCATGCGGGCGATCGCTGAAGCCATTTTGCTTAACGAAGAAATGCACCCGGCGTCGGAGGAGTGACGGGCAGCGTGGCCCCGAAAAAACCGGATTGCAAATCCCGGGTTTTATGATATATTCCCGAATCCGGGCACCATGTGAGTGCTTGGCTGCAAGGAACAGGGGGCGTTCCTTAGGAGCGCGTTCCTTCGCGCGGTCTTTCCTTGAGAGCCGGTTAGCAGGATGACGACGTCCTTTTTGGCGGAGGTGTGCGCCAAAAAGGATTTTTTTTTGTAACCGGCCTCCCGTGGGATGTGGGAAAAAGAGCCGGCTTAGGCCCGGACGATAAAAAAAGTTCACAAAAGGGGTGACGGGAATGGATAAAACAACGGAAAAAGAGATCAACGTTTTCATGAAAAAAGTGATTGCCCGCAATCCGGGTGAAAAAGAGTTCCACCAGGCCGTCCGGGAAGTGGTCGAATCGGTGACGCCCTATATCGAGCGGCATCCCAAGTACAAGAACGCCAAGATCCTTGAACGCATCGTTGAACCGGAGCGCGTGATCATGTTTCGGGTCCCTTGGCTTGACGACAAAGGGGAGGTCCAGGTCAACCGCGGTTTCCGCATCGAAATGAACAGTGCGATCGGTCCCTACAAAGGCGGGATCCGCTTCCACCCGAGCGTGAACCTCGGTATCCTGAAGTTCCTGGCTTTCGAGCAAGTCTTCAAGAACAGCTTGACCACGCTCCCCATGGGCGGCGCCAAGGGCGGTTCGGATTTCGACCCGAAAGGGAAATCGAACGTGGAGGTCATGAAGTTCTGTCAAAGTTTCATGACGGAGCTTTCTCGCCACATCGGTCCGGACACCGACGTTCCCGCGGGGGATATCGGTGTCGGCGGCCGTGAGATCGGCTACATGTACGGTCAGTACAAGCGCCTTCGCAATGAATTCACCGGTGTGTTGACTGGCAAGGGGCTGAACTGGGGGGGGAGCTTGATCCGTCCTGAGGCGACCGGTTACGGCTGCGTCTACTTTGTCCAGGAAATGCTCAAAACGAGAAAGCAATCGCTTGCGGGCAAAGTCTGCACGGTTTCCGGGTCCGGGAACGTGGCGCAGTATACAGTGCAAAAGCTTAATGAGCTCGGGGCCAAGGTCGTGACGCTGTCGGATTCCGACGGGACGGTCTACGACAAGAAGGGGATCGATGACAAGAAATTAGCGTACGTGATGGAGCTCAAGAACGAACGGCGCGGGCGTATCAAGGAATATGCGGAAAAATTCGGGTGTGAATATCTCGCAGGCCACAGGCCTTGGAAGGTGGAATGCGATGTCGCTTTCCCGAGCGCCACGCAGAACGAGATCCATGAGGCGGACGCGAAGGCCCTCGTGAAGAACGGATGCATAGCGGTCGGCGAAGGCGCCAACATGCCGACCACCCCGGAGGGGATCGCGGTATTCCAAAAAGCCAAGATCCTTTACGCTCCCGGGAAGGCCTCGAATGCCGGCGGTGTGGCCACCTCGGGTCTCGAGATGAGCCAGAACAGCATGCGGTTGCGTTGGTCCCGTAAAGAGGTCGATGAGAAATTGCACGGGATCATGGTCTCGATCCACGAAAGCTGCGTGAAGTACGGCGCAGGGGACGACAAAGTCGTCGATTATGTCAAAGGGGCGAACATCGCGGGTTTTGTCAAAGTGGCGGATGCGATGCTCGATCAAGGGTTGGTTTAAGCACGGGGCGCTTGGGGAAGCTGGGGCGGTCCCCTGAATTCGAGGGGCCGCCCCTTTTTATTGCTTGACAAATGATACTATCAAAGTATCATTAACATCATGACCCTTTACTCAGGAGCCGAGGGATCTGTTTCATGAAATTGATCACGCGCAATACTGATTATGCCATGAGGGCCCTGTGCCACATCGCCCGAAGCGGGCGGGAGTCGGTCTCTGTCACCGAAATGGTCGCGGCATTGAAGATCCCGCGTCCCTTTTTGAGGAAGATCGTCCAGAGGCTGAGCCATCAAGGTGTCCTGCGGTCCGTCAAAGGCCAGGGAGGGGGATTTTCCTTGGCACGGCGACCGGAACAAGTCAGGATGACCGACCTGATACGGGTCTTTCAGGGCCGGCTCCGCCTCAATACTTGTATTTTCAAGAAAAAGATTTGCCCGAACCGGGGGACGTGTCTTCTTAAGCGTGAGATCGACCAGATCGAAAGGGACGCTTTGCGTCGGTTGGGCAAGATCCACATCGCGTTCCTGACCGGGAAAGGACAACGGTCATGAGC
>JAHQRI010000121.1 GCA_019052695.1 Candidatus Omnitrophota bacterium
CGTTATTGTTTCGGGGAACGAATTCCCGTACGGTTTCGCATCGCAGTCCGTCGCTGTAACGCTCGAAGACGAGATCGATGTGGGGCGGGGGGACATGTTGGTGCATCCGGGTAACCTGCCGCAGGTTCGCCGCGAGATCGAAGCGATCGTGGTCTGGATGGATCCCGAACCGCTCAGGACGGGGAAGGTCTATTGGATCAAACACACGACGCAAATGCTGAAATGCTCGGTAACGCGCCTTCAGTTCCTGATCGATCCGTGGACGCTGAGCCGCCGTAAAGCTGTCGTGTTGAATTTAAACGAGATCGGCCGCGTGACGGTCCAATGTTTCCGCTCGATCTTTTGCGATGAATACACCAAAAACCGTCAAACAGGGAGTTTCATCCTGATCGATCCGATGACGTATGCGACCGTCGCGGCGGGGATGATCATTGAGAGAGGGCGGTTGCCCGCGATGGTGCGGCCCGAAGACAAAGCGATTTCAAAAAAGCCGGTTCTTTATCGCCAGGAGGGGGACGTTTCTCAGAAAGATAGGGAGCGGCTTTTAAAACAGTGCCCCGCGACGCTTTGGCTGACGGGGCTGAGCGGTTCCGGGAAATCCACGCTGGCGTATGAAGTCGAAAAAAGACTGATGGCCGGGGGGCATTTATGCTATGTTCTCGATGGGGACAACATCCGGCACGGGCTCAATTGTGATCTCGGATTTTCGCCGCAAGACCGCAGCGAGAACATCCGCCGGGTTGCGGAAGTTGCGCGGCTTTTCAATGAGGCCGGCGTGATCGTGATCACATCGTTCATTTCCCCTTACCGGGAAGACCGTGAACAAGCCCGGAAGATCATCGGCAAGGACCGCTTTATCGAGATCTTTCTGGACGCGCCGATCGAGGTCTGCGAGAAGCGGGACCCGAAAGGCCTTTACGCCAAGGCCCGGGCGGGCCTCATTCCGGATTTTACAGGTGTGAACGCGCCGTACGAGGCTCCGGAGGATCCCGCTTTGCGGCTTATGACGGCGGAGGATCCCACGGATATTGCGGCGGGAAAGATCCTCGATCACCTTGGTGAAAAGCGTTTTTTGACGGGGGATAGGGAATGAGAAAGGAGAACCGTTCCAAGATCAAAAAAGTATTGCTGACGGGTTGTGCGGGCTTTATCGGTGCTAAAGTTGCCGAGTTCCTGCTGCGGAGCGGGGCGACGGTCGTCGGCGTTGATAACATGAACGGTTACTACGATGTCCGGCTCAAGCAATATCGCTTGAAACTTTTAAAGCCTTTTAAAAAATTCTCTTTCCACCGCGTCAGCATCCTCGACAAAAAAGCATTGAACCGGATATTCGGGAGGCACAAATTTGACGCGGTCCTGAACCTGGCTGCTCAGGCAGGCGTTGCCTCAAGCGTCAAAGATCCTCACGCCTACCTGGAAACGAATACCGAAGGGACGCTCCGTCTTCTCGAGCTTTGCCGAGAATATAAGGTGCCCAAGTTCTTTCTTTCTTCCTCGTCCTCGATCTATACGGGACATGCGGGCGTGTTTTACGAAGAAGATGCCGCGAACACCCCCTACTCTCCCTACGCCGCATCCAAAAAAGCGGCAGAAGCTTTTTGCCATTCTTACCGCCATCTGTACGGGATGGACATGATCATCGCGCGTTACTTTACGGTATACGGCCCCGCTGGGCGTCCTGATATGGCGCCTTTTAAATTTATTAACCGCATCCAACAGGGGAAGGCCATTACGATCCACGGGAACGGGGATCAAACGAGGGACTTTACCTATATCGATGACGTTGCGGAAGGGACTGTGAAGGCCTTGGAACTCAAAGGCTATCACATTATCAACTTTGGGAACAATCGCCCGGTTACGCTTCTTAGCTTTGTGAAGCGGATCGAAAAATGTTTAGGAAAAAAGGCCGTTTTGAAAAAAATTGCTCCGGTCAAATCGGATGCGAAAAACACCTGGGCGTCCATTTCCAGAGCTAAAAAGCTTTTGGGCTGGCGGCCAAAGGTCGGCCTTGACGAAGGTCTCCGCCGCACCGTGACATGGCATTGCGCTAATAAAGCACGAGTTTCGCACGCGAAATTAGGCTATAAAATTCCGGATTGAATGTTTTGCCGGCCAAGTCTGAATCCGGCCTCAAACAATGATTTTAAGGACTTGCGGATGAACTTCTTCCCGTACCGTTTTGAGTTGCCAGAGTAAGTCCTGAGAAGACTCCCCCAAATACCCAGAAAAGTGTTGCGGTCTGCAGGGCATAGAAATTGTTGTCGAAAAAACCCTGGATCAGGAACGCAATGAGTGCCGTTCGCAGTGCGAACGCCTCCGGATCGTTCCGGACGAAGTTCTTTTTGAACGAAAGTCCCAACAGGTACAAGATTCCCCCAAGGAAACACAGAGCCCCCGGGATGCCGATCTCGCTCGCCATTTGCAGGTAGCTGTTATGGGGATAGGCCCTTCGGACGCCGGGGTCCGGTGTGAAGTCGGGGAACCGGGCGTGGTAGGTGTTCAGCCCGACGCCGAGGAGCGGCTCGCGCTTGATCATGTTGAACGCGACGCTCCAGTAGTCGCGGCGCTCGGCGATCGTGATGTCGTTTTTTTTCAGGGTCTTCACGAAATTGTAACGGAAAGAAGGGACCGAAAAGACCAGCAGGATCGAAAAAAGCGTCACGGCCAGCGCGATCTTTATTTTTCTCAGAAGCAGCAGATTAAGGAACAGGGAAAGGGCCATGGCGTAAAAGGCCCCTCGCGAGTAGGTCAGGAAGAACGCGGCAAGGAACAGAAAAAAAGAGGCCCCTGTGAGGCCCCGGACCCACCGGCGGCTCCTGTAGCAGGCCAGAGCGCTCAGGGGCAGGGCAAAGAGCAAAAATCCGGCCAGGAGGTTCGCCGCCGTCAGGCTGGCCTTCATCCGGACGATCCGGCCCGGATCCAGCTTGTACCCGAAAAAAAGGTCTCTGCCAGTGTAAAGCTGCCAGAATCCGTCAATGCTGACAATGACGAGCGAAAGGATCAGGATCCAGAATAAGCGGGACCGTTTTTGGGGCACGGCGTAAAGGTCCAGGCACATGAAGAAAATGCCGAGATATTTGAGCCATTTCAGGATCCCCATCAGGCCCTCGGGGCGGAGTGCTGCCGGGATCTGGATAAAAGAGGCCAGGCTGATCGCAAGGAAAGCGCTGTAGATCCAGGTGACCGGGGAGGCGGGCAGCGGCGAAGTCCGGGTGGCGAATTTGTGAAGGAGCCAGCAGGCCAGCGCGCTGATCAAAAAGACTTCGGCCGCGGCTTTCGAGACCGGGAGCGCGAAAAGACCCGAAGCGACCAGGATCTCGACCGCAGCCGGGGTCGGGTCTAAAAAAAGGCGCTTCACAATAAAAAGACCTCCTGCGCTAGTTGGTTTTGATTATTAGACGGATTTTCTGTTATCATTATGTCTCACTTTCAAGGTTAGTAAAGCGGTATGTGCCGCTTGTGTGTTTTTTAAGGACAGGAACTATGACGACCCAAAAGATCCGATGGACCTGGCCCGCGAAAGGGCGGGGATCCAACACGCGCCGGAAGCGGAGAGGGGGCCCCGATGAGCTTTAAAGGTCCCGGGGGGATCGGTCTTTTCTCCGAATTTTCCCGGTTGACGGGTTTTTTGGAGAAGATCCGGTTGAGGCCGAAAGATTTTTTTGTTTCGATCCTTCTCGGCTCGGTTGTGATCGTTTTAAAGATCCTCGAGATCCGGTTCCTCATGATGTTCGTCAACTCCCTGTTCGAAGGGAACACTGCCGGTCCCGTTCAAAGGGCGCTGGCCAGTCTGCCTTTTCTTTCGCGGGGAGAGCACACAGTCAGTTTTTTGACGGCCGTTCTTGTCCTGATCCTCGTGGCCCTCGGCGGCGTTTTCCAGTATTTCGTTTCCCTTAGCGTATTATCCCAGGCCCGGTCCGCCACGGTTTGCATGCGCCAGCAGGTTTTCGAGCGCTATATGGACCTCGGGAAGACTTTTTACGATGTGCACGGCTCCTCGTATTTGCACGCGATCCTCACGAAGTTCACGGATTTTGCCGCCGCCCAGCTTCAGGCTTTTCATAACCTGTTTCGGGGGATCGTGACCCTTTCCGTTTTCATTGCGTTCATGTTCTTTCTTTCCTGGAAAATGACCCTGGCGGTCCTCGTCCTTTTCCCGTTGCTCATGAAATGGAGCTCGGGAATTTCCAAAAATATCCGCGCCGACGTTAAAAACCACAGCAAACAACAACTCAAGCTTGACGATAAGGTTTTTGATATTTTAACCTGCATCCCGCTCATCAAAACCAGCGGGACGGGCCGGCAGGAAACGGAGAATTTTTCGAGGATCAGCAACGAAGAATCCGCGATGGCGTTAAAAAAGCTTGAAAAGCTCCAACGGATAGGCCCGGTCCAGGAAGGGGGCATGGTGTTGGCGCTGCTGCTGATCGCCCTGATGATGGGCGGGCTTGGCTTCCAGGGGCTCGGGTTCAGGGACCTGTCGAATTGCATCATGTTCTTTGTTCTGGTGAAATTTTCAAGCCCGCAGTGGAACACGATCATCCAGTCCCGGTTGGCGTTGGCCCAGCATGCCGACCGCTTCAACCGTATTTTCGCGATCCTCGAGGCCAAGGACAGGTACAAAGTTTACGAAGGATGCGTGGAGTGCCCGGAATTGCAGCGCGGCATCGAGATACGGGGCCTTTCTTTTTCGTATCCCGGATCCCGCAGCGTGCTGGAGGCCGTCACGTGCGCCGTCGCCAAGGGAGAAAATGTTCTGATCACCGGGCCGTCCGGGTCTGGCAAATCCACGCTTCTTCATCTTTTGATGCGCCTCTATGAC
>JAHQRI010000122.1 GCA_019052695.1 Candidatus Omnitrophota bacterium
GAATATTGCCCAGGGCGAGTCGCTTGCCAGCACCAGGCCGGTGATCAGTCCGGACGCGATCGCGCTGGCCGTGATCCGGAGCTTCCTGGTTTTCAGCAAAAGCACGGCGGCTTCGATCAAGACCGAAAGAAAGAAAGCTTTCAAGATCCCCGTGAGAAGGGAAACCTCGGGATCCTTGATAAAGAGAAAAACCCCGAACGCGGCGAGGAACAAATTGAGCTGGACTTTGATCGACTTCAAAAAAACGGGCATTTTGCGGAATGGAACCTCTTCTTCTCGTCGAATTCAATCATGAATTACTGTATTATAGCCCGGATCCAAAACCGAGACCAGTTTTAAAACTCCCAAAAACGGATATGAGCCCAAAGATCATTGAAAAAGCCATGGCGCGGATCTGGCGGGCAAAGTTGACGCAGCCGTTCCGTACGGCCAAGGGCCAGCACGAGCTTCTCGAGAACGTTCTTTTTACCGTTGAACTCTCTCATAAGACCCGCGGGTACGGCGAGGCTGCCGTTGCGACGCATATTACCGGCGAAACGGTCCGGGAAACGCTCGAGCATTTAAAGGCCGTGGCACGGGAGATCTGCGGGCGCGACCTTGCCGCTTTTCGGGCGGTTGCCGGGGAAATGAAAGAAAGATTTCCCCAAAATCCTTGCGCCCGGGCGGCGGTTGAAATGGCGCTGCTGGATGCTTTGACGCGCGAAAAAAGGATGCCGCTATGGAGATTTTTCGGATCAAAGCCGCGAACGCTCCGCTCAGATATGACCGTGGTCCTCGGGGAGGTTGCAGATGCCGCGGCGATGACGCGGGCGATCCTGCGGAGGGGGATCCGTTCCTTCAAGATCAAGATCGGAAGGAATTTTGATGAGGATCTCAGGCGGGTGACGGTGGTGGCGGCACTTGCCCCCCGACGCCCGATTTATCTTGATGCGAACCAGGGTTTTACGGCGGGGCAAACGCTGAAATTTCTCAAAGAATTAAAAACACTCAAAATCCGCCCGGCGCTCATCGAACAACCCATTCCGAAAGGAGACTGGGAAGGCTTGAAGCAAGTCGCGCGCCAAAGCGATGTCCCGGTTTGCGCGGATGAAAGCGCATCGTCACTTGCTGATGTTAAACGCCTTATCAGGGAAAAGGCAGCGGATGTTATCAATATCAAATTCATGAAAACAGGCATTTTTGAGGCTTGGGAGATCGCGAAACTGGCCCAGCGGCACGGTATCAAGCTAATGATTGGGACGATGATGGAAACAGCGCTTGCGACGACGGCAGCCGCGCATTTTGCAGCCGGTCTTCGGGGATTCGATTTTATCGACTTGGACGCGCCGCTTTTCATCGATCAAAAGATCACCCGGGGGTTCCACCCCAGCATCCGCGGTGTCTATGATCTTCGCGGCATCAAAGCCGGTATCGGCGTGGCGCCTCTTCTTTCATGATCCGGAATCCTTTCGGCATTCTGGCTATCCTGATCTTTTTGGAGGGGGCGGTCCTTTTCTTTTCCGGTCACCCAAAGACGAAGAAGTTTTTTCATTTTCCGCCGTCCATGTTCTGGATCTATTTCCTGCCCATGATCTTTTCGAGCTTGAACGTGATCCCTCAGGAAAGTCCGCTTTATCCGAAGATAGGGACCTGGGTCCTCCCGGCAAGTTTGATCCTTCTCCTCATTGCGGCGGACCTCAAAGCGATCTTGAAGCTCGGCAAGCCGGCGCTGGGGATGATGCTGGCGGGGACCTTGGGCATTGTCGTGGGTGCTCCGATCGTGCTCTTGATCTTTAAACCTTGGCTTTCTCCCGGAAGTTGGTCCGGCTTTGCGGCACTTTCCGCTTCCTGGATGGGCGGGAGTGCGAACATGATCGCGGTCCGAGAGGCGCTTGGGACGCCCGATAACGTTTTTTTGCCGCTCGTTGTTGTGGACACCTTAGTGGCCTATTCGTGGATGGGGTTCCTGATCCTGCTTGCGGGTTTCCAGCCGGCCTACGACCGGTGGAATCGTTCCCAAGTTTCGGTGATCGAAGAGCTCCGAAAAAAAGTCGCACCCGCGGCAGCTTCGACGATCGGGAAGATGCGATTTGAGTTCACCTTATTGATTCTGGCGATCGGCGTTTCGGGTTCTTGGATCGCAGCGGGCGGCGCGGGGGTATTAAATGACCTTACGGGTCTTCCGCGGAATACCGGAATGGTCCTTATGGCGTCGACGCTCGGGGTCGTATTATCCTTCACCCCCGTGAAGCGGCTAGAGGCCTATGGGGCCTCAAAGGCCGGTTACGTTCTCCTTTATTTTGTTCTGACGTCGATCGGCGCACGAGCCAGTCTCGGAGCGATCGTTTCGGCGCCCTTGCTGGTCGTGGCAGGATTTGTGTGGATCCTGATCCACGCCATCTTTCTCGCGATCGCAGGCCGCTTGACGCGGACGCCGCTCTGTCTGCTGGCGACGGCAAGCCAAGCCAATATCGGAGGGCCCGCATCAGCGCCTGTCGTGGCCGCGATCTATGAACCCTCTTTGGCCCCCGTCGGTCTTCTCCTGGGAGTGTTCGGTAACGTCATCGGCACCTATTGCGGGTTGCTGTGCTCGGTTCTATGCAAAGGGACAACTTTTATTTAGGACGATGCATGACGCGCAAAGCTCGATCCGAAGTCTTGTCCCTCGGGCCTTAAGCGTTGTCTTGTGCGCAAAAAGATGGTATAGCCATCTTTCTTTGTTAAAATGGAACCTCTATGAAAAAAATAAAACGATCTGAAATCAAAGCCGTCATTTTCGATCTGGGGAACGTGCTCGTCAATTATGACGTGCAGAAGGCCGCGCGCCGTTTTTCGGGAGCTTTCGGGATCTCGCAGCTTGAAGTATGGAAGCACTTCTTTCTGTCACCGTACGAGCAGGCGTATACAAGGGGAGAGATCTCGACCTCGGAGTTTTTCCGCGCAGCGTGCCGGCAGTTCCGTAAAAAACTGTCTTACCAGCTGTTCAAATACTACTGGAATGACATCTTTTGGGAAAATCCGGGGATGGACAAGCTGCTGATCCGTCTCAAGAAGCACTACCCGCTTTATCTGATCTCCAACACCAACGCCCTCCATTTCACGCACATAAAAAAAGAATTCCGGATTCTGCGCCACTTTAAACGGAAATTCCCGTCCCATGAAGTCAAGGCGCGAAAGCCCGATCTCAAGATCTACCGGCGGGTCCTCAAGAAGATCGGCTCCCGGCCCGAAGAGACGATCTTTATCGACGATATGAAAAGCTTCATCCGCGGCGCGCGTAAGGCCGGGATGCACACCATCCGTTTTAAAAATCGCGAACAGCTCATTCGCGATCTCCGTAGAAAAGGGATCCGGGGTGTTTAGCTGCAAGACCATCAAATTCCCTCCGCTTCCCTCCGCACAAAAAAAGCCTTTCCTAAGTCATTGGACAAAAGTCCTTGGATGTTTGTCATTCCGGACAAGAGACGCGCGAGCCGGATCCGGAGTATAGTTTCCCGCCCCTCCTAACGGCAGACAGATAAAAGCATGCCGGAATGACCGAACGCGGAATACGCAGAGGCATCGTGTCCCTTGCTGCGTGAGCGGTGATTTCCTGTCGGGCTCTAATTGTGGAAACGAAGACGCCGGACAGTGATGAAGGTGATCGTAAAGATCCCCACCTCGATGAAGATCGTCGCGATCGCGGCGCCTACATAAGAAAAAGAAGCGATCATGAGGAAAATGACCGGCAGGCCGATCATGGCCATGATCACATGGATCCGTGAGTAGATGTGGGTCTTCCCACAGACGAGCAGGAACTGGACGCGGAAGGCGTTGGCGCTTACGAAAAAAACCGCGACCAGTAACAAACGCAGGGAAAGGACGGCCTCCTCATAGGTCCCTCCGCAAACGAGGCGGATGATCAGGGGTGAGAAAATAAAGATCAAAGGGAGGCAGAGCAGCGAAATATTGACAGTGATCTGCTGGATCTTCCTCATGAACTCGAACGCCCGGCGCTTGTTTTTGTGGTAGATCTTGCTCAAGCGCGGGAACAAGGCTTGCGAGAACGAGGCAAGCGGAAAAAACTGGCAAAGAGAAGCGATCCTTTCGGCGACGGAATAGAATCCTGTAATGGTGTTGTTCGTCAAAAGACCGATCGCGAAAATGCGGGTGGTGGTATAAGCGTTGATGGCGACGTTGGAGATAAAAATGTCCCAGCCGGCCTTGAGTTGTTCGCGCATGCTGGTCTGTCCCGGGAACCGAAAGGAGATCCCCAGTTTTGTTAGCGCGATATATTGTCCGAGAAGTCCCGTGATCAAGATGACGGCCGAATGGATCAAAGGAACCATCAAATAATCCTGGGGGCCTCTGACCGACCAGAAAATAAAGACCGCAAGAAGGATCCCGCCGAGAATATTGATGTCCGCGATATGCTTCATCTTTTCTACGCCCTGAAAAAGCCAGACCGGGAAAATGGTGTTTCCGATCACGGCGCCGAAACTCAAAACGTAGACCGCCCAGTCCTGGCGGAATTTGGGGACAAAGAAAACGGCGCAGCCCAGGAGCACCAAACTGGCGAAGGCCAAGATGGCTTTGGCCGTCATCACGGAGGAGAAGATCTCGTTGACCTTTTCCCGTTTGCCTTGCTGGAGGGAGATCGCTTTGGTGGCGGAAATGCTGAACCCGTAGTCCGTGAGGATCATGAAATACTGGATGAAGGCCTGAGCGAAGGAGATCAACCCGAATTTTTCCGGGCCCAAGGTCCTGAAAAGATACGGCAGGATGATGACCGGAAGGATGTACGTGATGGCTTGGAGGGTCGTGAGGGAAGCGAAATTGCCGAGGACCGTG
>JAHQRI010000020.1 GCA_019052695.1 Candidatus Omnitrophota bacterium
CTCGTACACCTCGCGCGAGAGCTTGCCGACGTCGGCGCCGGCGGCGGCGAGCTGCGCGGCCGCCTCGAACGTACGCGCCGTGGTGTTGGGAAACTGGAACGAACCGGTATCGGTCGCGATGGCGACGAAGAGGCACGCGGCGATCTCGGGTGTCATGGGGAGCCCCATCGCGTCGAGCAATCCGTGGAGGATCTCGCCGGTGGGCGAGAAGGTGACGGGCGGGCCGGCCTCGCCGGGCAGGTGCAGGGCGATCCATTCGGGACGTTGTTCCGGAAGTTGGGAGTGAAGGCCGGGGACCACGTGGTCGGTATCGGAGACCGGACTCTGGAGGGGTGGTATTTCGCGGCCCTGGACCAGGGAGCCCACTATGTGGGATTCGACATGGATGAGATCAGTGAAAGACTAGCAGGGCTATTCAATGAAAACTTTTTAAAATATCAAACAAGCCGCCGGCTGTCAGGATCGGTCCGCGCGGTCTACGGGGAATTTTCCTCGTTGCCGCAGGCCAAGAGCGGGTTTATTCCCAGCCGCTCCCAGGATTTTGTTCTGATGCCGACCGGCGTCCTTTCCGACCCTTATCCCGTATCCGACCCTTTTGAGGTATTGAAAGAGGCCCTCCGGGTCCTCAAAGAAAAGGGCTCCATTCTTGTCGGTAGTTACGAGTACACGGACGAAGGAGGGAATGCGTTCGTCCAACTTCGGCGTTTTCTCGAGAAATACGACCTCAAAGATAAAGTAAAGGTCACCGTCCGTCCCTTCGAGACCACCTATTGGTGGATGGAAACTTACTATGTTTTGGATGTCGAATTCCTCGGCGACGCGCGGAAAGGTCTCTTCGAACGCCCTGAGCTTGCTGTGCCCTTAAAAAATGAAACAACAGCCGCTCCTGATCATCAGAAGCGCGCTGAAGTTCGTATCAGTGAAACACGAAATAATTCATGGATCGCGCGGGATACGGAAACAGGTCAGGAAAAAGGGTTCGTGTACGAAACGCCTTTCCTGCCGCGTGACATCAAAAACCTGGACAAGGCCTGGGCCGATTTTCATCAAATGGTCTTTGATTTTCCCAAGATCCTGGAGCGGGCCGCTCAAACCAAGAAGCCGGTCGTGCTGGTGGTCCCCGAAGATCTTGACGGGTTCAGTCCTCTGGCGGACGAAGCGCCGTGGATCGAGGGCGCCCGGGTGTCCTTGGCCTGGGCGAGCGCCTATTACCGGTTCAAAGAATTAGGGAACGTGGACGTCCGGGTGTTGCGGGTGCCGCGGTCAGGCGTCTCGCAGAAGCAGATCACGAAGGCGGTCCAACTACTCACGGGAAAAAAGATCAAACCTGTTCCGGGGACGCCCGAGGAGCAGTTTGAGGCGAGGATGTTCACCTTGGCGGCGGTCCTCGGAACGCGCAAGGTCCCTTCAAAAAACCTTGTCCTGGAACGGCGATCCCTGACGTCCCTTGACGGTGTGGGATCAAGGCCCGCGGAACGTGTGATCCTGCGTCCCAAACTCTCAAGGATCCCCGAAGGCAAACAGAGGATCCTCGTCGTGGGGGGCGCGGGGTTTATCGGGACCAACCTGGTCCAAGCGCTGCTGGCGGAAGGGCATCAAGTGATCGTAATGGACAGTATGGTGAGCGCGAATCCGTTCTTTGAAACCATTTTCGAAGGGGACACGGACCTCCATCTCGAGAAATGGGACGCCTCGAGGCCTTTTGAGATCGAGGGGCCCGTGGACCTGATCTTTCATCTCGGATCGCTTGCCAGTCCGGTCGACTATTACGGGAAGCCGCTTGAAACGATGCGGGCCGGTTTGATGGCCACCAAGGAGGTCCTGGAGCTGGCCCGCCGCAAGCGCGCCCGGTTCTTCTTTTCCTCGACGTCGGAAGTTTACGGCGACCCCAAGGTGCATCCCCAGCCCGAGACGTACGCCGGGGCCGTGAGCCCTTTCAAAAAACGCTCTCAATACGACGAATCCAAACGCGGCGCCGAAACCCTCATCAAACTCTATCACGAACGGTATGCGGGGGCCGAAAGGCTCGACCTCCGGATCGCCCGGCTTTTCAACACGTATGGTCCTTACATGCGGATCGACGATGGACGCGTCGTGACGAATTTCATCCAGAAAATATTTGCGAACGAACCCATCGAGATCTACGGCGACGAACGGATCACCCGGAGCTTCGGCTTTGTGGACGATACTTTGAGCGGGATCCTGAAGCTGGTACGCACGGAACATCTGGCCGCGGAAACGCCGATCACGGAACGGGTCTTCAATATCGGCAACGACGGCGAGTTCACGCTGCGCGCCCTGGCGGACCTCACCAACCGGCTCGGGGAGAAATACCTGAAGCGGACCGTCCCGATCAAGATCGTGCCGATCAAAGACCCCACGGACCCGAACCGGCGCCGTCCGGACCTGACGCGCGCCCGCACGCGGCTCGATTATAAGCCGTCGGTGTCCCTTCGCGAGGGGTTCGAGAAAACATTCCTCTACTTCATGCTCCACCGGGAGGCCTTGAAAGGGTTTGACAGGCGTTCCGAAGCCCGTGAGAAGTCCGCTGGGCAGGCGGAAGAGCTCAGGCGTGGTGTGACAGTCCTTCGGGGCGGGGAAAAGGGGCCGGATTATTCGAACGGAGACGAAGAGATCGCGATCGCGGATGAGCGCGCGCGGCCGGCCGGCGAAGGGCTCGCCAAAAAAGAAGTGCACCGGCGAAGTCTCAAGGATACCGACTCAGACAGCCGTGACGTTTGGGACAAGATCAAGAGAACGGTGATGAACGGGCAGGGTCCCTTTGAACCGCTTGAGGCCGGTCGAAGGTCCGAGGCGCGGGCATACAGCCGGAGAGACTGGCTCAAGTTGACCGTGAAGGGGGCGTTCGCGGCGGGCCTTTTTGGGTTTGCCGCGTGCTGCCAGAAAGAGAAGATCGATAACAAAGAAGAGGAAAGTCACGACCGTGAAGGAATTATTTTTGAATCGGGGAATTGGAAGATCTGGGGAACACGGGACACCGGCCCGGAGGCGAGGATCGTCAAAACGCCGCGGGGGAATTTTTCGGAGTTCAAAGTCGTTTATCGGAATGATCAGCTTTTTAGTGTCAAGGGGAACGGATACCTTCGCAGCGTACTGCCTTCGAGTTACCGCGGCCCGAAGGGCGAAAAGGTGGATTGGGGAACGAGTTTCGTGCTGCCGGGTTACTGGAGTAACGGTGTTTATCATCATAATCCGAAGATCACTCAAGCCGAGATCCGGGAAGGGCCGGACGGGACGGTGACGCTGAAAGGCGTTATGGAAGATCAAGCGGGCAATTGGGTGGCGAAGGATCTGGCGATCACTTTCAGAAAGCCGATGGCAGAAAGCGTCGAAGCGGAAATTTCTTTTACACAAACGGCTCAAAAGAGTTTTTCGGTGGATGCCGCGCGGGCCGGCGATGGCGAGGGATGGAAAGTGCTTCAGTTCAGCTCCATGAACATCGGCACGGCGCACGATGCGGATTTTGTGATGTACCGGGACAAGGACGGGCAGATGGCAAGCCAGGCCGTCGCGGGAGAAAATAAACTGATCTTTGAGAAGGCGCAGCCTCTGGGCGGAAGCCCCGTCTATTTGGCCAATCAGAAGCCGTCTCCCTGGGGAAACCGGCCGACGACATTCATACAAATGATGCCGGACAGTTCTCCGGGTGTTTTTTCCGCTCAGGGCTGGGTCGCGAGATCTTCCGACCCCAACGATGACAATCTCGGGGTCTGGGTCCATTTGGACGGTGTTAAAAATTCCTATCAAGCCGGGGAAACGATCGCTCGCGTCCACGCGGTCCTTGGGACGACGCGCCCCGGTCTGCCGCTCGTAGCCCCTTCCGTGAGCCCGAAGGGCGTGATCGACGGGGCTGCCGTTGCTTCTTTCATGCCGGCCGAAGACGTCCGGAGGTCCGAGGTCCGAGAGGGCACCGCACGGGAGGCCGCCCGGACCGTTCTTCAGATCACCCGGGCGGGAGCCAAGGAGTTCGCTCCCCACGCGGATGGCGGCTATCATCTAGACGATCTTCTTGACGAGGCCAACTGGACGCGCACGGTCCTGTACACGGGGGCTGCGGCCGGATCTTTTCTGGAGCGCACGCAGCGGTTCGAACATGAGACCCAGGTGATCGTTCCGGCGGATACCGAGGTGACGGTGACGACCGGAGGGGAGTCTTTTACGCTCACCGAGCCGGGCATCATCGGCATGAGCCACGGGGCCGAAGCATCCGTGACGGTCGCGCGCGGGGAGGTGATCGTGACGACCGCGGACCGATCGCCGTCCTGGTACCGTTGGACCGAGGATTCCGGGAAGAACGATACGGGAAAGATCTGGGAAAAGGGCAGCATCGTGGTCTATCGCCATCAAGGGAGACAGAATTGGTTCGATCTCAAGAACGGCGTTTCCAGCCACACCGAATGGATGATGGATTCCACCACGCAAAAATTCCCCCGAAGCCTTTTTCCGCCGATCATGGGCGTCTCGCGGGTGGACTATACGGACCGTCAGGGCATTTTCCCTTTTCACAGCCTGCGACCGGCCGAGAATCTTCACGAACACCCGGTCGTGAACGCGAATTGGGAATTGGTGGAGACCTACATGGTCACGCGAGGCGCCGCGGTGCTCGCGTATTTCCTTCAGGACGAACAAGGGAGGTTCCGTCCGGAGACGGTCGTCCTCCGGCCCGGGGACGCCGCATTCGTCCGGCCGGGGACCATTCATGACCTTGTGGCCGTCGAAGCGCCTTACGAACATGTGGTGACCTTCACTCCCTCGGTCCACCAATACGGTTTTTCGTTCAAACGTCAAGTGAACGACGACGAGGTCGGCATGGACCGCGCCGCCCTCACCGAAGCGGCCATGAACCTCCTCCGCTCCGAGGCCCGGTTTCGGTCTGAGGCGCAGGAAAGTGATGATGAGGATCGTTTTAACAGCCAGCTCCGCGCGACGATAGGGGCGTTCCGGTTGACACCGGCCCAGGTCGAGACGGTACGGACCAAAGAGAAGTTCATCGCAGACATTTACCGGGGAGTTCTCGAGGAATTGTTCCCGGGCGGCGTGCTGTGGGTGAAGGCGCTCGGGTCCAGCGCGCGGCTGACGTTTGCGGGAGGTCAGCCGGACTTTGATATTTGCGGCAATGTTCAGGCGAACGAATCAGTCCTGGAGCAAAAGCTGGGTTTTTTATTTGACGGGATACGGGAGAAGTTCGTTCAGGAAGGCTACGAGTTCAAGCCGTCGACCTACACCGCGAACGGATTCCGCAGGCAACTCCATGCGTTGAATAAGACCGGCCCTTACTATGTGCTTGTTTTGGACGTCAAGAGCCTCGAAACCGGAGAAACGCTTCACGCGGACCTCACCGTCAAGTTCGATCAGGAAGAAGAGGAGATCAAAAAGGGCATTTCGGACACTTATTTGATCCGTTTCAAGGAAGAAATAGCGCGGATCCGTAAGGAAAGGGGCGATCGGGCCGCGGAGGACCTGCTGGCGGACATAAGATTCACGCGTGATGTCTTCCAAAAGACCGGGATCGAAAATGGGCGGTTCCGGGGAGGATTCGTCAGCGTGAACGCAGAACAACTGGTCATGCAGACGGGCGGTTTCGATCAAGCGATGGAATTTTTGTTTCGCATCGGGACCGAGGACGGGCGGGCTATTTCCCTGAAGGACGCCAAACGGAAACCCTGGCCGCTTCGGGTCATCACCCCCGCGGTGGACGGTGAAATGTTGGGTTGGATCGATGAGGACCACTGGGACCGGCTGATCGACCTGTCGCGCCGCTATGTTCAACAAAAGAAGGACGGCCGATTCGATCTTTCCTCGCTTATCAGTCCGCGTTCTGAGGCAAGGGCTGCTCAATCTTCTCCGGCGGGCCCGCGGCTCGAGGCACGCAATATTCCCGCGGCTGTTCAGAGGGAGGCCAAACCTGAAGTTGTCACGACCCTCGGAATGGTCGCTCGAGAAAGAGGACGGCGCGCAGGAACGACAAATACCGGACTCGGCGTCAAACTCACGGAACCGGTGGTGATCGTGGTGGAGAAGGCACGGCTTGACGCGTTGTCCGGGACGGCGATGCGGCAGCTCATGGCGTTCGCGGCGATCAACAGGGAAAAGCTCTATTGGGTGGTGCCGGACCTCCTCCAGGGCCCTGAGAGTTCCTACGTCGCGGAATTCAAGGCGCTCGGTGTGCGTGTTATGAGAGAACTTCCGGGAATCGCGCGGGACGCTAAAACGTCGGTGATCGGTCTTTCCGATAAGGAACAAGACACGGCGGAGGCCTTCCGGGAACGTTTGCGGCCGGGGGTTGCCGCGGGCGTCAGGGAGTATTTCGCGCTGGAGGAGGGGGAAGGGCTTTTTCTGGCGCTGTTGGTCGAGCAGCCCGAAGACCTGCCGCTTAAGAACGGATTCCGTTATGACAGATCGGGACGTTTCCGGGACGCGTTGGGCTCTTTGTTGCGGACTTTGAGCGATTACGTGGTCGTCTCCAAAGTGATCGGGGCTGCCGCCTGATCCCGCGCGTCGTTCCTGCTTCAGGGCCGCGCCCGGGGCTCCGGTTCACGGGTAGTGACGCTCAGGGCCTTCCCTGGTATCCTATGCCTGGTATCTTTCCTCAATGAATCACAGATAAGGAACGCTTATGCCACGAAGGCCATTGAAAGGGAGCCCGGGTCAACCTGCCGCGGGGGATATGCGCCGGCTCGTTGATTTCGAAGAGGACGACCCTTTTCGGACCCTCGGGCTTCATCCGCTGGATCCCGGACGGGGGATGGTCCTGCGGGCCTTTTTGCCGCGCGCCGTCGAGGCGTGGGTTTCGCCGGTCCAGGGAAGGAGCGGCCCGAAAGCGATGCGGAAGATCCATCCGCAGGGGATCTTTCAGGCCGTGTTCGAGCAGGCCGTGGAATTATTCCCATACAAGATCGGGTTCCGCGATGGAACGGGGTTCTCGCAGGAGGCGGAAGACCCGTACGCCTTTTATCCCAACCACCTGAGTGATTACGATCTCCACTTGCTCGGGCAAGGTACGCACTACAAAAGTTACGAAAAATTCGGCGCGCAGCCGAAGACGGTCCGCGGCGTGCCGGGGGTCCTCTTCACCGTTTGGTCGCCGAACGCGCGGAGTGTCAGCGTCATCGGGAATTTCAACCACTGGATCCCCGGGGCCCATCCGATGACCCGGGTGCCCTTTTCGGGGAACTGGGCACTCTTTATCCCGGGCCTGCAGGAGGGGGAGCTTTATAAGTTCGCGATCCGGTCGGGCATGGACGGACAGATCCGCCTCAAGACGGACCCCTACGCGTTCGGTACGGAGTTGCGTCCGAACAGCGCTTCCGTCGTGACGCGGCTTGACGGCTACCATTGGAGTGACGGCGAGTGGATGGAGCGGCGGAGGCAGCAGAACGTTTTCGCCTCGCCCCTCTCGATCTACGAGGTCCATCTCGGGTCCTGGAAGCGTGAAGAAAAGAACGGCTGGGGGTTCCTGAACTACCGGGATTTGGCGCATCAGCTGGTCGAATACGCGAAATTCATGGGCTACACGCATCTCGAGCTGATGCCGGTGATGGAACACCCCCTGGACGAATCCTGGGGTTATCAGGTCATCAATTATTTTTCGCCGAGCCGGCGTTTTGGGACCCCCGAGGATTTCAGGTACTTCGTGGACTTCTGCCATCGGCAGGGGATCGGGGTCATTCTGGACTGGGTCCCCGCCCATTTCCCGCGGGACCATCACGGACTGATCGATTTTGACGGACGGCAGATCTATGCGCACGAGAGCTGGCGCAAGGCCGAGCACCGGGAGTGGGGAACGCTCGCGTTCGACTTTGGGAGGAACGAGGTCAGCAACTTCCTGATCTCGAATGCCCTCTTCTGGCTGGACCAATACCACGTGGACGGCCTGCGAGTGGACGCGGTGGCGAGCATGCTCTATCTCGACTACGCGCGGCCGGACGGAGAATGGGAAGCGAACGTCCACGGCGGCCGCGAGAACCTGGAAGCCATCGCGTTCCTCAAGCGCTTCAATGAGGTGATCCACGCCGCGTTCCCGGGCGTGATGACGATCGCCGAGGAATCCACGGCCTGGGGAGGCGTGTCCCGGCCGACGTTCCTGGGCGGCCTGGGGTTCAGCATGAAATGGAACATGGGCTGGATGCACGACACCCTCGAATATTTCTCTAAAGACCCCGTGTACCGCAAATTCCACCAGGGAATGATCCCGTTCTCGACCGGGTACGCGTTTTCCGAGAATTTCATCCTGCCGATCTCCCATGACGAGGTCGTGTACGGCAAACGGTCGCTTCTCGAGAAGATGCCGGGCGACGACTGGCAGAAGTTCGCGAACCTGCGGCTCTTTCTGGGGTATATGTTCGCGCATCCGGGGAAAAAGCTCTTGTTCATGGGGAACGATTTCGCGCAGCGTAACGAATGGAATTCGAACCAGTCCCTGGATTGGCACCTCATGAACGCGCCGCGCCACCGGCGGGTCAATCTGGTGCTGCGCGACCTCCACCGCCTTTACCGCGAGCACCCCGCGTTTTATGAAGGGGATTCTGCGGGTGAGTGCTTCGAGTGGATCGACTGTTCCGATGCGGACGGTTCGGTCTTCAGTTTTCTCCGGTGGTCCCGGGACAAAAGGCAGCTGCTCGTTTTCGCGTTCAACATGACGCCGATGGTCCGCGAGCATTACCGGATCGGCGTACCGTGGTGGGGGTACTACCGAGAGATCTTCAACAGCCAGGCGCGGGATTACGGCGGATGCGGCCTGGGGAACCTGGGCGGGGTCCACGCGGAGAATGTTCCCTGGCACGGGCGTCCCCATTCCCTCAACCTCCAGTTGCCGCCCTTGTCCGCTAACATTTTCCGTTTCGGCTGAACCCGGAAAGGATCCTCCGCGTGCGAGAATATTCCTTACCTGCCCCAATGTTCCTACGGTTTTTTCTCGCCTGCCTGCTTTTCTTTTCTCCCGTAACGGCCCGAGGTCAAGGAGAGACCCCACGGTTCAATCGCGGGCTTTTCGTGTCGGTGATCCAGGACCCGCCGGTCCTTTCAAGCCGCCGGGCGATCCGGGACCTTGTGGTCTTCGCGCAGAAAGCAGAAATTCAGGTCCTTTTTGTTCAGATCTACTACGGCAACAAGGCCTGGTTCCCGTCCGCCGTGGGCGACCCGGGACCGTACGAAGCGTGTCTCAAAAACGTCGGCGAGGACCCTTTTGGACTCCTCCTGAGGGAAGCCCATGCTGCAGGGATCCAAGTCCATGCCTGGCTCAATATGATGAGCCTGAACGATAATAGCAAGGCGCCGCTTCTCCGTCGGTATGGGACAGGCATCCTGACGCGGGATACTGGGGCGAAAGGGGCATTGGAGGACTTTAAGATTGACGGACAATACTTCCTCGAACCCGGAGACCCGAGAGTGAGAAAAGCATCGGTCGCCGTAGTGCAAGAAGTCCTCCGGAGCTATCCGGAACTGGACGGGATCCAATTCGATTATCTCCGCTATCCCGATGTGCATCCCGTCTACGGATACGGACTCGAGAATATCCGGAGATTCAAGGAAGCGACGGGGGCCCGGGCGATCCGGGACGGGGACCCGGTTTGGCGCCAATGGAAGCGGGACCAGGTGACGGAGTGCCTCCGGGAACTTGTCCGGGCCTCGCGCGCGGCCCGTCCGGGCATTCGGGTTTCTGCGACGGGATGCATGCCGTACGCGCGCGCGTATGAGGAGGCCTTTCAGGACTGGCCGTTCTGGATCGACACCGGGCTCGTCGATTTTGTGACGGTCATGAACTATTCGCCGGACCCCGCGCAGTTCGCGCGCTGGACCCTGAACGCGAAAGACCAGGTGGGTCGTTCCCGCAGGATGAATATCGGGATCGGGGCGTACAAGCTGATCGGCCGCTCCGAGACGTTCCGCGAGGAGCTTCGCGCCTGTGAGACGGCGGGCGCCGGCGCCTGCGTTGTTTTCCACTACGGCAGTCTTCGGGAAGATCCCCGTTTGGCTCAAGCCTGGACCGGGGAAGGGAGCGCGGTTAAGTGAAGGGACGCCGTCCCCCTCGGATTTCTGTGGTCGGGAGGGCCGTTTCTGTTTACAATAAACCGTCTTTTCAACGGTGTCACTTATGAAGGGAGAAGATCATGCGAAAGTTCGTAATAGCGTTTTTTGTGGTTGCCCTGATGTTGGGCGGCGTCGCGGGGCAGACCGCTTACGCGATGGATTGCACGCAAGACACGATGTTCGATAAGATCGGCGATTGGGGTGCCACCCTCGGGAAGAAGGGGGTCGAGAAGGAAGCGGTCCTCGCCAAGCGCAAGGCCGACCGGCTGGCGATCTGCGCGAAGAAACAGGCGCAGGAAGCGGCCAAGGCCGCCGAAAAGGCCGGAGGCGATCTGAAGAAAAAACTGGGGCTGTAACCCGTTTTCAGGCAGCAAGTTGTGAGCAAAGTGGCCGGGAAAGTATCCCGGCCACTTTTATTTTGAGGACGGTGCGAGTCGTGCGGGTGTTTTCAATGCTTTTTTGAGGGAACTTTGCGGGAAGGTCAACGGTCTAACTAAGTGACGAGGGTCTATGGAACCGATCGAGAGGGAATGGATCACCAGCGCGGCCGGGGGGGACATGCGGGCCTTTGAGGCGATCTATCAAAGGACGGCGGGGTTCGTCTACAGCCTAGCTTTTCGCGTCACGAACCGTAAGCAAGATGCCGAAGAAGTGACCCAGGATGTTTTCCTCAAGGTCCACAAGAACCTCGCCAATTTCAAGTTCGAGTCGTCTTTCAAGACCTGGCTCTACCGGGTCGCCATCAATACGGCGCTCAACGCGGTCCAAAAACGGGACCGCATTGCGAACCGCGAGGTCGAAGAGGTGCCTGAGGATGCCGCGACGGCCACTCCTGCGGATGCGTCACGGCGTCTTGAGGCGGAAGAGGCGGAAAAGAGGTTGCGCGGTCTTTTGGAACGGTTGAATCCCGACCAGCGCGCGTGCCTTCTCCTTCGGGAAGTGGACGGGATGAATTATCAGGAGATCGCGGAAAGTCTCGGGATCAATCTCAACACGGTCCGATCGAGACTGAAAAGGGCCCGCGAGGCCTTAATGGCGCTCGGGCAAAAGGAGGTGGCGGGCTATGGAGTGTAAAAAGATAAGGGAATGGCTCCTGACGGATTATGGGGACGGAGAATTGGGACCTGCGGAAAGTGCGGAGGTCCGCAAACACGTTGAAAGCTGTACGGCTTGCCGGGACTTTATGCGAGAGGTCGAAAGGAGAGTAAAAACTCCATTCCGGGGACTTAAGATCATGGAGCCCGATCTTGCGGTGTGGCTCAAGATCCGTGGGGTCCTTGAGCGGGAAAGCGGCCGTTCCGACGCATGGCGACGGACGATCGACCGGTGGGTACAACCTTGGCTGAAGCCCTTGCCGGTCCTCCGGGTGGCTTTTGTGGCGGCGGTGGTCTTTACGGTCGCCGCGTTGGCCAAGTGGCCGCTCAGCCCCGTCGAGCCGGCCTATGCCTATGTGGAAGAGCAGATGACCTTCCTGGGCGACCTCGGGACCGGGGATCCGGCCGTGGTCAACGGGGATACGGGGTTCTATGAACTGCCCGAGGCAGAAAATGCCGGCTAAGGGGAACTTTTTTGGGGATCATCGGTCTAAGGTTATAGAAAAGGGAGGAGACGATATGAAAAACGGAACATGGATGAAGATGGTCGCGATCGTGGGGATCTGCGGGATGGCTCTTTCGGGACCGGTGGCTTATGCCGGGTGGGGAGAGGGGACCGGGGACCGTTCGCCGAAGTTCAAGAAACACGGGGATTTTTTCAAGGACCTCGACCTGACGCCGGAACAGAAGGCGAAGGTTGAGGCCCAGCGAGAGGCCCAGGAGGGGCTCAGCAAGCCGCTGCGGGAGCAAATCAGGACCAAGATGCAGGGCCTGCATGGGGAGCTCAGCAAGCCGGCGTCCGACAAGGCGGTCGTGAACGGCCTGGTGGGGGACATCAACAATCTTAAAGGGCAACTTTTCGCCCAAAGGATCGACGGGGTGCTCGAACTCAAACAGGTGTTGACGCCCGAGCAGTTCGGGAAGGTCCAAGCGAAGTTCGGGGAGCCCTACCGGGAGCGCGGCGCCCGGAAAAATGGCCGGGGCATGAAGCCGTAAATGTCTTGAGCAGTGAACAGAAGGAACGCTCCGCGGCGATATGGGAGACGAGGGTCGCCGCGGAGCTTTTTTTATGTTTAGAACCGACCTCGGATAAACGAAAAATAGTATGGCACTAATAAAAAAGCGGGTACAATACAAAGCGCCTTTGGCGCTCCGAGGAGCGACGATTATTGAGTGGGAGTAATTATTTGAAGAGGAGGTCGTGGTGAAAAAATGGAAAAAACCTCAACTCATCGCGTTGATTCGGGGAGGATCCGGAGAACATGTGCTGTATTTTTGCAAAGGTTATGCTGGTGGCATTTCCGGCGATCCTTCTACCTGGGGTCACAATGTGTGTGAGGGGTTTAATCAGATGTGTGGTCCCTGTGATGCGCAGGAAGAAAGCTAATTTTGAGAGGCCGGGTGGCCTCACGGTATTTATGGAAAAAGGGTCTTTGATATGACGCAGAAGAACATCGGGGTTGTTGAAACAAAACGCTTTATGTTTGCGGAGTCCCCGCACCCTCTGGAGGGTGGTTCGTTGTGATGGAGATGATGCTAAAGGGAGAATCCTTGTGAAGCCAAAACAATGGGAAAAGCCCAAATTGATCGTGGTCGTCAGAAGCGAACCGGGAGAAAGTGTCTTGGATACTTGTAAGAGCGATTCCACTCCTTACGGACCGCATATGAGCGGCGTAGGATATACGAGGCCTTGCAGTTATCACAGCCATTGCGCTACCGTATTGCCGTCCTGACCGTTTGCCGTAATGGCCGTAGCGGCGGAGAGACGTTTGTTTTTTCTTAAGCTTTTTTAGGCGGGAGTTCATATTGTGTTGAACAAAACTGACAGGATCGTCGAAACGAAACATTTCACGTTCGCGGAGCCTCCGTGCGGGTTCGAGCTGGAATCCGGACGGATGCTGGGGCCGGTCACACTTGCCTACGAGAGCTACGGGAAGCTGAACGCGGAGAAAAGCAACGCGGTCCTCGTGATGCACGCCTTTTCCGGGAACGCGCACGCGGCCGGGTTCCATCCGGGTGACAAGAATCCCGGCTGGTGGGATTTCATGATCGGGCCGGGCCGGCCTTTGGACACGGAAAAGTATTTTGTCTTGTGCGTCAATGTGATCGGGGGTTGCCGCGGGAGTACGGGCCCCTCGTCGGTCAACCCGAAGACCGGAAAACCCTATGGGATCGATTTCCCGATCCTGACCATCGGGGACATGGCCCGGAGCCAGAAGGCGCTGATCGATCACCTCGGGATCAAACGGCTGCACGGCGTGATCGGAGGATCGATGGGGGGGATGCTGGCCCTTCAGTGGGTCGCGGCCTATCCCGACAGTGTGGAATGTGTGATCCCGATCGCGGCGACACTCAAGCACTCCCCCCAGCAGATCGCGTTCAACGAGGTCGGCCGCCAAGCGATCATGGCGGACCCGGCCTGGAACGGCGGGCATTACTACGACGGTCCGTTCCCTGACAAAGGTCTGGCCGTGGCGCGGATGCTCGGGCATATCACCTTCATGAGCAACGCTTCCATGGAGCGGAAGTTCTCGCGCCGGCTGAAAGACGACAACACGGACTTCAAGTTCTCGGCCGATTTTGAAGTGGAGGGCTACCTCCAGTACCGGGGAGCGGTCTTTGTGAAACGATTTGACGCGAATTCCTACCTTTACCTCACCAAGGCCATGGACTATTTCGACCTTTCGGAAGGACGATTGTTCGCCCAGGGGGATCTTTTGAACACGCGGTTCCTCGTGATCGCTTTCAAGTCCGATTGGCTGTACCCGTCCGCCCAGTCGCAAGACATGGTGAAACAGTTGAAAATGCGGTACGTGGATGCGACCTACTGCGAGATCGATTCCACTTACGGGCACGACACGTTCTTGATCGAAAGCGAAAAAGAAAAACAATCCCACCTGATCAAACACTTCCTCGCCAAGCGAAAGTAATTTTTTCGAGCTCAACACGCAGGGTGCAACGCAGAACGTAAGGGCTCTGATCTTGCTCGTTGCGCGTTGTGCGTTGAACGTTACGCTGAAAAGTTGTTTTTCTTGAAAAAATGCCTGCCGCGGCATACTATCCTCGTTCTATGAAACCGCCGCTTAAAAGACCCGATCACCGGGCGATCTGTGACATCGTTGAGCCCGATTCCAAGGTCCTGGACCTGGGCTGCGGGAACGGGGATCTTCTGCAATTGCTTGTCGCGAAGAAGCATGTGAAGGCCCAGGGGGTCGAGCTCAACAATGACGCCATCCACGCCTGCGTGGAAAAAGGACTGAGCGTTTTTCACAGCGATATCGACAGCGGCCTTCCTTACTACCCGGACCAATCATTCGACTACGTGATCTTGAACCAAAGTTTACAGGAAGTGAAAGGCGTGGAGCCGGTGATTCGGGAGGCACTCCGGGTCGGGAAAAAAGTGATCGTCGGGTTCCCGAACTTCGCGCACATCGAGGACCGCATCCTGCTTTTTTTCGGAGGCCGTGCGCCGATCAGTTCATCCCTGCCCTACGAATGGTACAGTACCCCTAACCTGAGGTTCTTGGCCATCAAGGATTTCCGCGATTTTTGCAGGCTCAAGAAGTACAAGATCCTCGCGGCCCGTTATCTTGGCCGCCGCGGAAGGGTCTTTTTCATGCCCAACCTCTGGGCCCTGCAGGCGGTCTTCGTCATCGCAAAATAATCCCTCCTCGCACAACGCACGGCGTGCAACGCACAACGAAAAGAACGCGGGATTCACGTTGCGCGCTGCACGCGGGGCATTGGGGGCGCTTTTAGACTGCCGTGCTGGCCAGGACCTTTTCCTTGACCAGGGCCGCGACCCTGATCCCCGAATAAAGCATCCCCCCGAAGGTCGGGCCCATGCGCGGGATGCCGTAGGCGGTGGATACGGCCATGCCCGTCACGAAAACGCCCGGGAAGATCTCCCCGGTTCGCTCCACGAGCTCGTCCTCCGACCCGCAAACATCCATCGCGCCGAAATCCTCGATCCGGAGCAGTTTCCGCCGTTCCAGGCTTTTGAGGACCCATGCGTCGTGTCCCGTAGCGTCGATGACGGCCTTCGACTCAAGCGCGATCGGATCGACGCAAGTGATCGCCTTCGGCAGGGCCGAGACGGGGGACCAGTTGATGACGGCGCCTTCCACCCGGCCGTTGCGCAGCACGACATCGTCAAATTTCGTGAGGTTCAGGATCTTCACGCCCGCGTCGCAAGCGGCCGCGATCAACTTCGAACAGGCGGAAGGGCCGCTAGCGGTAAAAAGACCCTTTTCCGCTTCCTTGTAGGGGATTCCCAGTTCCTCAAGGATATTTTGGCTCGGGGCGCGGAAGGTGAGCGTGTTCATGAAATAACCGCCGACCCAGAATCCGCCGCCGATGTAGTTGTTGCTTTCAAGGATCAGGGTTTTTAGGCCTGCTTGGGCCAGGTTGCGTCCCGCGATGAGGCCGCTGGGGCCGCCGCCGACGATGATGACGTCGGAGGTGATGTAATCGTCGAACCACCGCATGAAATTTCTGACAATGGCCCGGCTGATGCTTGCTTCTGTGACTTGTGCGAACATAGTTCCTCCCGTTAGAAATAGGAAGCGTTTTTAAAACACTTCCGTGAGTTGTTGGAACGTTGACGGACACGTTTTGCCGTTTCTTTTGGGACAACACGCGCAGAGGGTTTTCCCGCTAATTTCTAACGGGATAAATCTCCTTTGAGTGAGATCTGGGATAAAAGACCGGCGGATTCGAACGGCCGGAAGCCAAGAAGGGGAAACATATTTTCTCCCTACACTGTTTTTCCTTTTAAATCACTGAAAAACAGTGTTGCGCCGTTGCCCCTTGTGATGCCGGGGAAACGGCGCTACGCTGGTATTATCCAGATCAGGTTCATCGGGTCATCCGCTGCTGCGGAACTCTCAGGCCGGTTAACGACCTCCCCGTATTGAAAAGCGGAAGTATTTAAGCAAAAGGGGCCGCTTTTCGCAATGTTTTTTCAGAAGCGGAGTGTGATATAATTTCGCCCTATGCCATCGCAACCTTCGAAAAGTCTCGAAATATTCAAAAATCCAAAGCCGGGACGCGATTATGAGATCAGCCTGGAGTGCCCGGAGTTCACGTGCCTTTGCCCGAAGACCGGACAGCCGGACTTTGCCACGGTCCGTATCTCTTATGTTCCGGATGAATTTTGCGTCGAGTTGAAAAGCTTCAAACTCTATCTTTGGAGCTATCGCAATGAAGGCGCTTTCCACGAGGCCGTCACGAACCGGATCCTGGACGATCTTGTGAACGCGATCAGCCCGAGGCAGATGACGGTGGAAGCCGATTTTTACGTTCGCGGCGGGATCCATACGGTGATCACGGTGCGCCATTCCAAAAAACGAACCCGGAAGACATAAAAACGATTTCCATCGGAGGAGGAGCCATGGCTCAAGAACGTAAGAACGCAGTCACTTTTCAAGGCGGGCCGTTGACCCTCATCGGCCCGGAACTCAGGGCGGGAGACCGGGCGCCCGATTTTCTCGTGGTCGGTACCGACCTTAAGCCCGTGACGCTTGCCTCAAGCCGCGGGAAGACCCGTCTCATCAGCGTGGTCCCCTCGATCGATACCTCGGTCTGTGACCTGCAGACGAAAAGGTTCAATCAGGAAGCCTCGAAACTTCCGGGGGACGTCGCGGTCCTTACCGTCAGTGTGGACCTGCCTTTCGCTCAAGCGCGGTGGTGCGGTCTCGCCGGTGCGGACAAAGTGCAGATGCTCTCCGACTATCAGGAGCATTCCTTCGGGGCTGCTTACGGGGTTTTGATCAAGGAGTTAAAGATCCTCAGCCGTGCTGTTTTTGTCGTCGGCCCGGACGACAAGATCCGTTACGCCGAATATGTCAAAGAGATCACCCAACACCCCGATTATGAAAGGGTCCTGGGGACCTTCCATGCTTAAGAAGGTTGTGTTGACGCTGGCGGTCTTGGGCGCGATCCCCGCGGGCGTTCGGGCCGATGAGCCCATGCTCAAGACCTTGAGCGCTCATGTCGTGGAAGTCGAGGCGAACGGGACGGCCCTCGATGTCGATTTCAAACATCCCGCCTCGGGAGAGGTGCGGAGGTTGACCTTTGTCATGGATGGGGCCAGCGGGCTCAGCGGGATCGATGAGCTCCGGGACCTGAGGGCGGGCCAGGTGGTGAGCATTGATTACGTGGAGAACTCCCAGGGCGACCTTTGTATCCGCCGGATCGCCCGCGTCAAACTTTCCGGTCCTCCTCCGGGCCTCGAGCATTTCCGTGGTCTTTAAAAACCCCCTTTTTTATCTGTTATTTTGCTTTTCGATCGCGTCGACCGATTCCGTTTTCGCGGGGGACGCAGTACGGGATCCGGCCGGTCATCCCGGACAGGAGTTTCTTGCGAAGGACTATACCGGCATGAGCGACGGCGAGTTGTACCAGGCGGACCGTGATCTGAGGGCCAAGCTCGCCTTGGACCCCGGGAACGCGGCGTATTATTTCGAGCTCTCCAATATCGACGCGGCCCTTTTCGATCGAACGCGGAAAGGGAAGTACCCCGGCGACTGGCTATCGAGAAGCGGGGAGGCGCTCGAGAAGGTCGTGATGTTGGATCCCGGGAACAAGGTCGCCCACTATAACCTCGGGGTGGTTTACAAGCGTCAGGGGCTGATGGAAAAGGCCCGCGAACAATTTCGGAAAGGTCTGGCGCGATGCCGCGAGGAGGAAGAGGCGGCCCTCGTAGCGGCATTTTGGGTCCGGATCGGAGAAACGTATGCGGAACAAGGATTCTATGAAGAGGCCCGGGAGGCCTACCTGAAGGCCCGGGACTATGACTACCAGAACCCGGACATCCAGGAGGCGATCGAGGAATTGCGTGTCAGGATGCAAACCGCCGAGGAAGGAAGGGCCACGGCCCCTTTGCCGATGGTGCCGGGGATGGGGGCAGGGATGAGTGCCGCGGGGATGGTGGGGGATCCCGTGGCCCGGGAGCAGTACCAGAACCAGGGGATCGCTCAAGCGCTCCCTTACCTGGGGCAAATGGTCGCTCAAAAATTTTCGGGGGGCGGTTCCAGCGAAGAGGACGGTTACCGATGACGTCCTCCGGGGATCGGGAAAAGATCCTGACCGGGGGGACCAAGGCCGTTTTTCTAGACGCGGGAGGCACGCTGTTCCGGCCGTTCCCGTCGGTGGGTTATCATTACAGCGAAGTGGCCGCGCGTCACGGATGCCGGATCGGGGCCGAGGAGATCGAGGCTGCTTTTCGGCGCGTGTGGCACGAGCACGACGGTATCGGGGACCTGAAAAGTTATTGCGACGAGAAGGTCGAAAAGACCTTTTGGAGGAAGATAGTTACGGAGGTCTTTAAAGACCTGCCCGGCATCCGCGTTTTCGACACTTTTTTTGAAGAGCTGCACGTGCTTTTCGGCGAGCCTTCGGTCTGGCGGTTGTTCCCGGAGGTGGAAGACGTCCTGCGGGCTCTGAAACAGAGGGGGCTGGTCCTCGGGTTGGTTTCCAACTGGGACAGCCGTCTTCTGAAATTGTGCGCGGGCCTCGGGTTGGACCCGTACCTGGATTTTAAGGTCATTTCCGCGGCCTTCGGGGCCGCGAAACCCAGCCGGCGGATCTTCGAGGAGGCCCTGCGGGTGGCGGGGGTCAAGGCCCGCGAAGTCGTACACGTCGGGGACAGTCTTGAGGACGATATCCGCGGTGCGCGTGAAGCGGGGATCCGTGCGATCTGGGTGGATCGATCCGGACGCCACGGGTCATTGCCACCGGGCCAGCGGGATCTTGTGACCGTGATCCGTGACCTGCGAGCGTTGATCTAGAACGCCGGAAGGCGGTCTTCTGGGAAGAGGACTTTTCTGGTATTTTATACGCTCCGGGGTCAGGAGAGGTCAAGGGGAGCTCGATGATGGATAAAAAAAACATCATTGTTCTCGATGTCGAGACGCAAAGATCGTTCAAGGAGGTCGGGAAATCCAAGGCGTTAAGTCTGTCCAAGCTCAAGGTGTCTGTCGTCGGGGTCTATGATTATTTGACGGGAAGGTATTCCGCGTACGAAGAGAAGGACATGATGGAACTTGACCGGCGGCTCCAGGCGGCGGACCTGATCATCGGGTTCAACATAAAGCATTTTGACATGGCGGTCCTTGCGCCGTACTTTTTCGTTCCGGTCGCGAACCTTCCGGTGCTCGATCTTTTAGACTCGATCGAGAAAGCGAGGGGACACCGGGCGAGCCTGGACAGCGTCGCGCGCGCCACGTTGAAGGAGGGCAAGTCGGGGGACGGCGCCGAGGCGCTCGTGCTTTTCAGGGAAGGGCGCATGGAGGAGCTCAAGAAATATTGCCTGGATGACGTGCGTCTGACGAAAACGATCTACGAATACGGCTGCCGTGAGGGAAAGGTCTTTTTTACCTCCAGCTGGGATTTCAAGACCTACGAGATCCCCGTGAACTGGCGGCAGGAGACGGAAGGCTTTTTGAACAAGAAAAAAGAAGGCGGGACCGATTTTCCATCGAGCTTGTTTTGATCCGTTCGCTTTCTTCCCGAGGCGTGTTGACTCGCGGGGCCCGCTTCGCGGAAATCGCGGGGTTCAACGTTTAAGCGAGGTACCATGCAGGATACGGCTATAAATTATCTGGGTTATTTTTTTCTCGGGATCGGACTCAACCTCACGCCGTGCGTCTACCCCATGCTGACGGTCACGCTTTCGCTTTTCAGGGGCTCTGACGGTAGTTCTCACGCCCGGGCATTCGGACGGGCGCTCCTTTACGTCTCCGGGATCGTCATCACGTACACGATCCTGGGTGTGATGGCGGCGTATACCGGGCAGTTCTTCGGAGGGGCGCTTCAGAATTTCTGGGTCCTTCTCGTGATCGGCGTCTTCATCATTGCGCTTTCGCTCAGCATGTTCGGTCTTTACCCTTTTCAATTGCCCTCGTGGATCATCCCCCAGCAAGGGGCTTCCAAACGTTCGGCGGCGGGACTGTTCCTAGCCGGCGCGATGGTCGGGCTCATCGCGGCCCCCTGCGTCGGGCCGGTGATCCTTTCCCTTCTCGTGCATGTCGGTCAGGAAAAGAATATCCTTGCCGGCGGCCTTTCTTTTTTTGTGCTCGCGCTCGGGCTGGGGATGCCGTACCTGTTCCTGGGGACGTTTACGGGGCTGCTAAAGAAACTGCCGCGTTCGGGGGCCTGGCTGGTCTGGTTCGAGCGGGTCCTGGCCGTGGTGCTTTTGACGTTCGGCTGCTTTTACTTGGCGATCGCATTCCGTTTACCGGTCCTGCCCTGGCTTGTTCCCGTGGCCCTTCTCGGCGGAGGCCTTTATCTGGGTTGGTTGGAACGTCCGGCAAGTCCGTCGTCCCGATTTGAATTATTTAAAAAGTTCACGGGAAGCCTCGCGGCGTTCGCCGGGGTTTTGATGATCGTCGGGATGGCGCACGGAGCCCGCGTGCCGACCCTGCCGTGGGAGCCCTATCGTCCCGGAGTCTTGGAAGAGGCGCGGGCCGCCGGACAGCAGGTGATCCTCGACTTTTACGCGGATTGGTGCATTCCGTGTCATGAGCTGGACCGCGAAACTTTTTCAAACCGGGAAGTCGCGAGGGTCCTGACGCGATTCCGAAGGATCAAGGTGGACACGACGTCCGGGGAATCGTCCGCGGTCGAAGCCGTAGCCCGCCGGTTCGGCGTTTACGGGATTCCGACCGTTCTTTTTCTTGACGCGGAAGGCCGGGAGGTTGAAACGCTTCGGATCACCGGGTATGTGTCCCCAGAGGAATTCCTGGAAATAGTCCGCTCCTCTTCCCGGCTCGAAACTTGACAAAGGGGAGGGGGACTTTTATGATGGCCGAAGGCGTGCGTTCACTCCATATGAGGTGCAGTCCGACGTGAAGATCCTCCAGCGTTATGTGCTCAAAGAGCTTCTTTTACCGTGCCTGATCTGTTTTTCCGTCCTTTGTTTCATCTTTTTGACGGGCTATCTCGTCAAGATGGCGGACATGATCATCGGCCGCGGGATCCCTTTTGCCGTGACCCTGTATGTCCTCATCCTGACGCTCCCGTCGATGATCGGGTGGACGGCTCCCATGAGCCTTTTGACGGGGGTTTTGATCGTGTTCGGGGGCTTTTCCCAACACAACGAGTTCCGGGCCATGAAGGCTTCCGGGGTGCATCCCCTGAAATTCATGATGCCGCCGCTCGTGCTTGGGTTCGCGCTGAGCCTTTTCATGTTCATTTTTAACGACCAGATCGGTCCGACCGCCCGTTTCGAGTTCCGGAAGGTCACGAAGAAGATCCTGATGCAACACCCGATGGCCTTGATCGAACCCGGCCGCTTTGTGAAGATCAGCAGCAATATCCTCTTTCTGGCCAAGCGCGTCGAAGGGAACGAGATGAAGGATATCGTGGCGCATGAGGGCGTGGATACCGAGAAACCCGTTCGCACGATCGTGGCGGAGCGGGGTGAGATCCAAATGGACCCGAATACGGGGCAATTGGAGGTCCGTCTCTATGACGGCACCGTTTCGGAGTCGCAGGACGAAGGCGTCCAGTCCGTGCAGTTCAAGACCTATAAATTCCCGACGCTCGAGGAGGACGACATCCGCAAACTGGGGAAAAAGAAAAAGGACATGTCCCTGGCCGAACTACTCGTGGACATGTCGGAAAAGACCGACCTCAAAGACCGTCGTGAGCTTTGGTCGGTATTCCACCAGAGGATCTCATTCTCTTTCGCTGCCCTGGTGTTCATGTTCATCGGTATCCCGATTGCCTGTATTGTCAAACGCGGGGAAGTGGTGATCAGCTTTGGCATTTCAATGGGCGCGGTGTGCGTTTATTACACCCTTTTTGCGATCGCCCAAGCCATCGCTTCCCGGGGGATCTTGCCCCCATACGTCAGTCTTTGGATCCCGAACCTTATCTTGATCGGTCTCGGGACGTGGCTGATCCGGAAAGCCGTCATTTCCTAAGCGGGAGAAAAAAAGGTTGCCTCTCCCGGGTCCTCTGCATAGTATAACTTCCCGCTCAGGGGCGGGATGTTTTGGGGATAGTAAAAAGCTCTGGCCCTTGCGGGATTTTGGGTCCGTCCGGGTCCTATAAACTCCTGTTTGCGATTCGATCCCATGAATAGAAACGACCAGAAAGGGAAAAATTCATGACCAACGCGAATGTTGAAAAAGCACCCTTAATGAGCACGCTTCCGGGGGATGATGTCCGGCAGATCATGTGGGGTTTCGCCGACCGTTACGAGCACCAGATGGTGGTCCAGGCGACCCGGTCCGTGGCCCGGGGGATCGTTGCGCGGCTTGTGGCCGATAAACAGCGACATACCCACGACTGGACCCCTCAAAAGCAGGAAATGCTCGAGGCCTTCGATGCCGCCGGCGTGACGGCGGCTTTTATGGAGCCCGATCAGGGCGGGTACATCACCGGGCCGAAGAACCTGGTGCTGGCATTGGTCGCGTTCGAGCTTGCATGGGTCGATGCCGGGGCCGCGACGGCGAGCCTGGCCAATAATCTTGCGCTCGAACCGATCCATGAGAAGGGGACCCCTGAGCAGATCCACCATTATATGAGCGGTTGCGTGCCGCCCCAACCTGGAGAAAAACGCAAGATGCTCCGCGGGTCGTTCGCCCTGACCGAACCGTTGCCCTACGTCGGTGTTGATGCGGGCATGCTTTCAGGAAAAATCCGCATCGCGGAATGGAAAGAAGGCAAAGAGCCGGTCCTCCAGGTCGAAAAGCGCGGTCGCTTCATCACGAACATGGGCTACGCGAATTTCGTGACGGCGGCGGTCGATACTGATGATTCGCGCATCAAGTCAAGCTGCATGGTCATCCTTGAAGAGGACGATCAAGGCATTTACGATCGCGGGGCCCCGACGTTGAAGCTTGTGCACCAGCTCTCTTGTACTC
>JAHQRI010000123.1 GCA_019052695.1 Candidatus Omnitrophota bacterium
CCTTGAAGAGACCGCGGACGCTTACATTCTGCGGAGTGACCTTCCCGGCCTCGACAAGGACAAGATCGGGGTCACCGTTCGGGATAACATCGTAACGTTGAAAGGCGTTCGGGAAACGTCGGCTGAATCTCAGGACGAGAAAAAAGGGTTCTATTCTCAGGAAAGGAGTTACGGCTCCTTCTCCCGCAGCCTCAATCTTCCGGGTCCGGTCGACGAATCAAATATCAGCGCGACCTATAAAAACGGGGTGTTGACCGTCACGCTGCCGAAACTTGTCGGGGCAAAAAACGGCCAAAAAGTGCCCGTCCAGTAGACCGGCTTGCCGTCCTACCGCCCGGCCTTGGACTTCCGGTCAAGACCCAGGAGACCGGGGGGTGCTGCCGCTTGAGGAAAACGTTGTGCTGCATCCGGAAACAGGGGTAGACTGTAATTGGTTTCTGAGCACAAAAGGCCACCCCGGCGAGATCAAAACGTGAACCAAACCACCTTCTGGATCCTCGGCATCATGCTTCTCATGGGTTGCGGCAGCGTGGCGCAACAAACCGCACGGCGGCAGAACGTCTTCGGCGTGTCCGGCTATACGAGCGTCAAACTCGATGAGGCAACCCACCGGATCAGTTATTGGGGCGAGAGCGTTACCACCAGCGCTGCATCCGCCGATTTTGGCCGGCTTCAGGCCGCCACGCTCGCAGAGGAGAGCGGCTATCATTATTTCATGATCGGCCGTTATTTTGTGACCCCCCCGATCCACGATACCGTGTCCGCCTCTCCCGATCCTTCGTCCCCTTCCCCGACCGCCCCGCTCGACCTTCCGACCAATACGCTGATCATCGAATGCTTTAAGGAACGTCCCGTGGAAGCCTCTTCGGCCGTCCACGAGGCCAACGCGACCGCCAAGCGAATTCGTACCCAATATGGGGTCAGATAATTTTCGTTCGGGTCGACCCAGTTCTGCACACGCCCTCCGTGTTTTTTCGGGCGATCGGATCCACCCTTTGCGCTGAAAAGTCGAAGGAGCGCACATTGCCATCGCGAATTTTGAAGGGGAACAACGAAATACCGTAATCTTTGACCCCGGAGAAAAAAAGGTTCGGTTATAATACCGCGCGGATTTCCAAAACCACCGAGGAGCCACAAAGGCGCTTCTTGAAGAGAAGTAACATAAAACCTGCGCGGTAGAGGACTCGAACCTCTGACCTCTTCCATGTCAAGGAAGCGTTCTAACCAACTGAACTAACCGCGCTGATGGGATCATCCGATAGAAGCCGACGGGCTCGGATTATAGAGGACGGGCGAGTCGAGTTCAAGAACGGAGTTTTCCCCACAGCGAAAATTGCATTATACTATGTCTGGTCGCGATTCTCTGACCGCTATCGCATCTTAACAAGCCCGGGAATGTGCCCCCATGGACGTCTGGCATTATGACGCTTCAAAGGAAAGACGGAACTTGTATGTCACCTTTCAACTTACCCGCTGGTGCAATTACTCTTGCCCCTACTGTTTCGATGGCTGTCACGAAAAAACACAGCCCTGGCCTCGACGCGACGGAAAAATCGCGACACTTTCGGACCGCCTTTTCCCCCGAAGACGTTCTTCGGCCCACGCCTTCGATAATTATCCGGTCCATCGATGGGTTGAAGCGATTCAAAAGATCGCGGCCGGCCGCATGATCAGTTTAAAAATCACAGGCGGAGAGCCCTTTCTCGACACACCCAACGTGCTCGCACTGCTTAAGGGGATCCTTCCCTTGGTTTCAGTCGACCCGATCCGATTTGACACGAACGGCACTTTTGATCCGAACGACTACCGTGGTCTTACGCTGGAAAAGGTCTTCCTGAACGTAAGTTACCACCCATCGCACATCCGTCGGGACGCATTTCTGGCTAAGGTGAGAGCCATCGCAGCTGCCGGTTTCCGGATCGGCATGGTCACGATGGTCGTCACGCCGTCCCAGCGCCGGGAGTTCGAAACCGTAAAAGAAGCGTGCTTGCGTTTAGGACTTCACGTTAATCCGAATCCTCGCCTTGAACAGCCGGACGCACGGTTCTCCGATTACGACCATGCTTTCTTTTCGCGGTTCCTTGTCCCTTTTGATGTCGAAAATAAATTACACCGGACGGACCTACAGCGGGTTCGATGCCGCTTCCCTCAGATCGGATTGCAGATCGATCCCGACGGCAAGATTTACAATGCTTGTTTTACGAAGCGGAAGACCGACATTTTCCGTGCGTCCGCGAATTCACTAAACACCCTTCTGGCCGAAACAGCCTGTTTTTGCCCCCGTCAAACATGCCATTGCACCAACATGTATTCCTTTCAGGTGGGGCAGAGCCGCAATAACGCTTCCATGGAAACAATGGGGAGTTACGTCCGGAACGCTTTGATCGTGCCCGAGGGTTAAATAAGAGGAAAAGCGATTGCGGACAGTAATGATCGTCCCGCCACCCGGTTCTAAAAAAAACCGGGGACTTCAAAACATCAAAGTTTCAGCGTGAGATCCGTCTGGTCTTTGAGGTGTTTCAGCGAAACAGCGCTCGGCGTGATCGCGGTCACGACAAGGTCGTCGATCTGCCCGTTCCGCTCAAGCATTTTCCCGTTGACGATCGCGAACGGCTGGTCGGGATTGTAAATGATCCCCTCAAGCACGTAGCCCGGCGTCGTGACCGAAGCCGCACGTGCGAACGGCCTCACTCGTGAGGAAAGAGCCCCCCGGGGTCCGGAATCCCCGCTCCGCGAAACCATCCAAAACACTGAGCCCAATACCACAACCCCCGTGAGCACCCAAACCCCGAGAGCCGGGAGCGGAGGCCACCACTTCCCGTTTTGCTCGGCGACCTTTTCGAGCGGGACAAAGGTTCCCGGTTCTTTCTGCTGCTGGATCTGTTTGAGGTATTCGTAGACGATGCTCATCGGATCTCTTCCAGTGACGCAATGAAGATATCCTGGCCGAGGACTTTCTGCTGCCGCACGAACCCTAAGAGAAGCGCGCGGTCGCACAACAGGTTGATCAATCGTGGAATGCCCTTGGAGAAATCCTGAATGACCTGGTAGGCCTCCGGAAGCAATGTTACGCCTTCGGCCCCCGAACGCGTGAGCCTGAAATCCACGTAGGCCTTCGTGTCCCCGAACCCAAGGGGCTGCAGCTCGTATTTGACCGCAAACCTCTGGTAGATCTGCCTGAGGTCGAACTGCCGCAACCGGGCCTTTAATTCCGGTTGCCCTACCAGAACGATCTGAAGCAATTTGCCGTGTCGGGTCTCCAAATTGGACAAGAGGCGGATCTGCTCAAGCTGGCGGGCCTTGAGATCTTGGGCCTCATCAATCACGAGCACGGCATTCCCCTGGTGAAGGCTCAGGTCGATCAGAAATTCGTCCAGCTTCTTCACGATATCCAAACGGTTCTTTTTCTCCGGCTCAAGCCCAAAATCCTCCACGATCGCTTGCAACAGCTGGACTTCGCTAAAATAGGGGTTGAGGATAAGCGACGTCCGCACGGTGCCGGGAAGGCGGTCAAGCAGGGCTTTGCAAAGTGTGGTCTTTCCCGTCCCGACCTCCCCCGTGATCAGGATCATCCCTTTGCGTTCCTCGATCCCGTATAACAGGGAAGCCAAGGCCTCCTGGTGCGAACGGCTTTCATAGAACAGGTTCGTATCGATCGCGATGTTGAACGGCTGCGTCTTGAATCCGTAAAATTCCCGGAGCGCGGTCATGGCTGAGCCATCTTCTGATCGATCGCGGTTCGCCCGAGGATCTCCTGAGGGGAAACGTCCCCCGGTTTGACGATCTTCACGGTGAGGAAGATCAGCAGATCCGTTTTACTCTTGCTGTCGGTCTTACGGTCAAAAAGTTTTCCCACAAGCGGGATCTCGCTTAAAAAAGGCACCCCCGTCATCAGATCTTTTTGGTCGTCTTTCAGCAGTCCCCCGAGCACGACGGTTTCCCCGTCGGCGATCATCATTTCGGTCTCGGCCTCCCGCGTATTGATGATCGGGTATTGTGCCACGACCGTAGCGTTCCCGGCGGCATCATTGGGCCCGTTGATGTCGACCGTTTTCGTGTAATCGGAGACCGTCGGGTGGACGATCAGATTCACCATGTCCCCGTTCTCTCCCACGATCTGGGGCACGACCCGCAACTGGATCCCGATATTCTGATAGAAGGACAACGACCCTCCGACGGTATTATCGGTATACGTACTCGAGCTCGTTTCAATGATCGGGAATTGCTGGCCGACCAGGATCGTCGCTTCGCGGTTGTCTAACGTCAGGATCGAAGGCGTCGAAAGCGTGTTCGTGCCCGCATCCGCCTGAAGGGCATGCAATAGCATTTCGAATTTCGTCCCGTTCAACTTTTTGATATCCAGATTCAAACCCGACGTGTAGGGGTTGAGGTCAAGGTCGTCGGTTTGGAACACACTGGGCTTGGTCACCTTGTTGTAACGGCTCGCGGCCCCGAGACTGAAATCCTTGTTCAGGATCGTCCCGGATGTCGGCACGTCATCCGTTGTCCCGAAATCCAGCCCAAGGTCAAAGGCCTTCTTCCTCTCCACCTCCAGCAAGATCGCTCGGATCAGGACCTGCTTCGGCGAAACGTCGATCTCCTGGAGAAGCTTCGCGACCTGCCGGACCACGA
>JAHQRI010000021.1 GCA_019052695.1 Candidatus Omnitrophota bacterium
CCCTGCGCTCGTCGGGTTCCTGCTCGGCGCGGCCTTTTTTCGCGGGATCGATAAACTTTTGCCCCACCTTCATCCTTTGCTCCCTCCCAACGAAGCGGAAGGCATCAAGACCCCTTGGCCCAAAAGCACCCTACTCGTTCTGGCGCTCACGATCCACAATATCCCGGAGGGGCTCGCCGTCGGGGTCGCCTTTGGTTCGGCGAGCCTGGGTTCCCATGCCATACCGCTTGTGGCCGCCATAGCTTTAGCCGCGGGGATCGGGATCCAAAATTTTCCGGAGGGCCTCGCAGTATCGCTCCCGCTTCACCGGGACGGGCTCCCGAAGGGAAGAAGTTTTTGGTACGGCTGGCTCTCGGGGATCGTGGAGCCGTTGGCCGCGATCGTCGGTGCCACCGTTGTCGTGGTCGTGCAGCCTTTATTGCCCTTCGCGCTCGCGTTCGCGGCAGGCGCCATGATCTTCGTCGTCGTGGAGGAAGTGATCCCGGAATCCCAGCACAGCGGCAACGGTGACCTCGCAACGACCGGTACCATGATCGGGTTCGCCCTCATGATGTTCCTCGACGTCGCGTTCGGAAAATGATGAAATGCCAGCTTTTCTTGAGATGCAACCGCCGGCTGCGAACAAAATTTGTTTTTTATCTTAAAATTTTTGAAGTAGAATAGCGCCCCCAGAGGGGCCGGCCGTCGTCGGCCATCCCCCCTCTCATTTCAAAAGGAGGAACATGCCATGGGAACCAAGGGAAGAGAGATCGTCGACGTGAACATCAAAGAGCTGCTCAGTCTTTTGAACAAGGCGTACGCCGATGAATGGCTGGCTTATTATCAGTACTGGGTCGGTGCCAAGGTCGCCTCGGGCCGGATGCGCGGGATCGTTGCCGGGGAACTCGAGGAGCACGCCAAGGAAGAGCTCGAGCACGCGGAGATGCTTGTCGAACGCATGGTCCAGCTCGGCGGGACACCGCTCCTCAGTCCGGAAGCGATCCTTAAGGAAACGAACTGCGGGTACGACGTTCCGAAGGACCCGGACACGAAAAAGCTCCTCGCCCAGAACGTGAAGGGAGAGCAGTGCGCGATCGCGACCTATCAAAAACTCCTGGACTTCGTGAAGGGTAAGGACGCCCTCACGGAAAAGATCATCCTTGAGATCCTGGAAGACGAGGTCGAACACGAAGAAGACCTCCAGGCCATGCTCGA
This sequence comes from Candidatus Omnitrophota bacterium, assembly GCA_019052695.1. Classification (GTDB taxonomy): domain Bacteria; phylum Omnitrophota; class Omnitrophia; order Omnitrophales; family Aquincolibacteriaceae; genus Pegaeibacterium. The sequence continues at coordinate 1,195 of JAHQRI010000021.1, forward strand.
GGACATGAAGGTGCCGGCCAAATAGCAGGGCACAACCGCAGCCCTGGTGTCGGGCCACCCGGTCTGGGGGGCGCTGCTTGCGGGTCTTTTCTTCTAGGGAATGATATCCTCGGCGAGGTAGTGATCTTCGTTCCCGTGGAATAAGTGCTTCAAAAATCACAGCACGGCGGCAACGGCGATCTCTCGACGACCGCCATGGCCCCGGGCTTTGTTCTGGTGCTGTTTCTCAACGTTGCGTTCGGCAGAGGTAAAACGCGTTGCCTCACTGGCCGCCTCAAAGAAGGGAGATTCTTATGAAAAAGGCCATTGCATTTTTTTTAGCCGCTTTGTTTTTTTCCTCTGTTGCCTGGGCGGCGGGACTTTCCAAAACCCCCATCAATCTTGAAGACGTTGACGAGGAGAAACGGGACCAGCAGATCCTTCGCATGGGGATCGTCGCCGAGTTGGATGCCATCAACCTTTACGAACAAATGGCCGCCTACGCCACGAACCCCCGGATTAAGACCATCCTCCTCGACATTGCCCGCGAAGAAAAGACCCACGTAGGAGAATTCCAGGCGCTTCTTCTCGCCTTGGACCCGGAACAGAAGGTTGAACTGGACGAGGGCATGAAGGAGATCAACGATCTTTTAGGACAACCGGGCAACTAAGCACGTTCCGTCTCAAGCGATCCCCGCAGGATCAAATATTAAAAGTGGATGAGGGGCTACGGCTCCTATCTTGTCTTTAATTCCTTGTTTGTGTCCGTTTTTTCTTTCTCGTCCTTCGGACTCAAGCACCCCGTCCGGCAACAGCCCTTTTCTTTTTTTGAAAAAAAATGCCTCGCCAAAAGCCCTACCGCGATGCCCACGATGCCCAAAGCGATGATCTCGTTGTTGTCCATAATTAAAACCGCCTATGCGGGTGGATAATGGCGGAGGGCGTAAAAACCCGACCTCCATCCGCCATCCTGCTTTATTGAAACCCTAACAAACGACCTCCCTGATAGACCGCGAAAGAGGCTCCCCAAGCCAGACCCGTCATGTACGCGATCATGAAGAACGTCCATCCCCAGGAACCCGTCTCGCGCTTCACGACCGCGTAGGTCGAAAAACACTGGCACGCGAACACGTAAAAAACCATCAGCCCTATCGCGACGAGGGGCGTATAAAGCGGCCCGCCCGTCTCCGGGGACCTGGCGGACTGTAACGCGCCGATCAGGCCCGCCGTCATCCCCTCCCCGTCACTTTGAACGTGATGAACGATCGCGAGGGTACTGATCAAAAGTTCGCGCGCGGCGAACGAGGCGACGATCCCGATCCCGATCTCCCAGTTGAACCCGAGGGGCCGTATCGCGGGTTCGATCGCCCGGCCGAAGGCGCCCGCAAAGCTCGACCGGATCTGGCGGTCCTTCTGCTCATAATCGATCGCCTCGAGCCGCTCAGTGAGCGCGTTCCCGGTCAGGGTCATCGCGGCTTCCGCTTTCAACGCCGTGAATCGATCTTCGACCGCCCTGTCCTTGGGATAACTGACGCAGAACCATAAAACAATCGAAAATAAAAAAATGATGCTTCCCGCCCGGACAAGGAATTCTTTGGAACGGTCCCACATTGATGCAAGGACGGTCTTAAGGTGCGGCACCCGGTAAGGCGGCAATTCGAAAACGAACGGCACCTGGTTCCCTTTCAGGAATGTTCTCCGGAAAAAAGCGGCCATCCCGAGCCCGGCCCCAATGCTCAACAGGTACATCGCCAGAAGCGTCAGCCCCTGAAAGGAGACTATATGGAAAAAAGTCCTATCGGGAACGAACGCCGCCGCGAGCAGGGTATAGATGGGGAGGCGGGCGCTGCAGCTCATCAGCGGGGCCACGAGGATCGTCGCGAGACGGTCGTTCCGGTCCTCGATCGTGCGCGTCGCGAGAACCCCCGGCACCGTGCACGCGAACGAGCTGAGGAGAGGCAGGAACGCCTTACCGTTCAGCCCGACCATTTTCATGACACGATCGAGCACAAAGACCGCGCGGGCCATGTAACCCGTGTCTTCAAAAAAAGCGATGAAAAAGAAAAGGAGCATGATCTGCGGCAGGAAGATCACCACATTCCCCACCCCGGCGATCATACCATCCACCACCAGGCTTTCCAACACGCCCCCGGGCAGCGCTGCCCGGACCCAAACCACCAGCAGCTCCATCCCTTTCGAGATCCAATCCATAGGGAACCGCGCCCAACTGAAGATCGATTGGAACACAAAGGCCATGACCGCACCGAAGGCGAACAATCCCCAGAAACGATGCGTCAGGACCCGGTCGATCCGGTCGGAGACCGTTACCTTTTTTTCATCGGGTCGCTTGACCACCGCGGCAATGATCGTTTCGATCGCTTGGTACCGTTTTTCCGGAGGGACACCGGGATCAAAGGTCTTTGGTCGCGTCGCCGTTCTCAGGAGTTCTTGAGCGATCATTTCACTGAGTTTTCGGACCGACCGCGGATCGGTCCCGGTCACCGGCACGCAAGTGACGCCGGTAAGGGCTTGAAGCCGTTCGAGATCGATCTCAAGTCCCTGCTCCCGCGCTGTGTCCCACATATTCACGGCAAAAACGGTCCGAAGCCCGAGGCCGGCCACCTGGGTCCCGAGATAAAGATTGCGTTCGAGATTGTTCGCAGCAAGCACCACCACCGCAAGGTCGGGAAGCGGAACCCCTCTTTGAGTGCCGCAAAGGACGTCATGTACCACCTGCTCATCGGGAGACCGCGGCAGAAGGCTGTAGGCCCCGGGGAGATCGATCACGGACACGGCTGTCCCGCTTTTCAGGCGCATGAACCCCGACCGCTTTTCCACCGTCACTCCGGGATAATTCGCCGTGACGTGCCGAAGGCCGGTCAGGGCGTTGAAGATCGTGGTCTTCCCCGTGTTCGGATTCCCGACCAGGACGACCTCCTTGGCGTTTATCGGGACCATAGCATCCCCCGGTGACGATACCGCCTGCCGCACCCGCACCCCGTGACCGCTTCTTTCTGGACAAGCACGCAACGGGCGTCCTCCTTACGGATGGAGAGATGGTAACCACGGATCACGAACTCCATCGGATCGCCGAGGGGCGCGCAGCGCCTCACTTTGATCCGCGTCCCTTCCACGAGCCCGAGCTCCCGCAACCGGAAATGGAGGGCCTGCGCCCCAACATACCCGAGAATGATCCCGCCCTCTCCGGGCCGGAGTTGGTCCAGAGTGACCGCTCCTATTTCAGACATTTTTTACAGCATCCTATGAGTTGATGACAGTGGTAATCCAGCTTAAAATCCCTCCGTGCCGCGATCCTCTGCTGGGCCCTCTCGATCGCCTTGTCCTTGAATTCGATCACCTTGCCACATAAACGGCAGATCAAATGATCATGATGCGCGTGAGGCCGTGCGGCCTCATAATAAGTATCGCGGTTCGTCTTAAAACTTTGCGCGATCACACCCGCCTCAAGAAGGACCGGGATGTTCCTGTAAATGGTATCGCGGGAGACTTCCAACCCCTGTTTCTTTAACCGGGAGACCAGCCCGTCCACATTAAAATGACCGTGCTGATGTTTAATCCCCTCGATCAGCCGTAACCGCTCACCGGTCAGACGATAGCCTTTTTGGCGGATAAAATCCACGAACTCTTCTTGATCCCGGGACACAGGGGGAAGCTCCTTATTAAGATTGAATCTTAATAAGGAGCTTAGCAGGACGGGAGGACGATGTCAACATCCCGCCCTGAACGCGATGGCGGGGCGGGGTCCGGATCAATATTTCATCCCGGCCGTAACGAAAAGCAGAACGCTTAACGCGGCGAGCAGTCCGCCCAAATAGACGGTGTTCCGTTCCTCCTTTGCCATGTCGATCGGAGAGACTTTCCAGTTAAAGCGTTCCATGATCCATGCATAAAGAGCGATCGAGCGGCGCGGTGCGACCATCGAATACACCCCCAACCCCACGCCCACGATACTAACCATCAAAAGGAACCCTTTGAGCGAAAAACAACAGCACGAATACTTCATCAGCGGACACTGCATGACGGACCTCCTTGTTCGTTTGGATCTTTTTGCCCAAGACAGAACTTGTGTCGGACCTATTCCCACGCGCTCCGGTAGCCGTTCACTGTCTCCGCGTACCGGAGCAAGTCGTCAAAAAAAGAAAGGTTCGAGAGCGTCGCGCTGTCCCCGATCAGGACCAACTTCCGGCGGGCCCGGGTCATCGCAACGTTCATGCGGCGGGTGTCGGTCAAGAACCCCAACTGTCCCTCCCGGTTCGAACGCACCAGCGTCACGATCACCACCTCCTTCTCGCGGCCCTGGAACGCATCCACGCTATCGATCTCGACCGTGCTCATCTCCTCTTTTCCGGAGGGTTCCCCGGCGACCATACTGGATAAAAGTTTTACCTGCGCGCTGTACGGACTGATGAGCCCGACCTCCGAAGGCGGGACGCCGGCCTTCAAAAAGCGTTCGAGCTCCCGGACCACGATCTTGGCCTCCTCGGAATTGTAATAGCTCGAAGTGCCCTCCTCGATCTCCTCCTCGTACCCGAGCCCGGCCGTGTCCAGAAAAACGAACGGCGCCGGGTCGACCTCGGCCGCCCGCACCAACGGCAGGTCGCAAAGCGTATGCCGCGCCACGGAAGGATCGGCCCGTAAGGCCCCGTCGTAAAATTCTCGGGAAGAGAAACCCATGATGTCCTCGTGCATCCGGTATTGCCGTTCAAGCCGCACCTTGGAAGCGCCGTCCAGAACGTCATGCAGACGTTCGAACAGCGTATAGGTCAACCCCTTTTTGCCATGCTGCGAACACTGAACGGTCGGCGGAAGCTGACAGTGGTCTCCTGCCAGCACCGCCCTCCCGGCGTGAAGCAGCGGAAGCCAGGTGGCCGGTTCGATTCCCTGCGTGGCCTCATCAAGGATCACCCAGTCGAACGCCTTGGCCCGGATCAGGGGATCCCCGCAACCCGCATGGGTGGCCACGACCACATCGGCCGCATTCCAAACCTGCTTGAAGATCTGGGTACGAAGGTCCCGAATGTCATCCCGGAGCCTGTCGACCTCCTCGCGCATTTGTCGCCTTTCCTCCCAGGACATCACGCGCCGGTCCTGACGCCGGTCCTTCTGCCGGGCGAACTGTTCTAATTTCGCTTCGTGCCCGTCGATCATTTTCGCATAGGGATGCCGTGCCAATTTGTGGCTCAATGTATGTTCCAGGATCCGCGGGGACACGCGTGCGGGCTGTCCCAGCCGCGTGACCGGGACGTCCCTTTCCACGAGACACTCCACAAGATAATCGCAGGCCGCATTGCTTGGGGCGGACACGAGAACCGTTTCCCCGCTCCGAAAGGCTTGACGGATGATCTCGGTCAGCACGCGCGTCTTCCCCGTCCCGGGCGGGCCGTGGACCAGCAGGAGGTCCTCCGCCTCCTGCGCCATGCAGACCGCTTTTTTTTGATCGTCATTGAGCGTCGGGTCCAGGAATTCCGTCCGTTCCGGCGTCACGGGATCCCGGAAACGCGGTTTTTTGAGCCCCAGACTGATATCGCGAAAGCAAGCGACCCGCGAATGGCCCGCCTGGCGGACCGCCTGCAGGGCCTCATACATCCTCTGGTACGTGGTCCGGTTTTCCGTCAGGTTCAACTGTAAGGTCCTTTCCCGGCCTACCCATTCCGGGACCCGCCCGCTGAACGCGACCGTGATCCTCCACCGGTCCTTTTCGTAGACCGTCCCGCTCGGGCACTCGGAGGCCGGGGTCTGGAAACCTGAAAGGGATACCACCTCGCCCACGTTCAGGGAATAACGCGGCAGGGGGCGGCTGTTCTGGAAAGCAAAAGTCAGAAGCTTCTGCCCCGAGGGGTTGTAGTGGACCTCGAGCAACTCGAGGCGGAACAGGGCCTTTCCCCTTCTCTCTCTTTCCTCCGGACGCCTCTCGAGGATCTCACTCCGGAAACGGGCCTGCTCTTCACGTTCTTCGTCGCGCAACAAACGGGTCAGATGAAGAAAGTGCTTCTCTGTGACGGCCTCATCGCCGACCCAGATCCTTCGCTCCTCCTTTTTTTCAGATTTCGCCAGGGGACGAGGCGGGGATCTTTTTTTAGAGGATTTATCGCGATAGGTCCGTGCCATGGCCGCCTGGATTCATTCCCCGATGATCTTAACGACAACGCGTTTACGCCTTCGGCCGTCAAATTCGGCGTAAAAGATCCGCTCCCAGGTCCCGAAGTCCAAGCGGCCGCCCGTGATCGCCACCACGACCTCGCGTCCGAAAAGCTGGCGCTTCACGTGGGCGTCCCCGTTATCCTCGCCGGTCTGATGATGCCGGTAGCCGCGAAGGTCGTAGGGCGCGACCCGTTCGAGAAAATCGTCGAAATCCTGGATCAGCCCCGGCTCATCATCATTGATATAAACGCTCGCCGTGATATGCATGGGGTTGACCAGGCAAAGTCCCTCCTTGACCCCGCTTTTTCGGACCGCTGCTTCCACCTGAGGCGTGATGTTGACGTACGCGCGTTTCCGTTCCGTCTCGAACCAAAGATATTCGGTGTGGGTCTTCATGGTTACCTTTCCGCGAGGCAAGCCCTTCGTCGTCGCACGTTTCCCGTCACGTGTGCGAACCCTGCGGGGTCTGCGCGATCGCCTTTTTTTCGGGATCGACCGACAAGATGTAAAAAAACAGGCGGTTGGTCAGGATGTTGATCTTAATATCCCGGCTGAACGTTTCCGTCACATCCGACTCGACTCTTTTTTCATAAACCACGTGGAAGTCGGAACACGGCCGGCGGATCAGGACCGGTTCCGGATCCCCGGACCGCGGCATGTAGTCCCGGAGCGCGACGATATTATAAGCGTGCTGGTAAGCCTCGCAACGATCTTTGATGGAGGGAAAGGGATACCGCGTGATGAAGGCAAAGGTCGCAACTTCTTTGATGCGCTTCTGCTTGATCTTCTGGTACAGTCTTCCAAACCCTTTCATGTATTCCAGATGGAAGCCGCGCGCATCGTAAAAGACCTCGTCGATGTCATAGGCCTCAAGCGTCCGGCAGATCTCTTCTTCAACCAGAGGGTTCTTCCGTTCCTTCAGGAACGTTCCGTAATACGCCAGAAAAAGCAGGATCACCAAAAGCCCAAGGCCGATAAGGACCCGCTGCTGCCAAATCGCGGGGATCTCTCTTCGCCTCCAACGGCGCAAAACCCCCGAAATCCCCTCGGCCCCTTCTGCGACCGTGACCGCGAAAAAAGGCAGCAGGATCAGCGTGTGGCGCGACGGCCCGTACGGCAGTTGCTTCAACGGCACCATGATCCACCACGTCAGCAACACCAGACCGAAAAAAAGGCCAAGAAAGCGGTGTTTTTTGTCCGAGCTCATGAAAAAGTTTACAGTCCCAAATAGAAATAAACTGAACAGGCCGATCGAGAACGCCTTAAAGAAAGGGGCCGCCTGCGGGAAAAAACCGGTCTTGGCTTCAAAGATGACGAAAAGATTCTTTAAATAAAATTTGAGGATCGTCAGCCCATTCGCCCCAAGGTCCCGAAACAGGGCGGGATCAAGACCGTATTGGCCGGAAGCCCCCAGGGCCCATTGCGTGTTCACGGCGAACCCCCCGAACTGGTGTCTCAGGAAGAAGTACCACATCGGAAAAACAAGCAAAAGGTAGAGGACCCCGCTCATCAACCAACCCCTGAGCCCTCCGGTTTTTTGCGGCGCGCCGAGCAGATGAAGAAAAAGTGCCACATAGAAAGCGGGAATGAAAAGAAGGGCCTGGTACTGCATGTGGCTGGCAAGCGCGAGCCCCCCGGCGACCAAGGCCGCTTGTTTCAAGGGGAACGTCGTTTCGCGCAATTGCCTCACGAAAAGGAGGAGCACGATCGCCGCCGCGAGAACCCCGATCGCGTAACTGTGCATCTGCTTGGCGAACGCGATGTTCTCCCAGGAGCAGGCGACAAGCGCAAGGGCAAAGAAAGCCTTCGCGGCCGCTGTCTTATCGTATTCCCGGTAAAAAAAGAAGAGTGTCACGAGGGCAAGGCACCCCGCCACACAGGACGGCAGGCGCCCCCAGAAAAGAATGTCGAGGTATTCCATGGACGGGGACACGAGAAAAAACGTAAGGAGATACTGGAGCGGCGCGTTCGTCAAATATTGAGGGACAAAGAAAATGTTGCCTTCGGCCTGTCCCCGGAAAAGCTGCTCGACCATCCCCAGGTCATCCGTGTGGGCGAAATGCCCTGTCATCTGGAAAAAACGGGCCCAAAACCCCACAACGAACACAAGCCCTAAAAGAGCCCCCCACGTCCGCGGGCCCCGGAGCAAAGCGCCGATCTTTACAAAATATCCTTTGATCTCTCTCATAGGTCCCCGATCCCGGCCGGTCTTTATGATCGCATCGATCCTTTCCGCTTAGAACGGATCTACTAAAAAAAACCGCCATTCCTCGGACGCAAGGAATGGCGGTCCCCCCACAAAAAGAGCCGGGGTCCCCTTATTTGATCAACGGCTCCACGGACTTCGTGAAGATCGTTTCCGGCTGGATCAGCGGTCCGTAGCAGGTCCGCCCCGGGAAGGGGCACGTTACGATATCGTAAAGGCCCACAGCCGCCCTGCGGATCGTGAAACCGGTCCCCCGCACCACGTCATAAACGGCCCCCGTCAGGTAGTCGGGGCTCTGCTCGATCGAAACGGGAAGTTGGATGATGTATTCCCCCCAGCAGGTCGCGACGTTCGTCACTCCCCGGGCGAATTTGGCCGCCGCCTTCGCCGCATCCGGCGGGTCCGCCGCGATCGCGGAAGCGCTCATCATCACCATCGCCACACAAAAAAACACGAGGATCTTTTTCATCGGATTCTCCTTTGCGTCCCATGAGAACGGTTGGCTTCCCGCTTTTTTCATCGGCCGTTTTCCGACTTTATTGAGCCGCTCCGGTCTTCTCCTCGTCCCCGAAACCCTCGGTCTGGAAGACCTCGATCGAAGCCTCCGCTAGTTCCGATTCGTCCAGACCGGCTTTTTCGAGAGCACAACTCCGGAAGAAAGCCTCTTGGTCCCACCCCGTCTCCGTCGCAACCTCAGGCAGGTAGACGCCCTTCTTTCCCCGATAACTCACGATGATCCCGTCCAAGCCGAGGCGTATGTCCCGGTAAGAGCGAACGGGGACAGGGACCGTCAGAAAGGAAACGTGGACCTTAAGCGAGTCGACTTCGTTGGGGCCCACCGGAGGAAAACGCGGATCCTCGAAAGCCGCCGCGAGCGCCATCTCCCCGATGCTCTCGCGAAGCGGCCTCTGCCCCACGATGTGGCCGATACACCCCCGGAGCATCTTCTCTTTTTTCAAGGTGACAAAAATCCCCCGTTTTTCGTCGAGCACTTCCGCCTTCAGGTCCAAAACAGGCGGCGGCTTATCCCGGAGCGCCGCCCTCAGGACTTGATGGATATGGTCCAGGATCACCGTTTTCTCCTTGACTCCGAGAACGTTCGCCTCGCGAAAAACCATCGCCGCGTAACCTACCACCGAATTCCGCTCTCCCGTCACATCCCCCGAATTTTCGTAACGGATCAACGAGGGCCCGGTCCAGCCTCGATCCTTGGCCAACAGTGCCAGGGTCAGCATCGGCCCGAGACCGCACGCCTCGATCTCATCCCTCGCGCAGGCGTCCCCCAACGCCTCAAGGTCGGCCTTTTCGAACAACGCGATAAGCCGCTTATCCTTCCGGACCGCGGTCTCGTAGGGATGAAAATGGGATAGGTCGCTTGTCGCAACCGTCAGGACATCCCGGCCCGCGGTCACTTGGGCCAACGCCGCGGCCAACACCCTGATATTTTGAAGGGTCTGTTCTCCCAAAAAAACCGGGACGATCCTCAGGTCCGGAATGACCTCCTGCAGGAAGGGTATTTGGACCTCCAGGGAATGTTCGTCCAGACGCCCGCTGAACTCGCCGCGAAGAAGCGGGTGAAATTCCCGGATCTTGCGGGCCAGTGTCCCCTCCACGGGAACGCGCCCCAAGGGCGTCTCATAGAATGCGACGTCATCCACTAGAACGCCGGGGAGGAAACAACGGTGCAGAAAAGCGATAATGACCACGCACTCGAATTTCCGGCCCCGCACCGTCTTGTAGGCCTCCGCCGCGACGCGCCCGGAATAATCGTAACCTGCGTGAGGAACGATCAGCCCGCGTGCGCGGGGGTCAGCCAAAGAACGGGCTTGTGCCAAAAGCTGCCGGACCTGGTCCCGAAGGGCTTCCGGAATGTCAGGATAGAATTGACCGCTGACCGCAGCGGGCCGGGTCTTCGTCTGAGGATTCATTTTCCATCCTCCGAATGAACGCAGGGAAGTATTCTACACCTAAAAAAATCCAGGGGCCAAAGAAACTTAGTCGCGAGGGCCTCTTGTTCAGAGATGCCCCGTACGACCGCCGAGAGTGAACTGACGAATTCCTGGCGTTCTACGTTGGCTCGGGTCATAATAGAGGGCGAGAAGGATCTTCCTAATGGACACTGGCCTGAAAGTCGCGTTCTTTGACGCGAAACCTTATGACATCGAGTCTTTCGATCAAGCCAACCGGGATTTCGGCTTCGAGATCACCTATTTGAAGAGCCACCTCACCCGGGAAACGGTTTCCCTCACCCGGGGGTTCCCGGCGGTCTGCGTCTTCGTGAACGATACGGTCGACGCACCCGTGATCAAAGCCCTCGAGGCAAATAAGATCCGGCTGATCGCGATCCGCGCTGCCGGGTATAACAACATCGATCTGAAAGCGGTTTTTGGAAAGATCCATGTGGTGCGTGTCCCCGCTTATTCCCCTCACGCCGTGGCCGAACACGCCGTCGCTTTGATGCTCGCGCTCAATCGCAAGGTCCACCGGGCCTATTACCGGACCCGCGACAACAATTTCACGTTGAACGGTCTGCTGGGGTTCGACATGCACGGCAGGACCGCGGGGATCATCGGCACCGGAAAGATCGGAAGGGTCCTTATCGAGATCTTAAGGGGGTTCGGGATGCGGGTCCTGGCCTATGACGCTTTTCCGGATAAGACTTATCAGGAAAAAGCGGGCTTCGAGTACGCGGACCTGGACCGGCTCTACCGGGAATCCGATATCGTGTCGCTCCATTGCCCGTTGACCAAGGACACCTACCACCTGATCAACGAGGCCAGCATCGCCAAGATGAAACCCGGGGTCATGATCATCAACACCGGCCGCGGCATGCTTATTGATTCCAAGGCGCTTATCGAAGGACTGAAAAGCGGCCGGGTCGGCTACGCCGGTCTGGACGTCTACGAAGAAGAAAGCGATTATTTTTTCGAGGATTTTTCGAACAAGGTCATCGCCGACGACGTGCTGGCGCGTCTTCTTTCGTTCAACAACGTCGTCGTCACCTCCCATCAGGGATTCTTCACGCAGGAGGCCCTTCAAAATATCGCCCGGACGACGCTGGAGAACATCCGGGAATTCTTTGACGGTCAAAAGATCACGAATGAGATCTGCTACCAGTGCGGCCCGCTGGGAGATTGTCCGAAAAAACGAACCGGAAAATGCTTTTAACCTTCTAAAGGAGAAAACACCGTGTCCCCTTCGGGAAGATCCGTACCCGCCGACCGGGCCTTCATCGGAAAAGTCTTGGAACTGGCTTCCCTAGTCGATTTTCAACAGCATTCCGTTGTGAGCAAGCAGGTCCTGAATAAAAAAACAGGGTCTCTTACTTTATTTTCCTTTGATGAAGGCGAGGGCCTCAGCGAGCACATCTCCCCGTATGACGCATCGGTCCTCATCCTGGACGGCCGCGCGGAGATCCTCATTGGTGGGAAACCACACGTGCTCAAGGCCGGAGAAATGATCATCATGCCGGCCAACATCCCGCACGCCGTGAACGCCCCCGAGCGGTTCAAAATGCTGCTTATCATGATCCGGTCCTGATCGAATGGAGATCGGTAAAGCGCTCACGGGTTTTTTCCAGATTGAAGAGCGCGGAACGACACTTCGGACCGAGATCATCGCGGGGACAACAACATTCCTCGCCATGGCCTACATCATCTTCGTCAATCCCGGCATTCTCGCCGCCGCGGGGATGGACAAGACCGCGCTCATCACGGTCACTTGCCTCGTCACCGCACTGGCGACATGCCTGACGGGTATCGTCGCCAACGCCCCGATCGCCATGGCGCCCGGCATGGGGCTTAACGCTTTTTTCGCCTATTCGCTGGTCCTCACCGAAAAGATCCGTTGGGAGACGGCCCTGGGGATCGTTTTTCTTTCGGGACTTTTCTTTTTCCTGCTTACGATTTCGGGTGCCCGAAAAAAGATCGTGGAGGTGATCCCCCGAACGTTGATTTCCGCGACCGCCGCCGGGATCGGCCTTTTCATCACGTTCATCGGCCTGATCAATCTCGGCGTCATCAAAAAAAACGATGCCACGATTCTTGCCGCGGGACCCGTCACACCGACCGTCCTCATCGGGTTCACCGGTTTTCTGGTCATGGCCGTCCTTGAAATGAAACGCGTCAAGGGTTCCATGATCCTGGGGATCCTCACCGCGGCACTTCTCGCGCTGCTGACCGGAAAGATCGCCTGGCCGGCGGCCTTTTTCTCCCTGGATCTCCGCCTGTCCCCGATCGCGTTCCGCCTGGATATCCTGGGTGCCTTCAAGTGGAGTTTTGCCGGCGCGATTTTTACGCTGATGTTCATGGACCTTTTCGACAGCATCGGCTCGCTCGTCGCTTGCTGCCACCAGGCGAAGTTAACGGACGAAAAGGGGAATATCCGAGGGCTGGACCGGTTGCTTTCGCTTGACGCCACCGCCACGATGCTTGGAGCCGTTTTCGGCACCTCAACGACCACGACTTTCATCGAATCCACAACGGGTATCGAGCAGGGTGGACGAACAGGCTTCACTTCGGTCACCACGGCGGTATGGTTCTTACTGGCGCTCCTTCTGACGCCTCTCATCGAGATCGTCCCCGTCTACGCCACGGCGCCGGCGCTCATTTTGGTGGGATTTTTCATGATGAAGGAGATCCGGAATATCGACTTTTCGGACATGGAAGAAGGCTTCCCCGCCTTTGTCATCATTGTCATGATCGCGCTCAGCTATAGCATCGCCACGGGACTAGCGTTTGGGTTCCTGAGCTTTGTGATTTTCAAAATGATCCGCCTGAAGTTCCGGGAGATCAAGCCCGCCATGTGGGCGATCGCGTCCCTTTCAATCCTTCACTTTCTACTCTAAAAAAGCAAAAGGGGACAGGCCGCTTCGACTACCGGCCTATCCCCTTTTCCTGAAAAATATTACTTCGTTTCCCTTCGCGCTTCCCTCTTTACTGCTTTCCCTTCTTCCCCGCTTTTCTGTCCTGCCACATCTCTTTTCGGGAGGTGTTGAGATCTTTTTTGCCCTGTTGCATCTTTTTGATGTTCTCTTGATGCATGGTCCTCAATTGCTCCCGGAGCTCTTTGGCTTTTTCCGTGTCGCCGGCCCTTCTTGCCTCCCGGATCTGGCTCCTCACGCCCTTCTCCTCCGCACGGGCCGCCTGACCTTCCTTTTTCATCAACCCTTTTTGCTGTTGGATCTTCGCCTTATCAGCCTCCAACCGGTCCTTGAGGCCCGTTGATGCGGCAGTTGCTGTCTCTGTAGCAGCGGTCGTAGCTGTTTCCGCCGTCGTCGTATCCGTTGCCGTTTCCGCGGCTGCGGTTTCTGTCACTGCCCCCACAGTTTCGGTTGCTTCTGTTGCCGTGGTCGCCGCATCCTCCGCGTAGGCGCTCCCCGAAAGGGCCGCGCAAAGAACGATCGCTAAAACCACCCAAAATACTTTTTTCATTTTTTCTTCTCCTTCTGCTTGGATTTTACATGTTTGAGTTCCAAACGGCTCCTATAGTACATCTCGAAGCCCTGAACCGCAAGAAGGACCGGGCATTGCTAAAGATCGTTCGGGATCCGTCCCCGATCAGCCCCGGGCTCGTGATTAAACCGCCTTCTGACCGATCTTCCCGATCCTGTCCAGGACCTCCTGCCAGGTCTTTTGGACCTGCTGGACGGTATCGCTTTGACGGATCTTGTCCCCCATCCGCTTCGTGTAGGCATCGAATTCCCGGCTGACCGCCTCGTCGGGAACGGCGTTGACCAGGTCGCGAAGTTCCTGTTTTTGGATCCCGTTGACACGCGTGATCAATTCAGAACGTGTCATGGTGCCGTAAATACCGTTTTTGACCCTGAGGTCCTCCGGCAGCCCTTCCAAGACCGACCAGGCTTCCGCATATCCCTTCACAAAAGTTTCATCGCTCATGGCTTCCAGCTTCCCCAGAGCTTCTTTTTTCCCTTTCTCCAGGTCATAGGCCGCGAGGAAAGTATTGGCAAGTCCCTTAAACGCCGCCCCGATCACCCGTTCCCTCAGCGTGGGCTCCCCGGCGAGGGCGGTGGAAGTAAAAAACAAGAGAAGAACCGCAAAAAAAGCCGTCCGTTTCATAATCCACCTTCTTTTTTTTCCGCCTCCCCAGAATAGTCGCTGGAAGCAGTTTCATAAGTAGACACAAATTCTTATACATCCTGTCATTCCCGCATGCTTTTAGCGGGAATCTAAAGTTGATTTTCCTTCTAGAACCCCGCACTGAACAACCTATTACTTCTTAATAGGAAGTTTAGTGCGGCACTAGCCTCAGCATATGCCGAAAGAGGGCCAGTGCCGATGGAACCACTCGGGGATGACATTTTGAAGTTCATGGGCCGCAAAAGCACCTATAAAAAATTATGAAACCGCTTCTGTTTATCGTCGTATTTTATCATTCTCACTGCCCGAAATTAAGGTCATAATGAGCAAGGGAGACTTCCTCATGGAACGGGACGTGGTCGGGCGCTTCTGGAAAAAGACCGAGGGCGGGAAGGTCCGGTGCGACCTCTGTCCGCGCCATTGTGTCCTCGCAGAAGGACAGCGGGGATTTTGCTTCGTGCGGGCCTGCCGGAACGGGCAAATTGTCCTCACGACGTACGGCCGTTCCAGCGGGTTTTGCGTGGACCCGATCGAAAAGAAACCCTTGTTCCATTTCCTGCCCGGCACGCCGGTCCTTTCGTTCGGGACCGCGGGATGCAACCTCGGCTGCGTCTTCTGCCAGAACGCCGATATCAGCCACTCCCGCGAGACCGATACGCTTGCTGACGCGGCGTCCCCGGAACTCATCGCCAAAACGGCGAAAACGCTTGACTGCCGCAGCGTGGCGTTCACCTACAACGAGCCCCACATCTTTCACGAGTACGCTATGGATACCGCTCAAGAATGCCGCAAACGAGGGATCAAGACCGTGGCCGTTACGGCCGGTTATGTCTGCCCCGAGCCGAGAAAAGAATTTTACGCGGTCATGGATGCCGCGAACGTCGACCTGAAAAGTTTCAGTGATGCGTTCTACAAAAAATACACCGGCGCGCATTTGGCGCCGGTCCTCGAAACGCTCGTCTACCTCAAAAAAGAGACTTCCGTCTGGCTTGAGATCACGACGCTTCTCATTCCCGGGCTGAACGATTCCGAGGAAGAACTCCAAGCGATGACGCGATGGCTGGTCAAAAACCTCGGGCGGGACGTCCCGCTCCATTTCACGGCATTCCATCCAGCCTACAAATTAACGGACCGGCCGCCGACGCCGCTGGAAACCCTCCGCAAAGCCCGCGCGATGGCGATCACAAACGGCATCCGTTATTGCTACACCGGGAATGTCCCCTGGGCCGAAGGTGAAACGACCCTTTGTCATGCCTGCGGAAAAAAATTGATCGGCCGCGACGGTTATGCGATCGCGACATGGGGGCTTAAAGAGAACGGGCTTTGCCGACATTGCGGGACTGTTTGTGCGGGGGTCTTTGAACCCGAACCCGGCTCTTGGGGATCTAAACGGCTGCCGGTCCGGCTGGGGGATTTCATTTAGAGCCGGGCTACGCACAACGCGCAAAGCTCAACGTTCAGCTTTTACGTTGGGCCTTGCGCGTCGAACGTTGTGCCGTTTTAAGAAGCTGGTCGCTGTAGGAATCCGCGAGCAGATCTTTTTTCTTGATCCCGAAAAGTTGCCGGTAATGTTCGCATTGCTTCCTGAGTTCGGCTTCGCTCTTTCTTCCCGAGGGACCGAACACTTCGATCTCCACGAAAGACCCGAGATGTTTCACGCGATCGATGTGGAACTTTGTGTTCCGGATGAAGAAGATCTCGCGTTTTTTGTCCACGACGGCCAGGACCCCAAGGGTCGCCGTCAGGATTTTTTTGAGAGGGGCGGTATTTTTATAACGGGCTAGGACGGCATCGCATTTTTTGGAATTCTTCCGGTCTTCGCGGCAGTAATAGATAAGCGCGTTCTCGATCCTGCCTTCCCGGAGCTTCAGGCGGCCGCAAGGGATGCGGAAGTAAGTGTCACGCTGAGGATCGAGGCCCCGATAGACCGCGCCGCGCGACCTCAGGAGCCCGCGGACCCTGGAGGGATCGGCACACCGCGCCTTGATCTCAATGCTGATCCGGCCCACGGGGTCCGTCGCTCGGCGTGATGGGGAGCGTGAACGTGAACATGGATCCTTTTCCGCTCTGGCTCTCCACCCAGATCATGCCCTGGTGCGCCTCGATGAGACGTTTTGAGATCGCCAAGCCCAGGCCCGTGCTGCTTTCCCCGCTTGTCGGGCGAACGGTCGTCTTGCCGAAAAAAGAAAAGAGCCGGGGCAGTTCGTCCCCCGGGATCCCCTGGCCTTGATCGATGACCGAGATCGCGACGGCCCGATCCAGAAGAACTGCCTTGAGAACGATCTTCGTCTTGGGTTGGGAGAACTTGATCGCATTCGCGACAAGATTGTTGATAACCTGATCGATCCTTTCGGGATCCATCCACAGCTCCGGCAATTTTGACGGGACATCTAAAACGAGTTCGATGGACTTCGCCTGGGCCAAGAGGGCGTTCGCCTTGTGGCTCTCCCGAAGGTAGGCCTCCAGATTCACTTTCCGCGGGCGCAGGTCCAGTTTTCCCGACTCGATCGCGCTAACGTTCAAAAGGTCCGAGATCAAGTTCAACATCCTCTGACAATGCCGGGTGATCGCTTCCAGAGGTTCTTTGTGCCCCGGCACGAGGGGCCCCAGAACCCCGTCGGCCATAAGGTCCGCGTAGCCTTTGATCACACCGATCGGGCTCCTCAGGTCGTGCGCCGCGATCCCGAGGAATTTGTTCTTCTGGTCGTTTAGATCCACAAGCTGTTCATAAAGGCGGCTTTTCTCCGCGGTCACGGCAAGCTGACCCGCGATCTCTTGGAAAATCTTGACGTGGGCATCCTGATAGGTATTGGTCTTCATGCTTGAAAAAAAGATGAACCCGATGGGCTTGCCCAAAGCGATGAGCGGGCAGGTCAGGCTCGAACGCATCCCCTCCGCCACGATCTTTTGCGTGGAATCCGATGAGGGGTGGTTCCCGAGATAAGCGACGAGGTCGTTCAGGATGCGTGGCCGCCCGGTGCGAATGATATTCTCGAGACTGCTGCCCTCCATGGCCGCCACGTAGTCTTTTGTGATCTTGAGCTCAGAGGCCTCGGAACGGGCCCAGCGGGCCCGCAATTCCCTGCCATCGTTCTCGAGCAGGGCGAACCCGATGCGTTCATAGGGAAGGGTCTGCTTGAGGGCCTCGTAGGTGTAATTCATCACCTCGTCCAGCACGAGGCCCGAATTGATTTTTTCGGTGATGCGGAGGAGGACCTCCAATTCTTCTTCGCGCGTCGGCACGATGTGCTCCTCCGGTCAAAAGACCGCTGCTAAAAAGGTATCTTGATCTTGTTTTTGAGACTGGAAACGGCCTCTTTGGCCCCGTCCGTCACCGTGTCCGCGGTCCCTTTCAGGGTATCTCCCGCTTGGTCCGCTAATTGTCCTGAAGCTGCGTTGACCTTGTCCAATCCCATCGCGAACGTCTGCCCGGCCATATCCGTTGCGGAACCCAGAACGCCCGAAACGCTCCCCTGCAAGTCCCCCAAATTAAAATTGCTGAGCATTGCGAGCGGCGTCTTCATCATGACCTTCCAAACGATCAACATGACCAGCTCGTTCGGGTCCGTGATGTTGGCGTATTTCTCGTCCAGGCCGACATTGAACTCCTTGGTGACCGGAGCGCCGCTCGAATAATCCACGTAAGAAGCCTTCCCCACCCGGAGGCGGAAGCTATCGATCTGGATTTCGGGCGCTTTTCCTTCCTTCGAGGGGGCCGGCGATTTTTCTTGCTGAGCCGGTTTTTGTCCCTGGAGCGCCTTCAAGGTATCCAGATTGAGCCGCCCTTGTTCATTTTTGACGACCGAAAACTGCTTCAGGTCGAATTCCAGGTCCGTCAAATGGATGTTCCCTTTCAGAATGCCCGGCAGGTCATACGCCACGAAGATCTTCGGGATCTCCACGAAGACCGTATCGTGAAATCCGGCGGGATTTTTGATCACCAGCTCTTCAATATGGAAATAGGGGCGGGTCAAACCGAGGTCGAGCTTTTTGATGGCCAGTGGCATGCCCGTGACCGCACGGACGCCTTTCTCGACCGCGGTCTTAAGGACCACATTGCGTCCAAGGACCAAAAGCACGATGAAAAGGATGAAAATAAAAAAAAGTCTTCCGAGGATCTTCATGATTTTCTCCTTTGATCTTTTGAAACGGTCCGGGATCCCGCTCCGGTCCCGCATGGTTCCTTAATTTACCACCGAATGTTGGGAAGGTATAGACGTTTTAGCCGTGCTTTTGAAAATGGCCTCCTCGACGGCGAGTTCCTTACGGGACCGGGTGCGGGCGAGATGGTGTTCCACCCGCTCTTGCGAAATATCCAATTGCGAGAGCACCAAACGATTCAGCTCATGGCCCGCCTCCCACTCCTCGGTCACCACGATGTCCGCGCCTAGCTCATAAAGCCGCGACATTTGGGCTTCGTAACGCGTCCGGACCGCGAGGAGCACCTCCGGGTTCAACCCCTGCACCACGCGAATGATCTGGACCATCCCGAGCGGGTCCGGAAAGCTCACGACGACGGCCTTCGCACGGTGGACCCCCGCGCGCCTCAGGACCTCCCGGTTGGTCGCGTCCCCGTACACCGCCCTCATCTGCATCGCCTTGGCTTCGCGCATTTTGATGGGGTTCATCTCGATGATGACAAAAGGAACGCCTTCCTCGCGAAGGGCCTTGGCAAGGTCGAGACCGGTCGGACCGAACCCGCACAGGATCACGTGATCATGAAGTGCGGTCAGGACCCGGTCGGGACGGTTCCAATTCTGCGGCGGAACGCCAAAAATCAGGAACCGCCCGAGCGCCTTCAGGACGAACGGAATCATCGCGAAAAGAACGGGCGTCATCAACATCGTCAGGAACGCCGTGGAAAGCAGCACCTGATAAAGCGTGTCCGTAATGTGCCCGGAGCCGCGCGCCATTTCCATCAAGACGAACGAAAACTCCCCGATCTGCGAAAGGATGATCCCGGTGGTCACTGCCACGCGCGGCGGGAAACCGAACCCCATGATCAAGAGCGTCATGATGACGAAGTTGATAAAGAGGACGAGCCCTACCACGGAAAGGACCAGGAGGATGTGCTGGAAGAAAAAGCCCGCGTTGAACAAGATCCCGATCGAGACGAAAAAAAAGCTCACGAAAAGATGCCGGTACGGGATGATGTCCCCGATCAGCTGGTGGGAGAAGTTCGTGTTGGCGAACATGAACCCCGCGAGCAGGGCCCCGATCGCCGCCGAAAGCCCGAGGACACCGCTGAGCCACGCCATCCCCAAACAGACCACGATGGAGAAAAGGAACAAGATCTCCCGGTTGCGCAGGACGGCCACCCGGTGCAACAATCCGGGAAGGAGAAAACGCGAAAAAATGAACGTCCCCGCCAAAAGTAGCACGGTCTTCAAAAAGGCGCTGCCTAACGCGATCCCCACAGCCTGACCGGACTGGCCAAAGGCCGTTTGAAAGATCATCAGCGGGACAATGGCAAGGTCTTGAAAGATGAGGATCGAGATAGCGATACGTCCGTGAGGCGTATCCAGTTCTCCCCGGTCGAGCAGGTACTTCAGTACGATCGCGGTCGAACTCAAGGCGATGACCGCCCCGAGAAAAAACCCCTCGTAAAAAGTCCAGTGCATCCATCCGGCAAACGCCAGGGAAAGCGCGATCGAGACCAGGATCTGAAGCGTCCCCCCCCACGATCGCGAGATTGCGCATCCCCCGCAGGCGGTCCACCGAAAATTCAAGCCCGATCGTCAGCATCAATAGAACGATCCCGATCTCCGCGAGGGACCGAACATGCTCGTCGCTGGGGAGGATCCCCGTCCCGTGCGGTCCGATGATCGCGCCGGTCAATAAAAATCCCAGCATGGCGGGAAGCCGTAGTTTTTCAAAAACGATCGCGACGGCGGTCGCTGCCAAGAGCACCGTCAGAAGCTCGCTCAGTAGCTGTGTGTTCGTCATCGAATCCTTTTCTTAAATGACCGTAACTCTCACCGTGGGCTTCGCGAAACGGAATGAAAACGCCTGCGTTCCCTGAAGATGAAACGATCAAAGCGGCTTCTCTTTGATACAAAACGATCTTGGCTGCCCCGTATCGCGAAAAACATGACGCGACCCGCGTCCCCCGTGATCGCTGCGCCTGAAATCGGGAGCAGTATACAAAACTTAAAGGGGCATAATCCAGAATTTATAGGAAGGAACAACGAAACACGATCGTCGTTCCCGGTATCCATCGATTGATCCCCCCGATCAAGTTTTTCACTCTTGCGGCGTTATTATTGATGAGGAACGGGCCCGAAGATTTCGCTTTGTTACTTTTTAGTTTATATACGAAGACCGTTCGGTCGAGGTGTAATTGAGGGTAGGTCCCTTTGGTGGGTTTTTAGAATCTTGAACTTTTTATTATGAATATTAATGATATTTATTACTATAAATACACTTTTTAAAATATATGAATGACTTATTTTGCTATAAAAAGATACTTGTAACTTCCACTAAACTTGTCTAGACTTGGGGTTAGAGCTTTGAATGGTTGAAAAATGAGACGGAAAGGATCAATGAAAGCAAAAAGTAAGGCCCCCTCAAGAAAAAGACAGGGCGGCTTCACGCTGACCGAACTCATGATCGCGCTCCTGGTCGCCTCTCTTGTGCTCGCGGGTTACATCGGCGCGAACATCCAAGCACAACGGAATAACGATGATCTTCACGAGAGGACCATCGCGCTCCAAGACGCGAACCGTGTCATCGAACCGATGCGGAATGACA
>JAHQRI010000022.1 GCA_019052695.1 Candidatus Omnitrophota bacterium
AGCCGGGATATGGCAAAATCAAAATGGGATGAACTTGAGTCCTCGCTTGAGTTGGCTCAATTAAGGCTAGGGTATTCGGATCTAGTAGCACCGTTGAATGGTTTTGTGCTTGTTAGAAGCGCAGAGGTCGGGGAAAACGTGCAGGTGGGGAGCACGATATTTACGGTGGCCGATCTGGAAAGTGTTTGGCTCACGGCCTATATCAATGAAACAGATCTTGGAAAAGTGAAGTTAAATCAAAAAGCGGACATCAAGATTGATAGCTATCCTGACAAAGTCTACAAGGGTCGTATTTCTTTTATCTCGCAAGAGGCGGAATTCACGCCTAAGCATATTCAAACGAAAGAAGAACGAACCAAGCTCGTTTATCGCGTAAAAATAATAATTGAAAATCCAGAATTCGAACTAAAACCCGGGATGCCAGCAGACGCTTATCTTGGAACGGTCTGACACATGTGGGCTATACGGGCGCGGGGATTAACAAAAAAATTTGATCAGAAGACGGTTGTTGATGGACTCGATCTGGAGATTGAAGAAGGCGAGATATTTGGGCTTGTAGGACCGGATGGTGCCGGGAAGACCACCACGATGAGGCTTCTGACAGGTATCCTGATGCCAACGGCCGGCGACGCATGGGTGGAAGAGCAGCATATTGTTAAAGATGCCGAGGCTCTTAAAGAAAATATTGCCTATATGTCACAGCGTTTTGGTCTTTATGGTGATCTGAGCGTGATGGAGAACATTCATTTTTATGCTGACATTTATACGGTCCCTAAAAGTAAAAGAACCGCCAAAATAGAACAGCTCCTCGATTTTACGAAATTGGGTCCCTTTAAGGATCGTTTGGCGCGTAATCTGTCAGGTGGGATGAAGCAAAAATTGGGTCTTGCGTGCGCTTTAGTCCATACCCCTCGTGTGCTTTTTCTTGATGAACCCACCAATGGAGTTGATCCCGTTTCGCGAAGGGATTTTTGGCAGATTCTGTATGAGCTTTTACGGGAAAAAGTTTCGATTTTTTATTCTACTTCGTATCTTGACGAAGCAGAGCGCTGCAAGAGAGTAGGGCTTATTCATAAGGGACGGCTCCTGCAATGCGACACACCCGATGTGATCAAGAAAAGCAAAAACGCGGCCTCCCTTGAGGAAGCCTTTATTGCCATTGTCGGCGATTATGAAAACAAATAATTATGCGGTCGAAGTAAAGGACCTGGTCAAGCGTTTTGGATCGTTTACTGCCGTAGATCAAATAAACTTTGAAGTGAAATCGGGTGAGATTTTCGGATTTCTCGGCCCAAACGGTGCAGGCAAATCGACGACCATCCGGATGCTTTGCGGTATTTTGTCTCCGACCTCTGGCGAAGGGCACGTCGGGGGGTATGATGTTTTGACTGAACAGGAGAAGATCAAGCAGCATATTGGGTATATGTCCCAGAAATTTTCGCTTTATGAAGATCTCACCGTTGAAGAAAACATTAATTTCTATAGCGGGATCTACCGCATTCCCAATCAGAAAAAGAAGGCCAGAAAAGACTGGGTTATTGAGATGGCCGGGTTGGAAGATTTTAGGTCAAGCCGGACTTCTACTTTATCCGGAGGGTGGAAGCAGAGACTGGCCTTGGGGTGCGCCATCATTCACGAGCCCAAGATCGTTTTTTTGGACGAACCTACCTCGGGCGTGGATCCGATATCTCGCAGGAATTTCTGGGCGCTTATCAAAACAATGGCCAAGGATGGCGTAACGGTTTTCGTGACGACCCATTATATGGATGAGGTGGAGAATTGTGACCGCGTGGCTTTAATTTATAAAGGGCATCGCATTGCTCTTGGCACGCCTGAGGAACTAAAAACGAAAGTGATGCAGGAAGAGGTTCTTGAGCTTTTATTGCCTGATGCGCAGGCATGGATCAAAAGGATCACGGCAGTGGAAGGCGTTAGGGAAACAGCTCTTTTCGGCACGAAACTTCACGCTGTAGTGGAGAATTCCCAAGCGGCTATCGAGCGGATTGAAGCGTTGTTTTCGGCCGAAGGAATGTCCGGGTTTGTGGTACGTAAAATCAAACCGTCTTTAGAAGATGTTTTTGTTTCTCTCATCGAGGCGTACGACAAGCGGGGAAAGGTAGCATGAATTTTGTGAGAGTCTGGGCGCTCGCAAAGAAAGAGTTTGTTCATATTGTTAGGGATCCAAGAAGTCTCGGAATGGCCATCGCGATTCCCATGCTGCTGCTCATTCTTTTTGGCTTTGCCTTAACCCTTGATGTTGACCAGGTTCCTTTGATGATTTGGAACCAAGATAAATCACCAGTCTCTCGTGATTTTCTATCCTATTTTGAGCACTCTTCCTATTTTAAAATTATGGGATTTGCCAGTCGGTATAGTGAACTCGAGGATGCGCTTGAACGAAATAAAGTGCTCCTGGCTTTGGTGTTACCTTCTGACTTCTCGAAAAGGATTGCTTCCAGCGAAACCGCCGACATTCAGCTTCTTGCGGATGGCAGCGATTCGAATACGGCAACCATTGCGATCGGTTACGTCGAAGCAGTGGTGGCGCGCTATAATAAAAAAAATATCACAGATTTACTTTCCAAATCGAGCGAGGAAAATCGCACTCCCGTGGAGATGCGTTCGCGGGTATGGTTCAACGCGGACATGAAAAGCCGGAACTACATTATTCCGGGTCTCATTGCGGTTATTATGATGGTAATTGCGTCCCTTTTAACGTCACTGACCGTGGCGCGGGAGTGGGAGCGCGGCACCATGGAACAACTTATCGCAACGCCGGTCAAATCCCATGAACTCATTCTCGGGAAATTCCTGCCTTATTTTGCGGTTGGTTTTTTGGATGTTCTAACCGCCGTGGGTATGGGCGAGTTCCTTTTTCATGTTCCATTAAGAGGTAACGTTGGACTTCTTTTTCTTCTCAGCGGCGTTTTCCTTGCGGGAGCCTTAAGCTTAGGGATGCTGATTTCCATCGTGACAAAGAATCAATTAGTGGCAAGCCAGCTGGCGTTGGTCTTTACATTTTTACCGGCCTTTTTGCTTTCGGGTTTTATGTATGCTATTTCCAATATGCCTCACGTGATACAAATGCTGACCTTTTTTATCCCGGCCCGTTACTTTGTCGCGATTTTGAAAGGAATTTATCTCAAGGGGATAGGTCTTGAAGCTTTATTCTATGAGGTGCTTTTTTTGACCCTATTTTCCGTAGTCGTTTTTATCTTAGCGAACCGGATGTTCAAGAAAAGGATTGCCTGATGTTTGAGCGCATTTACCATATTCTCGTTAAAGAGTTTATTCAAATATTCCGGGATCCGCGCATGAAGGCGATTATTTTCGTGATGCCCATGATCCAGGTGATGGTGTTCGGATATGCCGTGTCCACGGATGTCACGAATATCCCGACCGCTGTTTACGATCTGGATAATACCCAGGCGAGCAGGGATTTGATCAGGGAGTTTACAGCATCGAATTATTTCAGGGTGAAGAAGTACATATCCCATGACAAAGAACAGAAGAGGTTGATTGATGAATCTCGGGTTAATGCGGTGTTGCGAATCAACCGCGGTTTTGCTCGTGATCTGAATGCCCACCGTTCGGCGCAAATCCAACTGATTGTTGACGGCACCGATTCCAATACTGCCGCCGTAATTTTAAGTTATTCGAACAGGATCATCGAAAAATATTCGGCGCACATTCTAGATGGCCGCGCCAGAGTCATACTCAAAAAATCAGAATTTCCCCGCGTTAATTTACGGAGCCGTTCCTGGTTCAACGAAAATTTAGAGTCGAGGAACTTTTATGTGCCGGGTGTGATCGCGCTGATTGTGATGTTGATTACCCTTCTTTTGACTTCCATGGCAATCGTCAGAGAGAAAGAGATCGGGACCATGGAGCAGCTGATTGTAAGTCCGATTAAATCGTACGAATTGATCCTAGGCAAGCTTACTCCTTTTGCGATCATCGGCTTGGTGGATGTGCTTCTGGTGACAGCGGTCGGTGTTCTTTGGTTTAAGGTTCCGATTCATGGGAATTTATTTTTGTTATTCATATCTTCCAGTCTCTATTTGTTTACCTGCCTTGGAGTAGGCCTATTTATTTCAACAGTTGCCGGGACACAGCAAGAAGCCATGATGACGACTTTCTTTTTCTATTTTCCGGCCGTGTTGCTTTCGGGTTTTATGTTTCCCATTGCCAATATGCCGAAGCTTATCCAATGGGTTACTTTTTTAAATCCGTTGAGGTATTTTCTGGTGATTTTAAGGGGGCTCTTTTTGAAGGGAACCGGTTTTGAGATACTGTGGCCGCAGATGCTGGCGCTTCTACTGATGGGGGTGGGTATTCTCACTTTGAGCTCAATGAGATTTCGGAAAAGGCTTGCATAGCATGGCGAGTCGGAATTGGTCTAGCCGGGTATTGAGAAGCGGTGGAAGGCTGGGGATCATCCATTGGAATTATGATCCTTCGACACCAAGGGGTCCCTCGATGGAGATCCGTCCAAAGCCAGAGGATTGTATCCGATGGACGGAACAAGCGGGATTTCATTCCCCGAAGAGATGTGATCTGAAGCCGCACCATTACGGAATTGTTTTAACAAAATAACGGGAGGTTTTTATGAAGATCGGGGTCATCATTTCAAGTAACGACGCGGAAACTTCTTGGAACGCTTTGCGGTATGCGAACTTTGCTCTTGGCCAGAAGGATGATGTGACGGTGTTCTTTATGGGTAAGGGGGTCGAGTATCAGAGCATCGGCACGGACAAATTTAACACCGTGGAACAGGCTGAGAAATTTATGCAGGTAGGCGGAAAGATCTTGGCCTGCGGGACCTGTATCAAATCCCGCAATCAAGAAGGCTCTGAAATGTGCCCGATCTCGACAATGAAGGATATGTACGAGATCATCAAAGAGAGCGATAAGGTTGTAACCTTTTAAGCTGGCTGAGTGTGGATGGGCTAATTTTTATGGAGGGGAACTATGACGAAGCGTAAAATTATTGAGATTGATCGGGAAAAATGCAACGGGTGCGGGCTCTGCACCAAGGCCTGCGCGGAAGGGGCGCTGGTGCTGGATGAGCACAAAAAAGCCGTTCTCGTCAAAGAAATCTTTTGCGACGGCATGGGGGCTTGCCTGGATGTCTGTCCGGTTGACGCGCTTAATATCGTGGAGCGGGACGTCGCGGCCTACGACCCGAAAACCACTTGCGAACATGTGTTGAAGACACAAGGTCCCGGGGCAGCGCAGGGTGTGCATGGGGCACCGGGGAGCCCCGCAGAGAATGTGTCGCCCAAACCGGCCCCGCATTTTGGCGGGTGTCCGGGAACGGTGGCGAGGGAATTTAAGCGCAGTTCGGAACCTTCCGCGGGAGGCGCGCCCGGTTTCGTTCCGTCGGCGTTAAGCCAGTGGCCGATTCAACTCCATTTGATCTCACCCCATGCGCCTTATTTTAATGGATGCGACCTGCTGATTGCTGCGGACTGTACAGCTTTCGCCCTTGGGAACTTTCATCAAAACCTGTTGAAAGGTAAGAGGCTTGTGATCGCCTGTCCCAAGCTGGATGACACGGGCGGTTATGTCGAAAAGATCGCGGAACTTTTGAAAAACAACACCGTTTATTCTCTTACTGTTGTGATCATGGAGGTACCGTGCTGTTCGAGCCTTCTTCGTATGGTTCAGGAAGCAGTTGAACTTTCAGGAACAAAAAGGCCTGTCAAAAAAATCGTGATTGGTCTTGACGGAACATTTAGAAATGGGTCTTCATGATACGCGTCCATTGTCAGCAACATGTCGATTTCGAAGGCCCGGCCAATATTGAGCTATGGGCAAAGCAGAACGGGCATGCCATGAGCCGGACGCTTATTTTTTTCGGAAAGTCTTTTCCTTCCATCAACGATTTTGGCTGGCTCGTGATCATGGGCGGCCCGATGGGCGTCGGCGATGAAAAGGACTATCCATGGCTTCAGACGGAAAAGGCATTTATTCGCGAGGGTAATAAAAAAGTCAGTTAGACGTTTGAAATTTTCTCTTGTAATTAATTATGAACCATTTTTCCATTCTTGCGCTCTTAGGGGGGGCAGTTTCGCACAGCGCATCATTTACATGCTATCCTTTAGCGAAAGGAGAAACTAGCTTGGATCGCATTGACAAGAAAACTCAGAAGCAGCCATTCCGCCACCGTGTTCGATCTGTGCATCTTCAGAGGATCGAAGGCGAATCTACAGCACGGCTCACAGGATTTGGGCAAGAGGTTCGCAACGAGATTGCCGCTTCAGCAGATTCCCCGCTTGAAGTTCTCATGGCGAAGGAAGAGTCTTCCTCCATGCGTAACCAGGAAATCCAAATCTTGCGCCAGTTACGACGTTATCTTAAATACGCGAGGCTTACCTCGAAACAAAAACGAGCCTATGAGCTATTTACTCTTGGGTGGGACGATCAGATGACGCTTCGGGAACTTTCCGAAACGCTCAAAATAGGCGTTTCTAGCGCATGGGCAAGGGTTAACGGGGCGGCTAAACGGCTCGAACGGATCAAGGAACGCCGCGAAGAAGGCATGAGGCTTAAGACGATTTTGGACGGCGTTCTGTACGCCGGAAAGCTAAAACGCGTTTTTCGTCTTTATTTTGAAAGATGCTGGTCTCCGCAAATGATCGCAAAGTCCCTGCACTCCAACCTTTCCACGATCTACAGCAATCTCCGCACGATCCGGCGCCTTGCCGGGCTCTATTCCGCTGAAAAATAGCGGGTTTTGAAGACACGAAAAAAAATCTACGCACCTGTAGAAAAATCCTCGAAATAAATAGCCCGATCTGCCCTAATGTAAGGGGAGTGTTTTGAGGTTTTGGCCTCAAATCTTCTTCCTCTAGCCGCTATGTACAGGGGCGGCGGGATTCGTTTCCAGCGCCTTTTGGGGCGCGGTACCGTCAATAAGCAGAAATTTAATTGTGACGGCGTCAGCGAGTCTCGCGACTTTCGGGGACCTAAAACCCTACATTCCCGGATATCTTGAGATTAAAGGCCTCAAGGGAATGGGCAGCAGTCCGGTCTTTAAGGCGAAACAACTTTTTGCCAAAAAGGCAAACCGAAAGGAGTCCTCTGTCGTGACGCAATTGTTGTTAAGGATTTTTTACGCGAAAAACCCCGCCCTCAAGCTCATTCACTTTGACCCAACCCGGACGCAAAATCATGTTTGCAGGGCCTTGTTTGGGTCCACCTCGGATGGGGAAAAAGGGTGGGGGCTCGGGTTTCCCCAGGCATTTTTTCGTAAGTCGTTTACCTGCCACGCAAAAGCCTTTCGATTTCTTTCCCGACCAATCCCTCTCTTCATAAGCATTTTGAGGCGAGATGGATTGGTCGGGAAAGGGATGCTTGTTGCGTGGCAGGTAGCGTGTTCGTTTGTTGCCGGGGAGATTGAGTTATGAGGTTGATGGAGCGGGATCAGGATATTCTTGCCTGGATTTTGCATATGCGGTTCAGCCATTTGGATCAGATCGGCGAGAAGTTTTTTCCGGGGTGCAATATTCACCGTGCGCCGTACCGGAGAATGCAGAAGCTTGTAAAAGCGGGTCTTTTGGGGACGCAGAAGGTTTATAGCGATCCGAGGGATCTGTATATCCCGACGACGGACGCAGTGACGGCTCTCGCCGCAGGCAATTATCCGTTTGCGATCGGGGTCGCCAAGGATAAGACCTTCGTCAATTACTTCCATGACCGGGAACTTGTTGATCTTCGGATTCTTTTCGAAGCGCTTGGGATCGGTCTCTGGATACCGGAGCGGGTGATCCGGTCTGTGAAACCTCACGGGATTACACCGGATGCCCTGATAATGACCGTGGATCAAGTTTACCCGGTCGAGTACGAGCGGACAGAGAAAGATCCGGTTCGCTACAAGAAGATCTTTGACCGCTACAACTACTCATCGAAGTTCGAGAAAGTGCTCTACATCCTGCCAAGTGAAAGGCGGATCGAATCGCTGAAGAAAAAAACGGGCTATGTCTGGCAGAAGTTCTATTTTATAAGCCTGGAGGAATTGAAACGGGAAAAAGGTGCTGCTGTCTTTCGTTCGTCTCAAGGAGAGCTGCCCGTAAGGGTTTTGATGGACTACTCCATGGATGGGACGCTTGCCGACAGGACCCGCGAAGAGATCAAGGCGATAGTCGAATCTGAGTCAATGGGTGTGGGACGAAGTCGTATCAGAAGGGATTGTATTGTGGACTACTCCGAAAGAGACCCGGACGATGCGGAAGATGATGATTATGACGACGATTTGAATCGGGACGCCGATGATGATCCGGAAGTGGATTCAGAAGAAGATGATCGCGGTGGTGATGGAGCGGATGACGACTGATGATCCGTCTAACGCCCCTCAAGACCATCCGTTCTTATTGTCTCCAGTGTGCTGGAGGGCATCCCAAAGAGGTTCGATATTGTTCCGTCCGGGAATGTCCTCTGCATTTCTATCGCTTCGGGACAAATCCAAACCGGCAGGGCGTAGGACCCGGCAGGATCCTGTTCCGTCAGAAATCCGTTATTGAGTCGGCGAAAATCGAAAAAGACACCGCTTTGGAAGAGGATCGGAGAAAAAGATGATTTTAAAATTTGAAGGAAAGGAGGTATTTGAAAACTCTTGGAGTCCGAGCGGATTGAACCAACAGATCTCACGCAACGGGAGATCGACGAACAATCCTACCGACTCAGGGTTTTTGTAGAGATCATTTCAGAAGCGGATGCGCTTCTGCTTAGACGATTAGTGAAAAGCGGGGCAGAAAGAAATGAAGGTGAAACAAAAACACGGCCTGGGAGGTAGTGTATTCGTCGTGATTCTTCTTGCGTTTGCGTGAATAAGCGTGTATAAAGACGCCCATCCCAACTATGAAATTTTTTACATTAAGGATAGTTGGGATGACCCCAATTTCTGCTTCGCAAAAATTGAAAGGTATTGGGACCATGTCTAAGAATCCCAAGCGATATAACTTAAAGGATGCGGCGGCGGAATTGGGTGTCCATCGTCTGACCCTCTATTACTGGATCAAGAAGGGCTGGATCACGGTGAAGCGCGACTACCGGAATCTCCCGGTGTTGACCGCAGATGACCTCCGGGATATCCGCAAATGGCGTAGTGTGCTTCGGGAGGATACAAAACCATGAAGGTAGCGCTTTATACTCGAGTCAGCACAGAAGACCAGGCACGGGAAGGGTTCTCGCTTGAGGTTCAGCGGGACTTTCTCCTGAAATATGCAAAAGATCAAGGGTGGGAAGTTTTCTGCGGTATTTCGGGTGCGAAGGTCTATCAGGATGACGGGGTCAGTGGCTATACCATGGACCGTCCGGCATTGCAGAGACTTCTCACGGACGCAGGACGGAAGTCTTTTGATCTGGTGCTTGTTTATAAACAGGACCGGTTGAGCAGGAATTTGAAAGACATGCTCAATTTGTTGGATCAATTGAGCCGTTGGGGGATCGGGTATAAATCCGCAACAGAGCCGTTTGATACGACCACGAGCGCGGGAAAGATGGCCTTGCATATGCTTGGGACTTATGCGGAATTTGAACGGAACCGGCTGGTGGAACGAGTGTTCCCGGGAATGATCAAGGGTGTTCAGAAAGGGAATTGGCAAGGAGCGCGGTATGCGCCGTATGGCTATAGCTACAATAAAGATAAGAAGCTATTGGAAGCCGTCCCTGCCGAAGTCGGGATCGTGAAGCAGATCTTTGGTATGTATCTTTCCAATAAATCGACGACTCAGATCGCCGGATATTTTTATAAACAGGGAATCAAATCGCGAAGCGGCGGAAGGTTTCAGACCAAGCTTATTTGCGATATCCTGAAAAATCCCGTTTATCTGGGGAAGCTGGTCTGGAACCGGACGCATTACGACCGTAATAATCAAAGCCGCAAGACTTGTCGTGCCGTTCCGAATCCTCCCGATCAGGTAGTCGTGTCGGAGGGAAAGCACGAAGCTATTATCACCCGAGAAATTTTCGATAGAGTTCAGGCGAGGCTGCGCTCGAATCGAAAAGGCGGAGAACGTTCTTTGACCCAGTTTGATTATCCATTTACCGGTGTGCTGGTTTGCGCCCGGTGTAATCACAGGATGCACGGGATCTCCGCGATCTCGAATGCAGCAACGAAAAAGCGCAAACGGTGGTACCGGTGCTCTGCCGCCTACATGCACGATATCAAGTGCAAGAATTCCATGGTCCGGGCTGAAATGATCGAGCCGGATCTGTTTACCATTATTGAAAAATTGACCCAAAATCAGGACATTCTGAAAGTCCGTTTGGCTCAACTCGTTAAAGTCCAGGCGGAACCCTGCGAGGCGTTTGTTGAAATGATCCGGGAGCAGAACCGCCTGATACAGGACAATCTGCGGCGGCAAAAGAAACAGGCGGACGCTTATGATCAGGATTGCATGGCTTTTGAAGTCTATAAGGAGAAATGCACGGACCTGAGGGATGAGGAGAAACGGTTGCGGAACCGTCTTTTCGAGCTGGAGTTGAAGCTCCTTGCACGGGAGAAGCAGAAAGGGTACCAGCAGTATGTGCGGGAGGTGCTGAACCGGTTTGATGACGCGAAAGAGGAACTGGACCCTATCCGCAAGAAAGAGGTCGTCAGGGTCGTTTTTAAGGAAATCCGGATCAAGGACCGCAAGATTGTCAGTTTTGAACTTTTCGAGCCGTTTAAATCGTTTTTAGAAGGGAATAAACCATGTCAGAAGAAGTTTCTGGAGGAAATAACGGTCTGCGACGCCTCAAGGTGTTTATCGCAACCTTCGGATGCCAGATGAACTCTTATGACAGCCAATTGGCAGCGGGGCTTCTGGAGCGTGAGGGATTTGAGGTCGTCATGGAGGGGGAGGCCTCGGAGATGTGTGTCACGGCGGACGGGCGGCCGAAGCTTTCGCAAGGGGCGGATATTGTCCTTATGAACACGTGCTCCGTCAGGGAACATGCCGAGGAACGGGTCTGGGGACGCCTCGGGATGCTGGGAAAAGAAAAGGAGGAGAATCCGGCTCTCATCGTTGGGCTGATGGGGTGCATGGTCGAGGAACACCGGGAAACCCTCTTTAAACGGTTCCCGCGATTGGATTTTATGGTCGGGACACGTAACATCAAAGAGCTGGCGTGGATCATCCGTGAAGTTCAAAAGACGCGAGCGCAGACCGCGCGGATCAAGCAAGAGGGGCTGTCGATCGAGTATTGTGAAAACACCCGGCATGAGACCAACGGGCACGCTTGGCTTCCCATCATGACGGGCTGTGACAAAATCTGCACGTTCTGCATCGTTCCCAAGACCCGAGGTCGCGAAGTTTCAATGCCTGCCCGGGAGGTTCTCTGCGAGGCCGAACGGTTAGCGGCGAAGGGGATCAAGTGGGTGACGCTTCTCGGACAGAATGTGAATTCATATAACGGGACTCGGGACTCGGGACTCGGGACTGGGAGCTTCCCTGAGCTTTTGGAAATGTTATGCAGGATCCAGGGGCTTGAGCGGATCTCCTTCACAACATCCCACCCGCAGGATGCGACCGAGGAACTCTTCCAGGTGATCGCACGTAATCCCAAGATCAGCCGGCGGTTCCACCTGCCGCTGCAGTCCGGGTCAGACACGATCCTTCGCAGGATGAAACGTCTTCATACCTTTGCGGAGTACAGGGCGAAGGTCGAGCGTCTCCGGGCGCTCGTGACGGACGTGGCGATCACGACGGATCTGATCGTTGGATTCCCGACCGAGAGCGCGGAAGATCACGAAGCGACCGTGCGCGCGTTGCGGGAGATCCGTTTTGACGGAGCTTTTATTTACAAATACTCGGCGCGTCCGGGAACGCCCGCTGCGCGGCTTCGCGATGATGTGTCGGATGCCGAGAAGGCCGCGCGGCTTCAGGAACTTCTCGGATTACAGAAAAAGATCCGTGATGCCAGGGGACGCGATCTGGTGGGCAAGGTGTTCACGGCGTACGTGGAAAGCGCCCGCGACGACAGGCCCCGCGAACAGATCGGTCGCACGGACCATGACCGGCGCGTTGCGTTTGAAGCCGAAAAAGATCTTCGCGGGCGGTTTGTTTGCCTTGAGATCACCGGACTACGTCATGAAACGTTTCAAGGGAAACTTGTTTCGAGCGAGGCAGGACGGGCAGGGCTTTCGTGACCTTATCGCCTGATCTGCTCTCTCAACGGAACGATCACTATTCCCGTTTTCCTGAGCCGGGGGATCTCCTGGGCCAGGACTTCCAGGGTGTTCTTTCGATAATGACCGATGGCGATCGCGGCGCCTTTTTCAATTGCCAGACGACGGACCTTTTGGATCTCGGCACGTATGGACTCCTTGGAATCGACATTATCGAGGAAGACGCCGCGGCTGAGGACGGGAAGGCCGACCGCGCGGCAGATCTCAGGGACGACGGAATCCTTGGTTGTGTAGCTGTCCAAAAAGAACAGGCCGCGGCGCTTCAACTCCCTTAAAATGACCGTCATCATCTCTCGGTCCGTGGTCCCGCGGGAGCCCATGTGATTGTTCACGCCGATGTGATAGGGGACGGAATCCAGGTCGCGAGCCAGCATGTCCAGGATATCCTTCTCGCTCATCGTGCCGACGATCAGCCCGCGTCCGGGGATCATGTCCTGCACCGTATCGAGGGGAAGGTGCAGGATGACCTCGGCGCCGGTGGTTTTGCTCAGTTGTCCGAAATAGCGGGAATACGGCAGCAGGGGAAGGATCGCGTAGGTGACATCGGAACCCAGGGCCGCGAGCTGTTTTTTCAATTTGTCGTGCGCGCCGATGTCGTCGATCACAAACGTGACCCGGGGGGCGTAGCGGGTAGGCGTGACAGGGCGCGGTGTGACAGGCAAGGGTTCCATGCGGGGCGGTTCAACGCGCCGGGGTGTGACCCGTTTGGACTCGATCTTTGGCCGCGCAGGTGGTTTGTGGGTTTTTGAGTAGAACCAGAGCCCTCCGCCCAGCAAGCCCGTAACCACGATAAAGGCCAAGATCCCTCTTCGCTGCTTTCGTGTGAATCGGATCCGGGGGAGTTTGAATTTTTTTCTGCGTCTGCGGGCCATGGGTGCGTCCTTTATATCACAGAAACGGCAAAATCAGGCGAGAGTTAACCTGAAACGGATGGCGGTTCATGGAAGGAGAATGGCGGATAGGTTGTTCCACATCTTTTTTCGCCCCCCACCCTCCGACTTCCGCGGTTCGTCATTATTTCGGGTGTTGCAAGACGGGTTTGAGCTTGATAGGATAACGCTTTGAACATCGGAATCTTTCATTTATGGATGTCGGTCAGGACGCCTTTCTGAAACACGCCAAAAGCATGGTCGACTTGGTGTTGGACGCGACCGGGCATGATCTTGTCTACCGGGAGCTTTGCCGCCGGGAACCTTCGCTCCGGCAAGTCTCTTTCGAGCGGTTCTGCGATCTGTACCTTCCGGCGAAGCTTGCCCTCGGATGCGTGAACTGGGTGGGTTGTTGTGAGGTCCATAAGATCACGGACAAAGAGACCCAGAACCTGTTTTTCCGGGAGGTCATGAACTCGTTCCAGTCACCCCGCGCGCTCGATCATGCGACCCGGTTCAGCGAAAGTCTTTACGCCTCGAACGCGGATACCGACAATCCTCCCGCGGTCGGAGTGCTTGCGCATTTGTTCAGCCTACTCAACCTGAACACCGTCGCGATAGGGCAGGGCGGGGAGCGGACGGTTCATTCGGCCTTCGGTTTTATTATGGAGGTGAACGAGGCTTTAAAGACCGTTTTTGAGAACCATTTTGACGAGATCTTTTACGCGGATGAGGAAATGAATGGTTGAAAGGACCGTGAACGAACCAAGGGTGACGCTCGTATGACATCAAAGATCCATAGGAACAATATGGTCTGGATCGATATGGAAATGACAGGTCTGGATCCCGAAAAGGACCGCATTATCGAGATCGCGACCGTGATCACCGACGGGGAACTGAACGTTCTCGCGGAAGGGCCGGACCTGGTCATTCATCAGCCAGCGTCGGTCCTCCGCGGTATGGACGACTGGAACCAGAAGCACCACAAGGAATCGGGATTGATCCAGGCGGTTAAAGGGTCGGTTATTACGGTGAAACAGGCCGAGGAGCTGACGCTTAGCGTCGTCAAGCAATATTGCAACCCGAAAAAGGCACCCTTGTGCGGCAACAGCGTCCACCACGACAGGCGTTTCTTGGGCCGCTACATGCCGCATCTAGAGGCCTACCTCCATTACCGCCACGTTGATGTGAGCACGCTGAAGGCGCTGGTCGCCCGGTGGTACCCGAAGGACAAAGAGAAGCTGCCCCCTAAAGGGAAAGCTCACCGGGCGTTAGCGGACATTTTGGAGTCGATCGAGGAGCTTAAATTTTACCGGCAACGTTATTTTAAATAAGGAAAACAAGGAGGATGGGATGAAGGAGATGATAGTCGCGTCGATCGTTGCTTTGGGCCTGGTTTTCTCGGCAGGGATCGCCAAAAGTGGATTGGAGAATTTGAACAAAAAAAGCCCCGTGCCGGCGTACTCCCTTTACGGGTATGAAGGGGTGGTCTATAGGATCAACCAGATTAACGGACGTATCGACGCGCTCGTCCCGAGCAGCGAAGCGGCCCTGCTTTTCCCAATCGGGCAGGTCCAGTTACCGCGTGCCAATGACGCCCTGACCGAGGAGCAAAAGGCCAGTCTCTCGCAGAACATAAAGACATTATCGCAATACATCCAGGCGGAGCGGGCGCGAAGCCTGGGGATTAAAACGGAATCGGTTGCGGCTTCGAAATCATAGGGACTGCTGATCCCGGAGGGGGCGGAAGGTCTTCCCCGTCCGAGCAGGTCGGACGAATTTTATTCCATGAGTGTACAAAAAGCGCAAAATATCATCGCGGTGGTTTACGATTTTGACGGGACCTTGTCGCCCGGCAATATGCAGGAAGAAACGATCTTCAAGGCTTACGGGATCGACAAAAAGAAGTTCTGGGCGCGGTCCCAGGCGCTTGTGCGCGCGCGGGGATACGAGCAGACCCTGGCCTACCTGTGGCTTTTGATCGACGCCCCGGTCTTCCGGAATAAACCGCTCCGGGTCGCGACCCTTAAAAAATTGGCGCAGAGGATCCGTTACTACCCAGGAGTGGCCGACGGGTATTTCGAAAAACTCGAAGATTTCATGAAGACCATCCCCGAGGTTGACGAGTGTGATATCAAACTCGAACATTACATCATCTCAAGCGGTCTGAAGGAGATCCTGGAAGGTGCGAGCATCCGGCGGTATTTCAAGAAGATCTACGCGTGCGAATACGATTTCAGAGGAGGGCGTCCGGTTTTCCCGAAGTTGGTCATTAACGACACCAATAAGACGCAGTTCCTCTTCCGCATTAATAAGGGCAAGCTCCGTTTGAGCGAGGGCATCAATCAGCATATGCCGGAGGAGCGGCGACGGGTGCCGTTCCGGAACATGATCTACATCGGGGACGGGATCACGGACGTGCCGTCCATGACGGTGATGCGGAAGAACGGAGGCAACGCCATCGCGGTCTACGACCCCGCCCGTGCCGTCCCGCGGGAAGTTAAAAAAATGATCTCGGAAAAAAGGGCCGAACATTTTGCGCCCGCGGATTTCAGAGAAGGCAAGCTGCTGGTCAAGATCCTCCACCGGACGCTTAAGAAGATCATTTACTCCATCGCATACCGCTCCTCATCGGAGCGCTCTTCAGATTGGGTCCAAAGGCATCTTTAGGACGGGGCCTCGTTCTCTCCCTTAAAATCCCCGATCAATTCACGCATTTCCTGAAAGGTCGTGGCGCGGTTGATCCGTTCCCTAAGAGCGGCCGCATTGGGGCATCCTTTGAAATACCAGCCGATGATCTTGCGGGACTGCAGGACGCCGATCCTTTCACCTTCGTGTTTCACCTCAAGACGGACATGCATCAGGGCGATCCTTTTTTTCGTTGTGAGGCCCGGGGAGACCGGGGGTTCCCCGGCAAGTAGGCGATGGATGTTCTTGTAGATCCAGGGATTGCCCAGGGCCCCGCGCCCGATCGAAACACCGTCGCAACCCGTGATCTCCATCATGCGCAAGGCGTCTTCGGCAGCAAAGATATCGCCGTTGCCGAGGACGGGGATCCCGAGGTTTTTTTTGACAAGGCGGATGACGCTCCAGTCCGCTTTGCCCGTGTAACCTTGAAGACGTGTGCGCCCGTGGATCGTTACGGCCGCGAGCCCGAGGTCCTCGGCCATGGTTGCGATCCGCAAGGCCTCTTGGCCGCTCGGATCCTCAAAGCCGCAACGCATTTTGACCGTGACGGGGGTTTTTTTGACGTTTCGCATGACGTTTTGGAACATCGTGCGGGCGATGTCCGGTTTTCGCAGGAGAGCGGATCCCGCGCCGAGGCTTGTGACCTTGCGGACCGGGCATCCGAAATTAAGGTCGATGATCTGGAATTTCATCGCTTCGGCCAGGGCAGCAGCCCTTCCCATAGCGACCGGGCAGTGGCCGACCAACTGGATGCCCAGGGGTGCGTCCCCGCGCACACGCCGGAGTAACAGGGAGGTTTTCCGGTTGTTCCGGACCATGGCTTCCGCGGAGACCATTTCGGTGAAAGCGAGTTCCAGACCGCATGCCCGGGCAGTCAGACGGAACGCAATGTCCGTACAGCCCGCCATCGGGGACTGTAGGACCGGGGTGTTCAGAATCAGTGAGCCTAGGCGCAACATACGATTTTCATTCCCGCGCAGTTTGCGATGAAAAAAGTCGCTCAATGCCGTGATAACCTGCCCGATAATCAGGACTGGGGGCGATGCCACTTTCGCTTCGGGACCCCGTTCGCGGACAAAGCAGAACTAGAAATTTACTCGGGTCAGGGTATAATACCCAGAATCGCTCAGGGTCGAAGTAAAATCTAACACGAAAGGCTGTTTTATGGCGACGAATGATATGGGCTTTTCCAGTCCGTCGGACGATTGGAGCGTTATCCTGCAGTCCTGTTCTCCCAAGCTGAAAAAGGAACTCGCTAAACGGATCAGCGAGATTTTCGAGTTGGAAAAAAAAGACGCGGAACAGGCCCTTTCGAACATGCCCCTGATCCTTTTGGACAACCTGTCCTTCGGTATGGCGGCCCGCATCAAGAACTTTTTCGTCAAACTGGGCGCCGTCGTCGAAACGACCAATCATGAAATGATCAAGAAAAACTGTTACCAAGTCCTCTGGCCGGAGGTGCCGGACCTCTCCTTCTTTCTCAAAGATGAAACCAAGCTTGCTTCTCAGGAGCCGTTACCCGCGGCCGCTTTCCCCCCCGAACCGAACGAGTCTGCGGTGCGTGAGACGCCGCGTCCTTCTTCGCTGCCGGAAATAAAGCCTTCGGAACTTCCTCAGGTTTCTCGGGATGCGGAAGGTTGGGAGAAGATCATGAGAGATTCTGTCGATTCTCAGATCTCCACACCCAAAGACCCGGACGAAAAGCCGGGGCGAGGTCCTGTGACCCCGGAACCTTCTGCTCCGGCCGAGGGCGGGTGGGAAAAGAGGGCGCGCGAATTGTCAAAAAAACTCGCGAGTTTCCAGGAAGACAAGAAGAAGTCCGACGAAGATATCGTGCTCCGCGCTGTCGAGGGGCCGCTCAGCGATCTTACGCGGGGGCCCGATCGCGTACCGTTAGAAGAGAGGGAAGCCCTTCCACATGCACCGGAAGGTTCGAAGCCCGGGCCGGACGCTTTTGCCACAGAACCGGGGGGAGTGGATTGGCGCGCGAAAGCCATGCTGCTGAGTGATCGCATCCGGGACCTGGAAAAGGATCTCATCGATTCAAAGGAAACGTTAGTGAAAGAGGTCGAGATGCTCCGGTCGAAAGCGGCCTCGGCGGAGGGCCGTGCCCACGAAATTGAAACGAGTTTGACGCAAAAGTCGCAAGAACTCGAACGCGTCGTGCGGGAAAAAGAGGAGCTCAGCCACCACGGGTTCAAAGTGCGGGACCTGGAGGCGCAACTTGAGGCCCTCCAGAACGATTTGGCCGCCAAAGGCCGATTGATCTCCGAAAAGGACGGGGCCCTTGAGGAATCGCAAAGAGAACTCGAGGCGATCCGCGGGCGCGAAAAGGAATCGCTTCAGAAGACGGATTCTTTGCAGGCGTCTGTTCGCGACCTGGAGCGTGCTCTGCGGGACCGGGATGAACAATTGAAGGTCCGCGATGAATCCCTGGCGGCTTTTGAAAAACAATTATCGGAGTTTGCGGCCGCGATCCGTGCCCTGGAACCGATCCGTCAGGAACACGCGCAGCTCGTACACGAACGGGGCACGATCCGCAAGGAGTATGAATCCAAACTCGCGGAGCTGGAGGCCCGTGTCGCCAAGGCGGATGATGACAACCGCCGTTATCGCAGTCGCACGGACAGGAAACTCGCGGCAGCCACGAGGGAATTGGGGGAGTGGGTGCGAGGGGTCGAGGCCCTGCGACAGGGTCTCCAAAAGCTGGTGATGTTCTTGGGGAGCGAGTCGGCGATGCCGGAGTCCGAGAAAAAGTTCCCGCTCCGTGCTTCCCTCAACCGGGGGATGAACGGGAACAATGCGGAAGGGGCCTGATCCGTACCCAAGACCGGACGTGACCCGCGCTGAGATGCAAGCGCTTGATCACGCGGCGATTAGCGGATACGGAATTCCTGGTCTTACCCTGATGGAGAATGCGGGCGCCGCCGTGGCGTCGTTTATCTCCCGGGATTTCCCAACCGGGGCCACGGCCGTTTTCGTTGGAAAGGGTAATAACGGAGGCGATGGTTTGGTGGTCGCCCGGCTGTTGGCTTGTAACGCTCACCCGGTCCAGGTCGTGCTTCTTGAAGACCCGCGGAAGCTTAAGGATGACCCCCGGGCCAATTATTCCCGAATCGAGCAGATGAACATCCCCGTTTTTCTTGCTGACGAAAAGACCCCCTTCGAGATTTTTCAAGGGTTCTGTTGCCGGTCCCAGGTCCTTGTGGATGCTCTTTTTGGGATCGGGTTGTGCCGTCCGATCTCGGGTGGTTTTGAACGGGCGATCCGCGCGATCAACCAAAGCGAGAGACCCGTGGTGAGCATCGACATCCCCTCAGGCCTGGATGCGGATTCCGGGGAAGTGCACGGCGTTGCGGTAAGGGCAACGGTCACGGTTGCCCTAGCGTTGCCCAAACGGGGGTTTTTTCGAGCTCAGGGTCCTTCCCATACCGGAAGGATCGAAACGGTGGACATCGGTATTCCCCCTGATTTGTTAAAACCGTTCGGGGATTGACCCGAAAGTCTCATCTAGGGCAAGGCCTTGCGATGTGATGTCCCTGCAAGTGGCTTGAGGCTTGACACCTCACGAGCTTTCTGATAGAAACGCACGTTCTTTTCGATTTTCGAACACGAAACCCCCGGCAGGATTTCATGAGAGCATATCGGCGGTTCCCGGATTGGTTGAAACGCACCCTTCCCGAAGGTTCCTCGGAGTGGACACGCGCGATCTTGAGGAAATACCAGCTCAACACGGTCTGCAATTCCGCGATGTGTCCGAACAGCCACGAGTGTTTTTCGAATCACGTTGCGACGTTCATGCTGCTGGGCAAGGTCTGCACGCGCCGGTGCGGTTTTTGTGCCGTTAAAACGGGAGAGGGCGAACCGCTCCGCTTGGATGAACCGGAGCGCGTGGCGTTTGCCGCGAAAGAGCTCGGGCTGCGACACGTGGTCCTCACTTCCGTGACCCGAGACGACCTTCCGGACGAGGGAGCGGGCCATTACGCTGACACGGTCCTGGCCGTTAGACGCGAGGTCCCGGAAGTTTCCGTTGAAGTTTTGACCCCCGATTTTCATTCCCGGGAGGAATTGATTCGTTGTGTGGTCGCGACGGAGCCGGAAGTGTTTAACCATAATCTCGAAACGGTGGAACGCCTTCAGCGGGTCGTGCGCCCGCAGGCGGATTACCGAAGGTCCCTGAAGACCTTAGAGGTT
Source organism: Candidatus Omnitrophota bacterium (assembly GCA_019052695.1). Lineage (GTDB taxonomy): Bacteria > Omnitrophota > Omnitrophia > Omnitrophales > Aquincolibacteriaceae > Pegaeibacterium. Next base: position 19,927 of record JAHQRI010000022.1, read on the forward strand.
GCCAAGCGCCTTTCACCCGATCGCGTCACGAAAAGCGGGATCATGTTGGGGCTCGGGGAGACCGTTCCCGAGGTCTTGGAGCTCGGGAGGCATTTGCTCGCTTCCGGGGTGAGTGTTTTTACTTTAGGGCAATACCTGCAGCCGGGACCTGAAAATGTAGAGGTGCAGGAATACGTGACCCCGGAAAAGTTTCAGGACCTGGCCGCGAAACTGACGGCGATGGGTTTTGATAAGGTGTTTTCCGGACCCTACGTCCGAAGTTCCTACCATGCACAGGAAACTTATTTAGGGATAGGTCGAAAACCCGTTGAGGGAGCCCCTCAGGCCGGATCGGGGCTTTGAGGACCTGTCCCGGATGGTCGTTGAAGGTCAAGAGAGGATCCGATGATCGATATTTTAGCGAAAGGTCTGGGCCCGAGCGTTGACGAGGCCGTAGTGAAGAAATGGTTCTTCGAAGAGGGGGACGCGGTCACGGCGGGGGATGATCTTGTCAAGCTGGTGACGGAAGAGGTGACGGTCACGATCACCGCCCCCGTCAGCGGTATTCTTGCGGAGGTTTTCTTCGATGAAGATGAGGCCGTTCAACGGGACGAGGTTCTGTGCGTGATCGACGACGAGGACGGGGACCTCGAGGGCGGAGAAGACGAAGACGGGGATGACGAAGGGTCCTGATCCCCCGAGCATCCGGGTGGTTTTCTGCGGATGCGGGTAAACTTGCGAATGAAAGAGAACGTGACGGCAAAGATTGGTCCTTGGCCGGTATAAAGGCGGTCCGATGTCCGAAATTCTCAATCTTAAAAGTCCGGCTGATTTTATCGGCAAACAAGGGAACGGGGTCATTAGCTTTGGGTCCGGTCAGCCGGATCTACCCCCGCCGCGTGAGGCCTTTGAGGGCATCAACCTAAGGCAGGATCTGCGTTACGGCCTTATCCAAGGTGAACTGGAACTCCGGGAGGCCCTGGCCCGCGAGTATCCGGGTTCCACACCCGAGAATTTTGTGATCACAAACGGTGCTTCCGAGGCGCTGGACCTGATCTTCCGAAGCTGGGGCAAGGGGGGCAAGGTGCTCCTGCCGCGGCCCTATTATTATTCTTATCCTCCCATCATCGAAATGGCCGGTATGGTCCCGGTTTATACGGACCAGGTTGACGGACGGATCGACCTTGAAGATTTCAAGAAGAAAATCACGGGTTGCAAGGCCGTGCTCATCAACTCGCCCTCCAATCCCACCGGTCGCGTGGAGGCCATTGAAACGCTTAAAGAGATCGAGCGGATCACCCAACGGCTCGGAGTTTATGTGGTCTCGGATGAGGTCTATAAGGACCTGATCTATGAACGGGAAAATTACCACATTCAAGGCGATCACGTCATCACGGTGAACTCCTTCTCCAAAACCTATTGCATGTGCGGGGTCCGCGTAGGTTATCTGTGGAGCGCCGACAAGAAGATCGTAGACGATGTCTGCGAGGAGAAGACCCATACCTCGATGAACACTAATCTGGTGGGGCAAGACATGGCGCTCCATGCCATGAAAGCACCCAAGGATTACATCGTCAAGCAGCAGCTTATCTGGCGCGAACGACGGGATTTTATCTACCAGGGGCTCACCCGCCTAGGATTTGACCTCTGGAAGCCGGAAGGTGCCTTTTATGTGCTTCCCAAGTGTAATCATGCTCGAAAGTTCCTGAGTGTGTTGTTCCAGGATTTCAAGGTCATCACTTATCTAGGCGAATGGTTCGGGGCTCCGGAGCGCCTGCGTTTCAGTTATGCCCTCGACATTAAACAGATCGAGGAAGGGTTGGGTCGTGTTCGGGAGGCCATGAAAAAAGTGAGCGTCCTGTGACCTCCGCCCTCCCGGCCGCTTAGGTTCTCGGGTCATGGCTTCCATGAACTCGCGTCCAATCGGGGTTTTTGATTCGGGTCTTGGCGGTCTTACGGTGGTCCGTCAGCTCCGTCGTTCCTTGCCTTCTGAGGAGGTCCTGTATCTCGGTGATCTGGCCCATCTTCCTTACGGGACC
>JAHQRI010000124.1 GCA_019052695.1 Candidatus Omnitrophota bacterium
GCCCGGGGCCTGACGCGTCAGTTCCCACTTCAATCCGGTTAAAAACCCCGCCCCGCCCCGCCCGCGGAGCCCGGACGTTTTGACCTTTTCGATCACCTCGTCCGGCTCAAGAGTGGTGAGGGCCTTCGCAAGCGCCTGGTAACCGTCCTGGGCGATGTAATCCGTGATCTTCAGAGGATCGATCTTCCCGCAGTTCCTGAGAACGATCTTGACCTGTTTCTGGAAGAAATCGATCTCGCTCTGTTTCAGGACCGATTTGCGGTCCTTAACGTCCCGCGGAGCCAATCGTTCGACCGGCCTTCCCTTCCGTAAATGTTCGTCAACAATATCCCGGGCATCTTCGGGTTTCAGGTTCTGATAGAAGGTCTGATCGGGCTGGACTACGATCACCGGCCCCTGCGCACAAGGCCCCAAACAGCCGGTCTCTACAATCTCGACCTGCATCCCTTCTTCTTGGATCTTCTTTTGGAGAGCTTGCTTGAATAAAAGCGCCCCGGAGGCGATGCAGCTCGCCCCGGAACACAGGAGGATCCTCGGCTTTAAGGCGTTCCGTTCCTTCTCATCCAGAGTTTCCTTCCTGATCCGGTCTAAGTCCTGAGCCGAAGTGATCCTCGGGAACCCCATCTTACCTGGCCTCCTTCACGTCTTCGCCCTCATGCTGGTACTGGCTGATCAGGTCCCGGATCTTCGCGGCCTTGACCCGCTGGTGCACGTCATTGTCGATCATCGCGACCGGCGCCAACCCGCAAGCCCCGAAGCACCGGCCGACCTCCAGGGAGAACGTACGGTCTGGCGTGGTTTCCCCGACGTTGATCTTAAGGTTTTTTTTGAACGCTTCGAGCACTTCCTTCCCTCCCCGCACATAGCAGGCCGTTCCGAGGCAAACGCGGATAATGTGTTTGCCCCGCGGGACGGTAGAGAAAAAGGAATAAAAGCTGACGACGCCGGTCACTTCGCTGTAGGGAATGTTCAATCGCGAGCTGATGTGTTTGAGGACTTTTGCGGGAAGATACCCGAAAAGATTTTGAGCGGACTGGAGGATCGGGATCAAGGCGCCGTCGACCCCCGAGTAACCGTCGATCACCACATCAAGGCTACGGAGAAGCTCCTCTTCGGTGGGTTGACATCCGCTCCCCGAGGAAAGACCAAACGAGCCCTGTACTTTCGGTTCCGGTTTGTTCAAGATCGCATCCGCCTTGAAGCAAAATTGTGAATTTCGGAACGATTAAGGTGTTTATCCTAACCCTTCTGGCCCAAAAGTCAATCTTGGAAATAGGACCGACGGACCTCCGGAAATCACTTCGAAAGGATTAGACGGCGGACTCGCTCTTTTTTTTCCGCAGCATTTCGTGGATCGCCCGGGCCGCGGTCTTTCCCGCCCCCATGGCCAGGATCACGGTCGCGGCGCCGGTCACGATGTCTCCGCCGGCATAAACGCCTTCCTTGGAGGTCTTCATGGTCGCCTCGTCAACGATGATCCCGCCCCATTTTTGGGTCTCAAGACCCGGTGTGGTCTGGCGGATCAAGGGATTAGGCGTTCCGCCGATAGCAATGACGACCGTATCGATCGGAAAAGTGAAATTGCTCCCTTTTTTGACGACGGGACGCCGGCGGCCGGATTCGTCCGGCTCTCCCAGTTCCATCTCCACGCATTCCATTCCCGTCACCCAACCGTCCTTGCCAAGAATTTTTACTGGATTGCGTAACAGCCGGAAAATGATCCCCTCTTCTTTCGCGTGATGGATCTCTTCCAGACGAGCCGGAAGTTCGGCCTCGCTGCGGCGATAAACAATATAAACTTCCTCGGCACCGAGCCGCTTCGCGGTCCGGGCCGCATCCATGGCCACGTTTCCCCCGCCAACGACTGCCACTCTTTTGCCGATCTTGACCGGTGTGGGGACGTTCGGAAAATCATAGGCCTTCATGAGGTTGGTCCGCGTGAGGAATTCGTTGGCCGAATACACGCCGTTCAAATTTTCGCCTTCGATCTTCAGGAACGACGGAAGGCCGGCACCGCACCCGATGAAGACCGCTTGAAAGCCCTCCTGAAAAAGCTCGTCCACTCGGATCGATTTCCCGATGATCACGTTCTTTTCGATCTTGACCCCGAGGTTCAGCGCGCTGGCGATCTCTTTGGCCACAAGCCGTTTCGGCAGCCGGAACTCCGGAATCCCGTACATCAAAACGCCCCCCAAGGCATGCAGCGCTTCAAAAACCGTTACCTCATAACCCAAACGGGCGAGCTCCCCCGCGCAGGTCAAGCCTGCCGGCCCGCCTCCGGCGATCGCGACCTTGATCCCGTTCTTCGGGATGTCCGGGACCTCCTGGACCATGTGCTCCATCGCGTAATCCGCCACGAATCGCTCCAAGCGTCCGATGCCAACGGACTCTCCTTTCTTTCCGCGCACGCAAAGAGCCTCACATTGGGTCTCTTGCGGGCAGACCCGGCCACAAACCGCCGGCAAGCAGTTCTCACTGACCAGGATCCGGAAGGCCTCTTCAAAATCCCCTTCGCTGACCTTTTTGATGAACTCGGGGATCCTGACATTGACCGGACAGCCGGCCACGCACGGGCGGGTTTTACACTGCAAGCAGCGCAAAGCTTCTTCTTTTGCCTGTTCGGGGGTGTAACCGAGGGCAACTTCCCTGAAATTCTTGACCCGTTCTTCGGGAGGTTGTTCCGGGATCGGGACCTTCCGGGGGCTCATGTTCGGCGCCATGGTTCTCCTTCATTGAAAGGCAATTGGTTGCTCAGGGCTGCTCGGTCACCCCCAACACAAAAAAGTGGAACCCCGGACCACATATCAAGATCTCTTCAGCCCGATCTTACAGGCATGGGCTTCTTCGTCCTTGTACATCCCCTGCCGCCGCATCAGTTCATCGTAATCCACCTGATGACCGTCAAAATCCGGGCCGTCCACACAGGCGAATTTCGTTTGGCCGCCGACCGTCACGCGGCACCCGCCGCACATGCCTGTGCCGTCTATCATGATGGGATTGAGTGAAACGCTGGTCTTAAGGTTCCAAGGCTTTGTGAGCAGGCTGACGAACTTCATCATAATGACGGGACCGATCGCGATCACTTCGTCGTATTTCTCGCCCGCTTCAACCAGGGCTTTCAGCTTGTCGGTGACCAGCCCTTTCATCCCGTAACTTCCGTCATCGGTCGTCACATAGATGTTCTTGCAGAATTGGGAGAATTTATCTTCGAGAATGATGAGGTCCTTGCTGCGCGCTCCAAGGATGAGGTCAACGGAAGTCCCCATTTCGTGAAGTTTTTTTAGTTGCGGGTAAAGCGGTGCGGCGCCGACCCCGCCGCCGATCCCGATCACCCGCTTGAGAGGATGAAGCTCCGTCGGCTTCCCCAAAGGGCCCACAAAGTCCGTAATCGTTTCTCCGGCATTTTTTTCGCTGAGCTTGCGGGTCGTAAAACCGGCGACTTGATAAATGATGGAAACAGAACCCTTCGCGCGGTCGTATGCAGCGATCGTCAGAGGAACACGCTCCCCTTCTTCGTCCACCCGGAGGATGATGAATTGCCCGGGTTCGCAGTGCCGCGCCACGTAAGGGGCGCGGATCACCATTTCTTCGACATTATTATTCAGACTTCTCTTCTCAAGGATTGTGTACACGGTGGGTTCCTCATTGAACGGTCGTGGGATTATAACCGAATTTCTCTTTTTGTGAAATTTTTTCCCGATCTTCAGCTTTTTTACAAGATCTTTTCGTCTTCAGGGCGCCAGGCCGGATCGACGATGCACAAGAATACGAGATCGCGCAAGCCCGTATTTTCAATCCATTGGACCGCGTTTGAGGGGATATCGATCGCGCAACCCGGTTCGACACTCTCCACTTCCCCGCCGACATGCATCCGTCCATTCCCTTGGAGGATGTAATAAACTTCGGAGGTCTTGAGGGCATGCGGTCTTGTCTTTTGTCCGGGACCCACCACGGCGTGCGCCAGACTATACCGAAACGAGACAGGGTCCCGTTTCGCATTGAAAAGTTCGCGGAGTCGGCAGGCGTCGCCGGCAACGAACTCCCGGCATTTTTTCAGTCTACGGATAAGCATGGTACCCGAGGGGAAAGAAAGTCACAGCTCGAACGCGATCCCGTGGATGTAGAAATGTTCCTCCACCTTCTTGCTCCAGACGATCTTTCCGCGATGACACAACGCTTCCGGCTTTCCGAACAACTGGATCTCAAGGCCCCAGACACTGCCGACACCGAGCTCGCACTCCCCTTCAAGACAGATCCCCGTTTTAGAGAGGTTCACGCAATAGGCCCTGCCCCGTCGACCTTCCGCGTTATGAAAAAGGATGACGCCCAGGCAATATTCCCGGGGTTCGCCACGGCTTTCGACCCGCTCCCCCGCCGAGATCTCCTTGAGCATTTTCAAAACATAGCCGTAATGACGAACTTCA
>JAHQRI010000125.1 GCA_019052695.1 Candidatus Omnitrophota bacterium
CCTTTGATCTTCTGTTGGGCGCCGTAGTTGGCGTGGGCGTTCTGGATGTGCAGGATAAGCTTCGGATCGGGCCTGAAAGGGGCCTCGTAGATCCCGTCGAGCGTGGCAAGTTCTGCCGGAATATCAATCTGCAGCGTCGCCGGCACTTCGCGGGTCGGAAAAATATCGATCCCCATCCCGGGTGAGGCAAACAGATTCTGCGTCAGAACGAAGCAGAGTAGAGTCACCATGCTCACGATTTTTTTGGTCGCGTTCATCATAGATTTTGCTTTTTAAATCTTTTTAATATCTATTTTATTTTGGTCAATACTAAAAAGTAACTTATAAGCGCATAAAAATCAAGAAAATATAGCAATATATAGCACTCTTATCTTATTACAATTGAATGGGTTAGGTTTAGTGAGACGGATTTCTAGACTTTAGTGTTTATCGGAGTGATTTGGCCTGTAAATTCAGGCCTCATTTCCGCCCCTTCCGCAACCCTATTCAGCCACCATGATTAAGACCGGAGACTGAGACGGTTAGCGGGAATAGCGGCCTGGGCGGGCCGGCGGATCGTCGTCAAACTCGATGACCGGCTCGTGGACGGAGGGATCTTCGTCGGGTTCAAAGGGGTCGGCTGCGGAGTACATTGATTCGGCACTATAAAGAGAGCTCGGGATCTCATTCAGAAAACGGGACGGAAGGTTGTGATGCGTCGCGCCGTACATCCGCCGCTCGGTTGCGTAAGAAATATGCAGTTTCTCCCTCGCCCGCGTGATGCCAACGTAGCAAAGCCGCCGCTCCTCTTCCAGCTCGTCCGACGGGCCAGCATAGGAATTCACGTGCGGGAAGATCCCTTCCTCGAGTCCCACCATGTAAACAATGGGAAACTCGAGACCTTTGGCCGTATGAAGCGTCATCAGCGTCAACACGTTCGTCCCCTGGTCCCAAACATCGAGGTCGGTCACCAGCTCGATCGACTCCAGAAAGAACTCAAGGGGCGTCTGCTCCTTGGGCTCCCCGTCGCTTGGGAGCGGCGGCCGCTCGGCGAATTCTTCGATCACGCTGAAAAATTCTTCGATATTTTCCAGCCGCGCCGCGGCCTCCGGTGTCCGTTCCGCTTCGAGCGCCGCGACATAGCCCGTATCCTCCAGGATGCGCTCCAAAAGGTCCCGCACCTTGAGTTCCCCCTGTTTTTTCCGTATCTTCTGGAGCCATGCGTAAAACCCGGCCAGCGTTTTTTTGACGCGCGGCGTCAACCCCGGGATATTTTCGACTTTCGCAAGGACCTCTTCCCACGGCGCATTTGTCCTTTCGTTGCCCTCTTGCTGCCTTCCGCCCTCCGCTTTCTGCACTTCCGCCTCGAGGATCTCCATCGCCTTTTTTCCGATCCCGCGCGCCGGGACGTTGATGATCCGCTTCAGGCTTACGGCGTCGTGGGGAAAAGCGACAAACCGCAAGTACGCGATGACGTCCCGGATCTCTTTGCGGTCATAGAACCGGGTGCCTCCCACGATCTTGTACGGGATATTCATCCGCATGAGCTCGTCTTCCAGCACGCGCGACTGGGCGTGAACCCGGTAAAAGACCACCTGGTCTGCATAGCTGCGCCCCTGCCCCTTCGCTTTCATGACGTTCCGCACGACGTACTCCGCTTCCGCGCTCTCGTCCTGAGCATTGAAGAGTTCGATCTTTTCGCCGCCCTTGCGCTCGGTCCATAATGCTTTGGGCTTACGCATCGCATTGCGCCGAATGAGGTGATTAGCGGCCTCAAGAATCACGGCCGTCGAGCGGTAATTCTGTTCCATCCGGATACAGCCGCTCTCGGGGTAATCGGCCTCGAAATTCAGGATGTTCTTGATGTCGGCACCGCGCCAGGCATAGATCGACTGGTCGGGGTCGCCCACCACGGTGATCTGGCGCTTCGCCGCCGCGAGCAGTTTCACGAAACGGTACTGCGCGTGGTTCGTGTCCTGGTATTCGTCGATCAGGATGTGCTGGAACCGATCCTGCCAGGTGCAAAGCACCGCGGCGTCCTTGTCGAAAAGCTGCACGGTCTTCATGATCAGATCGCCGAAATCGCACGCCTTGAGCGTTCTCAATTTTTCTTCATAACGTTTGTAGACCTTACCCACCGCGTCCTGGTAGAGGTCGGACGCTTTCGCGGCATACAGTTCGTGGGTCACGAGATAATCCTTCGACCGCTGGATCTCCTCCCGCACCCCTTTGGGATGCACCTGTTTTTCATTGAGCCCGAGCTCCGCCACGCAGTCTTTGATGATCTGAAGCTGGTCGTATTCGTCGTAGATAACGAAGTTGCGGTCTACGTCGACCGCCGGGCCGTCCTGGCGGAGGATACGAAGGCACGTGGAGTGGAACGTGCTGACCCAGACGTGCTGGGCCACGAGCCTTTCGATCCGCGTGCGCATCTCTTGGGCCGCCTTGTTCGTGAAGGTCACCCCCAGAATATTGAAGGCCGGAACACCGCAGGAGATCATGTGGGCGATCCGGTGCGTGAGGATACGGGTCTTTCCGCTGCCCGCTCCGGCCAGGATCAGAAGGGGCTTTCCCGGGTGCCAGGTCACGGCTTCACGCTGGACCGGATTCAGTTCTGCGAGCAGGTCTTTATTCATCTTCGATCCTGTATCCCTTATCAAAGGCCTCGGCGAAATCATAAAGATCCGCGAAATCCTGAAGCTTGTCCTCCTCCTGCCGGCTCAGGAGCTTCACCTCGATCAGCGAGAAAACGATCTTCCCGAAATCAAGCGTCCGGCGGATCCCCCAGTAATTCAGGACCGTCCTGGCCATCGGACCGAATTGCTCAAGTGCATAGACCCGGATGCCTTCCGCAAGCTCTTGCCCGGAGATATGACGCGGTTTTTCGAGCCGCGTGACCGTGTCATGGAGCGCCGCGAGCACGAAGGTATAGGCCTCGAACTTAAAGTCCGGGTTTTTTTCGAGGATCTCTTCGATCTTTTTCAGATAGTTGCCGAATTCTTCCATGGATATCCGTCGATGAGTAATGCCTTCTGCTGCGCTTGAAAAAAAAGACGGGGATCAAAGTCCGCCGCCCCGATCGAAACTCCGAAGACCGTCTCCAATCCCGCGGTGACCGCTCGGGCCAAAGCTGCCCGTTCAACGCGCGGTGGGACCCGTATCGATTCCTGATGCAACAGCACGCCGCGAGAGCGTTTTTGCGCGCCGCCGGCGATCTTGCAGCCCCGCCAGGAAAGATCGCTTACCACCGGAGAGCGGAAACAATCCTTCCCTTGCGGCAAGGCATCCCGGGAAGTGTAAAAATCGGCATTGAATCCTAATTTTCCGAGCCCCATTTTAACACCTTCGTGGATCTTCCCATAGCTCGTTCGGACCGAATTCAACGCATCGCCATCGGGCGCGTACCGCGCGATAATGGAAAAGGTCAGGTCAGCCCCGTGGAGGACGCAACCGCCGCCGGTCGGACGCCGGCAAACGGGAATTCCGGTGTTTTCGAGGACCACGGAAGACTTTTGAAGATCTCTGGCACTGCGAAAGGAATAACCGGCGCTGATCCAGGGCTCAGAAGCGTAATAAAAGCGCAGTATCGTCGGGCGGAGTTCCTGGATGTGGGAATCAAAAAAAAGTTCGTCCAGTGCCATCTGAAACGGCATGGGAGCGCTGATCGTCGGTAGTAGCTGCCAATTCATAAAAAACAGAAGGGACTAGGGACTTGGGAATCGCCCCTCGAAACAAAAAAAACGCATCCCGAGTCCCGAGTCCCGAGCTCCAAAATCATGGCACGGGTTCAGCCAGAAGGACCTTCTCACGGACCATGTCGCGGTAGGACAGGATCGGTTTACGGGCCGCCAGGACGTCGTTGGGACGGCGCACGGGAAGCGTGTAAGGGGCCTGTCTGACATTCTCGGGGTCCGTTTCGATTTCACGCGCGATCTGCTCCATCGCTTCCGCGAAACGGTCGAGGGTCTCTTTCGTTTCGGTCTCGGTCGGTTCGATCATCAGCGCTTCAGGCACCACGATCGGAAAATGGACGGTCGGCGCGTGGAATCCGAAATCGAGAAGCCGTTTGCCGACATCGCCTGCGTGGATTCCCTGGCCGCCGCAGTCCTTGAGCGACAGGACGAACTCATGCATGCACGGGCCGTCGATCGCGACTTTGAAAGACACTTTCAGCTTTTCTTTCAGGTAGTTCGCGTTCAGGATGGCCCCTTCACTGACCCGGCGCAGCCCCTCCAGGCCGAGGATCTTGAGATAAGCATACGCACGGAGGATCACCCCGATATTGCCGTGGAACAATTTCACGCGGCCGATCGAACGAGAGCCCCCTTCTTCCCAGCGGTACCCCTCCGGTGTCTTCGCTGCCCGGGGTGCGGGCAAGAAC
>JAHQRI010000023.1 GCA_019052695.1 Candidatus Omnitrophota bacterium
GGAAAAGATAGGTCTTGGGGCACTTGCCGAAAAATACTGCGGCGCCATCCTGGCCCACACCGGGCAGAAGTCGGACTGGTCGCGACGGCCTCTGTCTTTAGGACAACTTCGCTATGCCACGGACGACACGAAATACCTGGAGGCGATCGCGGACGCGCAGGGGGAGCGCTTGAAAGAGTGCGGAAGACTGGAGTGGCATCGCGAGTGTTGTGAGCGTGCTGTTGAAGCGGCTGGCGCTTCGCCAAAAGACGAGGGGAAAGAAGCTTGGCGGATCAAGGGTTCATCGAAAATGTCTCCCCGGGCACTGGCGCTCCTCAGAGAAATCTGGGCATGGCGGGACGAGATCGCCAGACAAAGGGACCGTCCTCCTTTTATGATCATGAAGAATGAGGATCTACTCGGATGGGTCGCTTGGCGTGAAAAAAATCCGGAAGGTCCCGTTTGCCAGGGCCCGCGCATGCCTCAAAGGATCAAGGAGGGCGATCTCGTCAGGTTGGAAGACGCCGTCCGAAGGGCGGAGGCCCTTTCTCCCGTGGAATGGCCCGGCCCTTTACCGAAAGTACGATCGTTCGGAGCGGGGCCTTCCCAGGAAAAGGTCGAAGCACTTTTCAACGCCTGTAAAGCCATCGCGGCCGATCTGAAGATGGACCCTTATTTTTTGGCATCACGTGCGACGGTCACAGCTCTGGTCCGGACCCGTCCCCGCTCGATCGCCGAAGCGCAGGAGAAAGCGGGAATGATGCGGTGGCAAGCGGCCCTGGTGATGCCTGCCCTTACAAAAACGCTCTAGAATTTTCCTCCTTTCCCTATTTTGTCATTCCGCAGGAATAGAAAAAGTTATAGGACGCTTCTTTAAATTCGAAATTCTTTTTCCATGAAAAAACTTCAGTTGGAGCTGAAGGGGCCGATAAAAGTTTGGGAAAACTTATTGGTTGCTGCCGTCATGAAGCCGCGTTAAAACGCGTCATGGAAGCGGTAGGCATCCGAGGGTTTTAACACCAGGGAGGAAGAGTCAATGAAGAAGATCATCAGTTTAGCGGTTCTTTTTGCCATGCTGCTCGCGCCGGTCGGTTTTGCCGCGACCCCGAGCCCGTGGACTGAAGAAAAAAGCTACACGGATAAACTGGTCGGGAAGCTTGGGTATGGCCTGACCAATGGTGTCTTGGGGTGGAGCAAACTTTTCTCGACCCCGAAAGAATATGCCGCCACGGATAAGAACATGTGGGCGGGCGTAGGGCAGGGGCTTGTCGATACCGTGATGACGACGGTGCTTGGTGCCGTTCATTTGGTCACATTCCCGGTGCCTGTTGACGTTCCGATCCCGAGTCCGGTGGACATCAGCGGGAAGTAAAAAGAATTCCGAAGGTTCTATAAAAAGCGCCAGGCCCAAAGCCCGGCGCTTTTTTTATGCCCGAAAAAAGCCGGGATGCCGGATCAAAAAAAGCAGGGTCGCTCCCTATGGGTCCGTTCACGCTCAATCAAAAAGCTCGTCGACCCAATTCTTCTCGGTCTTTTTATCCCGTCTGGAAAGCGCGTGTTTTTTAGAGGGTTTTACCCGGGTCTTCGGATTGATGACCCAGACGTGCCGGGGCTTGGGTTTTGCGGCGGATTTTTTCTTTCGCATGCAAACCTTTCGAGGGCTAAAGGCCCAGGCGTTTGAAAGGTTCGAGCGCGGCGAGCATTGCCTCGTGGATCCGGCCGTTCGTGGCCAGGTTTTGTATCCCCAATAAAGTGAGGGGGTTCCCCGAGAAGTCGGTAAGACGGCCTCCCGCCTCTTGGACCATGATCATGCCCGCCGCCTTGTCCCAGGGCGAGAGCTTCATTTCATAATAGCCGTCGAATCTTCCGCAAGCCACATAGCATAGGTCGATCGCCGCCGAACCGCCGCGGCGAACACCCTGGATCCGGGTAATGAAGGCCCGGAGCATGGCCAAGTAGTCATCAGGATTTTTGTCCCGGTCGTACGGAAATCCCGTTGCGAGGAGCGCGTCCGACAGCGCGGGCACTTTAGAGACACGGATCTTTTTACCGTTCATCACCGCCCCTTTGCCGCGTTCTGCGAAAAAAAGTTCCTTGCGGAACGGGTCGAAAACACCGCCCATCTCCAGCCGTTCTTCCCGTTCAAAGGCGATAGAGATCGAAACGGTGGGGAATCCGTGCGCGAAGTTCGTTGTCCCGTCGATGGGGTCGATGATCCAACGGCCTTCCGAGCCCTCCACCGCGGGAGATTCTTCGGCAAGAACGGCGTGCCGGGGGAACTTTTTGAGAATAAGATCGACGATGGCCCTTTCTGCGGCTTTGTCCACTTCCGTGACAAGGTTGAAAACGCCTTTTTTGGAGATCTTCTGTGGTTTGCCGAAGTTCGTTTTCACGATCTTCCCGGCCCGGGTCAGGGCGTCCAAGAGCGTTCTTTTAATTTGTCGGTTCTTCATATAGAATACGATCCCGTTCGTTGAACTTTTTCGGGTAAGGAAGGCATTGTAACGGAAGGCGTCCGTTATCGCAATGCTCTCACGAGACCCACAAGTTGATCAATGAGGTCATGTTATGAAATCATACCGAGTTACCCTGATCCCGGGCGATGGTGTCGGCCCCGAGCTCGCCCAGGCCGCAAGGGCTTGCCTCGAGGCGACCGGCGTTCGATTTGATTGGGATATCCAGACGGCCGGTCTCGACATTATGGACCAGGAAGGAACGCCATTGCCGGACCGTGTGATCGAATCGATCCGCAAGAACAAGATCGCCATCAAGGCGCCGATCACCACTCCGGTCGGGAAAGGATTCCGCTCGGTCAATGTGGCCCTTCGCAAAGAGCTCGATCTCTACGCTTGTCTCAGGCCGTGCAAATCCTATGAAGGCGTTCGCTCCCGTTATAAGAACATTGATCTGGTGATCGTTCGCGAGAACACGGAAGATCTTTATGCCGGCATCGAATTTCAAAAAGGGACGGCCCCGGTCGCGGAACTTATCGAACACATCGAAAGACTTTCTCAAAAAAAGATTCGGCGCGATTCGGGGCTGAGCATCAAACCCATTTCCGTGGCCGGGACCGAACGGATCGTGAAATTCGCCTTCGAGTACGCAAGGCAATACAAGCGCAGGAAGGTCACGGCGGTCCACAAGGCCAATATCATGAAGTTCACGGACGGCCTTTTTCTTGAGGTCTCACGCGAAGTGGCCCAAAAGTATCCGGACATCGAGTTTGAAGACCGGATCGTGGACAATATGTGCATGCAGTTGGTCCAAAAACCTGAGCTCTACGATGTGCTGGTCCTCCCGAACCTGTACGGGGACATTGTTTCGGACCTTTGCGCGGGACTGGTCGGGGGCTTGGGGGTCGCCCCCGGGGCCAATATCGGGACGGACGGAGCGTTGTTTGAGGCGACGCACGGCTCGGCTCCGAAATACAAAGGAATGAATAAATTGAACCCGACGGCGGTCATCTTGTCGGGTGTCCTGATGCTGCGGCACCTCGGCGAAAACAAAGCGGCCGACCGCCTAGAAAGGGCCGTCGCGGATGTGATCCGTGAGGGCAAGGAGGTAACCTACGACATGAAGCCCGACCGGAACGATCTGACGGCCGTCGGGACCAGGGAAATGGGCGAAGCCGTCATCCGTCGCCTCCAGCAAAACGCATAAGGATTTTCACATCGTGCCGCAGGTCTTTTAAAAAGCCAAGGAGAACTGGTGAAAAATTCCAAAGTGACCGTTGTGGGCGCGGGGTCCGTGGGCGCCACGGCCGCACAGCGGATCGTTGAGAAAGACCTCGCAGACGTGGTGCTGGTCGATATCGTTGAAGGGCTGCCTCAGGGGAAAGCGCTGGATATCATGGAGTCGGCGCCGGTCGAGGGCTTTTCTTCTAAGATCGTGGGAACGAACCGCTTTGAGGACACCGCGGGTTCGGATGTCATTGTCGTGACGGCGGGATTGGCCCGTAAGCCGGGAATGAGCCGGGACGACCTTCTCTTTAAGAATGCCGAGATCGTCGGCGGGATCATCACGGCCTGTGCCGCGCGGTCCCCTGATGCGGTGATCGTGATGGTGACCAACCCGCTGGACGTGATGACCTGGCTCGCTCAGAAAAAATCCGGATTTCCTGCCGCGCGCGTGATCGGCATGGCGGGGGAATTGGATTCCGCGCGTTATGCTTATTTCATCGCAGAAAAACTCGCGTGTGATCCTGCGGAAGTCAAGGCGGTGGTCCTCGGAGGCCACGGGGACCAAATGGTCCCGGTACCGGAGCTCACGCAAGTCAAAGGGAAACCCCTCACAAGCGTCATGGAAGCCGCGTTGATCGAGCAGATCAACCAACGGACGCGTCAGGGAGGCGCGGAGATCGTGGGGTTGCTCAAGACCGGCAGCGCTTATTACGCGCCTTCCGCCTCCGTCGTGAAAATGGTGCGGGCGGTCCTTCGGAACACGGGGGAGACCGTACCCTCCTGCGTGCACCTGACGGGGCAATACGGCTTAGAGGACGTCTATTGCGGGGTCCCCGCAAAATTGGGACGGAATGGTGTCCAAGAAGTTCTGGAAGTGAGTCTCACAGACGGGGAGCGGAAGGAGCTTCACAGGTCTGCTGCGGATGTCCGTCAAAACTTCCAAAAACTAAAGCTCTGACAAGGATCTTTTTGTGAGGCCGTGCCCGGGAAAAACGCGGCCGGCTGAACCCCCAAGGGGTATCTTATGAGTCTTCTCAACAGCTTTGGGAGCAAGGTCACGCTGGAGATCGGCGGGAAAGATTACACCATCTACCGACTGCGAGCCCTCCAGGAGTGCGGGATCGCGAAGGTCCTGAAATTGCCGTACTCCGTTCGCGTACTTCTTGAAAATTTGTTGCGTAATGAGGACGGCCGTAACGTGACGCGGGCCGATATCGAGAACCTCGCCAATTGGGACCCCCGGACAAAAAGCGGGCAGGAGATCGCTTTTACGCCGGCCCGCGTGTTGCTCCAGGATTTTACCGGGGTCCCGGCGGTCGTGGACCTGGCGGCGATGCGTGAGGCCATGGTCGCCATGGGAGGAGATCCCAAAAGGATCAACCCCCTCCAGCCGGTCGATCTTGTGATCGATCACTCGGCCCAGACGGATTTTTTCGGAGGGCCGGGGGCTTTTTCCGACAATCTATCCCAGGAGTACGAAAGGAACCGGGAACGTTATCAATTCCTAAAGTGGGGGCAACAGGCGTTCCGGAATTTCCGTGTGGTGCCCCCCGCCACGGGAATCATTCATCAAGTGAACCTTGAATACCTTTCGCCCGTGATCTTCAGCAAACGCGAAGGCGGGCGGACCTTTCTTTATCCCGACACGCTGGTCGGGACCGATTCTCACACCACGATGATCAACGGGCTCGGCGTTCTGGGCTGGGGCGTGGGCGGTATCGAAGCGGAAGCCGCGATGCTCGGCCAGCCGGTCTCCATGCTGATCCCGGAAGTGGTCGGGTTCAGGTTGACCGGGAAATTGTCCGAAGGCGTGAGCGCGACGGACCTTGTGTTAACGGTGGTCCAGTTGCTTCGCGCCAAAGGGGTCGTCGGTCAATTCGTTGAATTCTGCGGTCCCGGAGTGAAGCGTCTATCCCTCGCCGACCGTGCCGTCCTGGCGAACATGGCCCCGGAATACGGTGCCACGGTCGGTTTCTTCCCGGCCGATCAGGAGACCTTGGATTATCTCCGGTTGACGGGTCGCGACGAGGAAACGGTCCGGTTGGCCGACATCTACCTGAAGGAGCAAGGGCTTTTCCGCGAAGATCCGGAAGAAAATACCTCTTATTCAAGCGTGTTGGATCTGGATCTCTCCAGTGTGGAGCCCAGCCTTGCGGGTTCGAAGCGGCCGCAGGACCGCGTGCCCCTCCGCGGGATGAGGGCCTCTTTCAAAAAAACGTTGGCGGAAACGGTGACCGGCAAAAAAGATCGGGCGAAGCGAACGGTTTTAAAGATCGACGGGAAGACTTGCCGCTTGGGACAGGGCGCTGTTGTGATCGCGTCGATCACCAGTTGCACGAACACGTCAAATCCGGGATTGATGCTCGCGGCCGGCCTCCTGGCTAAAAAGGCCGTGGCCAAGGGCCTCACCGTACGTCCCTGGGTCAAGACGAGCCTGGCCCCGGGTTCCCAGGTCGTGACGGATTATTTAAAAGAGAGCGGGTTATTGGCCCCTCTCGAAGCCCTGAGATTTCATCTGGTCGGTTACGGCTGCATGACCTGTATCGGGAACTCCGGACCTTTGCCGGAACCCGTTGCGAAAGCGGTCAGGGAACAGGGGCTTTGGGTCGCGGCGGTGCTGTCCGGAAATCGCAACTTTGAAGGGCGTGTTCATCCTCAGGTCCGGGCGAACTATCTTGCCTCGCCGGCCCTTGTCGTTGCTTACGCGATCGCCGGGACGGTGGATATCGACCTTACCCGGGAGCCTTTAGGCGAAGGTAAAGACGGAGAATTGGTGTATCTCAAGGATCTTTGGCCCACGCCCGCCGAGGTGCGGGGTGCGCTTAAGGCGGTGGCTCCCGCCCTCTTCCTTTCGCGATATCGGAATGTTTTCGAGGGAAATGAGACTTGGCGGTCTCTAGCGGCGCCGCGCGGAGAAACCTTTTCGTGGGACAAGAGCTCCCTGTATGTGAAAAGGCCTCCTTATTTTCAATCCATTCGAACGACCCCGGAACCCCTTCGGGACATTGCGAACGCCAGGGTCCTGGCGGTGTTGGGGGATTCGATCACCACCGACCACATTTCTCCGGCGGGCTCCATCGCGCCGGGGAGCCCGGCGGGGAAATACCTGGCTGCTCACGGAATCGCCCCCAGGGATTTCAATTCTTACGGGTCACGGCGCGGGAATCACGAAGTCATGGTTCGGGGGACGTTCGCGAACATCCGCCTCAGGAATCTTCTTGTGCCGGGTACGGAGGGGGGCGTGACGCGATACTTCCCCCCGAAGGGAAAGCCGTCGATCGAGACGATCTTCGATGCCGCAACGAAGTACCGGGAGACCGGTCGGCCTTTGATCGTGATCGCGGGAAAGGAGTACGGTAGCGGCTCTTCCCGCGATTGGGCGGCGAAAGGCCCCGCACTTTTAGGGGTGAAGGCCGTGATCGCGGAAAGCTACGAAAGGATCCATCGCAGTAATTTGATCGGGATGGGGGTCTTGCCTCTCCAGTTCTTCCAGGGACAGAACGCGGCCACCTTTAAGTTGACGGGGGAGGAGGTTTACTGTATCGAGGGCATTGCCGACGGTTTGAGGACGGGTAAACTTCTTCGGTGCAAAGCCTCGCTCAACGGGAAGACGACGGTCTTTGAGACCGTGTGCCGCATCGACACGCCGATCGAGGTCGAGTATTACCGCCATGGAGGGATCCTTCCGTACGTGTTGCGACAGCTCCTTCGTTCGTAGTTCCGACAAAACTTCCGTGTCTCCCCGAACGATCTCGGGTATAATGGACCTCGTTGTGATCGCACCGCAGTGAAGGGTCCCTAAGCGATCCCCCAAACGCGAGGGTCTGAGCGGCATGACCGCGAACCTGGATTACGCTTTTGACCAATACTTGCGCACCAAGGAATCCTTGGCCGTCCCTGCTATCCTTGCCTTCAAGGAAAAACTCAAGCGGCCGGCTTTTTCCTATGGCCGCTTCACGGTGCCGGCCTTCTACAAAGCATTCTTCATCACTCCCAAACAACAACACCTCCTCAAACGCGTTTCCGCGGCGTTCCACCAGATCGTAAATGCGGCCACGCGGCTTTATTTTGAAGAGGCCCGGTTGCGTCCTCGTTTTTATCTCTCTCCCGAAGCCGAAGAGCTTGTGAAGATCGATCCCGGTTATTCGCAGAACGTGGTCTTCAGCCGTTTTGATGCTTTACTGGAAGGGGAAAGCTTGAAACTGTTCGAATTTAACTGTGACGCGCCGGTTGGCGCCTCCTATGCCGATCAATTGGAGGAAGGATTCCTTAACGAAACGCTCTTTAAGCCCTTCATGGAAGAACACCATCTGGCGCCGAGCGAACGCGTTCAAAGCATTCTCGCGACACTTCTCGCGGTCTATGAAGAGTTCGGAGGGTACGAAACGCCGCAGATCGCGATCGTTGACTGGCGCCACTCACGGATGGCATCCGAATGCGAACACATGAAGCAGCGTTTCGAATCCAAGGGGTACAAGACCGTCATCGCGGACCCGCGCGAGCTTCAGTACAAAGGCGGGAAACTTTACCATAAGGGGTTCCGCGTCCACCTCATCCACCGCCGGGTCCTTTTTGACGAGATCCTGGAGCGCCTGGATGAGGTGCAGGACCTGTTG
Source organism: Candidatus Omnitrophota bacterium (assembly GCA_019052695.1). GTDB lineage: Bacteria > Omnitrophota > Omnitrophia > Omnitrophales > Aquincolibacteriaceae > Pegaeibacterium. The sequence continues at coordinate 8,276 of JAHQRI010000023.1, forward strand.
CGGGCCTACCGGGACAAGGCGGTTTGCATGGTCAATCCTCTGAGGTCCAAGCTCGCGGCCGGCAAGGCCCTTTTCTCCCTGTTGACGACCCCCGAATGCGACCGGTTCTTCAGCGAGAACGAGAATGAGATGAAACGCCAGCACTTACCCTGGACGCGAAGTTTGGCGGATGCCGAGGATTTTTACGGCCACCGCAAGGTCTTTTTGATCGATTTTCTTAAAGACGAAAAAGAATCCCTGGTCCTGAAACCCGCCGGAACAAGTCACGGCCCGCGGCGGGTGCATATCGGGCGCGAGACCCCGGACGCGGAATGGAACGTGGCCGTGGACAGGGCGCTCAAGGAGGGGGACTGGGTGATCCAGGAGCAGGTCCCCGTGCCGATCATCACGGTCCCGGAGATCATGAACCAGAAGCTTGATTTTATGTACAAGAAATACAATTTTAATTTACTGGTCTCCGGGGGGAAGTACACGGGAAGCGTGGTCCGTCTCAGCGACGAAAGCGTCGTGAATGTGGCGACCGGGGGCGGGTTGATGCCCGCTCTTTGGGCCGATGTCGCTCCGGAGAGTGTCGCGACGTAAAGCACGGAGGGGTTATGATCTCTAAAAAAAAGAAAAGCTGTTTTTCCTGGAACGAGGCGAACGCCCTGTTGCCGGACCTGGCCGCGCGGCTCAAACGCCTTCAGCACAAGAAAGAGATCTATAGTCGGATGCATGACACCCTGTTCCTGCACGAGCTGGTCTGTGTCGCCGAACGGAGCGGAGGGTTCGCAGATCCCGAAGATGATCTTGAGACCGGGATCCATGCCCTCGAAGAGGCCATCGAAGACCTTGCCCAGGACGTCGAAATGATCTTCGCCTCCGGGGTCATTCTTCGGGACATCGAACGGGGACGTGTGGAAATGCCGGGAGAACTGAACGGCCATAAGATCTATTTTTCATGGGTGCTCGGCGAGTCCGAAATCCGCTTTTACCGGCGGCGCGATGGGATGCCGGAAGAGCGCCTGGAACTTCCGTCTTCCGTTCTTTCCCGGTGAACTGCCGCTCCAAGGGAGGCCCTCATGTTCCGCTGCATTTTAGGCGAAGGAAAAATATATAAAAATCTGCTGAACGGTCTGTGGGTCGACTCGCGTTCGGGCAAACGGGATAAGATCTTTTCACCGACCGACGGTTCCCTTGTCGGGGAAGTGCCGGCTGCAACGACCGAAGAGGCAGACGCATTCGTTCGAGGTGCGGCGCAGGCGCAGAGATCCTGGGTCCAGGTCCCGGTAAGTGAACGGGCGGATGTCCTGCATAAAGCCGCCGATATCCTGGAACGAGAAAAAGAGCCGATCGCGGAGGTCTTGGTTCACGAGATCGCTAAAAGTAAAAAGTCCTCCCTCTCGGAAGTGAGCCGGACCGCGGATCTCATCCATTTCACGGCCGAAGAAGGGAAGCGGATCACGGGGGAGAGCCTTTCCTCGGGGGCGTTCCCCGGATTTCATGAAACAAAACTTTCGATCGTCAACCGGGTCCCGCTCGGCGTGGTTCTCGCGATCGCCCCTTTTAACTATCCGATCAATCTCGCGGCTTCCAAGATCGCCCCGGCGCTTGTCGCTGGGAACGCGGTTGTTTTTAAACCCCCGACCCAGGGAGCGATTAGCGCGCTTTATTTTAGCAGGGCCCTCGGTGAAGCCGGTTTGCCCCCCGGCGTTCTTAACGTGATCACGGGGCAAGGCCGCGCCATAGGGGACTACTTGGTCAGCCATCCTTCCGTCAACATGGTGGCCTTCACGGGAAGCAGTAAGGTGGGGAAGCATATCGCGAGTCTCACGGGCATGAAACCGCTCCTTTTGGAGCTCGGGGGGAAGGACGCCGCGATCGTGCTGGAGGATGCGGACCTAGCCCTTGCCGCACAGCATATCGTCGCGGGGGCTTTTTCCTTTTCGGGTCAGCGTTGCACGGCGGTGAAACGGATCCTTGTCATGGAGTCGGTTGCCGACAAACTGATCGGTAACATCCTGCCGCTCGTCAAGGCGATGACGGTCGGGCGCCCCGAAGACAACGCAGACATCACCCCTCTGATCTCCGAGGAGGCGGCCGATTTTGTCCAAGAACTTATGGAGGATGCCTTGGCCAAGGGTGCCAAACTTTTGACCGGGAATCAGCGGGTGAAGAACCTTATTCACCCCACATTGTTCGACAAGGTGACCGTAGACATGCGGATCGCCTGGGAAGAACCCTTCGGGCCGGTGCTCCCGATCCTCCGTGTGAAAACGGTCGATGAAGCGGTCAAGATTACGAATGATTCGGAATACGGATTGCAGGCCTCCGTGTTCTCGGAGGATATCGATAACGTGTTCGGGGTCGCGGCGCTTCTCGATGTCGGGACGATCCAGGTGAACGGCAAGACGGAACGCGGTCCGGACCATTTCCCTTTTGTCGGTGTTAAAAGCTCGGGGATGGGGACGCAGGGGATCCGCTACTCGATCGAAGCCATGACACGTACCAAGGCGATCGTCCTGAATTTCAAATGATCCAGACCCCGCCCGAGAGGTTTTTTTAGAGGCAAGGGGGCTAAGACGTCGTTTTATTCTTCTTGGATCCCGGTTCAAGTGCTGAAGCTTTGCTCAGGACCGGTCCTCGGATGCGAGGACGGGTCGGCTCTAAGGCTCCGATCCTCGCGCCCCCAAGTTCCGTAAGAGGTTCCGTGGTCGTCGTGTTGATCTCCGGGATGATGGCCTGTCCGGTCACCTGGTCCGTTGCAGGCATTTTTTCGCCGTAGGGTTCGACCGTTGCCCGCCGGCTTGTAGCCAGGGTTTCGGAGGCGGTATCCGTGTCCCGCCCAACGGTCGCCTCGGGAACAACGGCATCGATCTTATCAATCCCTGCGGCGTCCGACCCCGATGGTTCCAGAAAGGCCGGTTCCTCCGGCGTAGCTTCCATCGCCGCCTTTATCGAATGGGACCCTTCGCCGTTTTCGGCCATTCCCGACGCGAAAAACGGATTTTTTTCGTCCAGAAAAACTTCTTTTGTGCCTAACGGTACCCGCAGGATGAATTCCAACGGGTCCAAGGAATCGAGGGGTTTGACCTTCGCGAAAAAAAGTGCGCTCCCTTTTTGACTTTCAGGAGAGACGATCGTGATTTTTTTCGGGAAGAAAACGGAACGGTAAGAACTGACCCGAGCCGGGATCTCGCGGAAATCGTAACGATGGATCTGCGTCAAAAGCTGTCCCGCCGCCCCGTAATAAAGCTCCCCGAGAACATCCCCCTCGGGTGTCAGATAAAGTTTTCTTTGCAAGGACCGGTCTCCTGATCTTCGGTCGTAAACAAGAAGGGTGATGTTCACGGGATCATCGCGCTCGATGACGGTGCGTTCGGGGTCGAACGCCGAAGGTTTCAAAGCGCGGTATAGGTCGCGGGGTTTCAGATGGCTTTCGATCTCCGGAGAGTTTTCCATGTCAAAAACGGAGCCGTGGTAGACCGTTCTTTGGGAAGGAAGGTAAAGGTCGAAACGCCGGTCGAGGCTCCGGAACACGAAGACGAGGTTCTTCTGCGGGTCAACACAAGGCAGGAATATACGCTCATCCAAACGCTGGTACAAAAGTTCGCCGCCGCACATGGCGCGTGAATTCCCCGAGACCGCGAAAAAAAGAAGGACTTCCGCGCGGATCGCGACCCACCGGTAGTGGCGCGCCTCGATCTTTCGCAGGATGGTCTCGAGCGCGCCGGTGTCGGAAGCGGCCCGGACGGGAGGGAGGGACAGCGCGAGGAACGCGAGGGAGAAAGTAAGAAGGCGGCCAAGAAAGCGGTGTGCGCGGCCCATTAATTTTTTGGGAGCTGGTCGAGGGTCTTTCTCGTATGAAGGATCCTGCGGACCGCGGTGCTATGTGTTCCGATCAGGAGGGTCAGCAGCACGAGCCCCAGGAGCGGTGTGACCAGGGTTCCGGCGGCCAGCATCAGGAGCCGTTCCGCCCTTCCAAAAATACCGACCCCGCAGGTCGGGATGAAATTCTCGGCCCGGGCTTTCGTGTAACTGACCGCGAAAGATCCGAGGATGACACCGAGCGTGACAACAAACCAGAAGATCTCACCCTTGCGGACGAAGTAGATAGCGATCCCGCTGAGCACGAAAAAATCCGCATAGCGGTCCACGGTCGAGTCCAGGAAAGCCCCGAACGGGCCCGCTTTCCCCGTGAGGCGCGCCAAAGGGCCGTCAAGGAGGTCCCCCAGCCCGGAAAGCAGCAGTAAAACTCCGCCCAAGAAAAGGTATCCTTTAGCGTAGATGACACCGGTTAGGAGGCTCAGGACCGCACCGGCCAGCGTCAACTGATTGGGAAAAACGCCTTGAGCGGCCAGGAAAGAGACGACCTGTTTGATCCAGGGCTCCACCTTAGGATAGACGGTCTCTCGAAGCATCCTCACTCCTTAGCGGGGACAGGTCCCCTGGACGAACTTACGCACCAGCTCCTTAGCCTCGTAATCGACGATCTGTTTCGGCGGATGCTTCATCGTGTACGCCGAGATCGAGATCAAAGGCCCCCCGATCTTACGGTCGCGCGCGATCTTGCAGGCACGAATGGCGTCGATCCCGCACCCGGCGCTGTTTGGGGAGTCCTCCACGGAGAGCCGCATCTCCATAGTGACCGGGAAGCCGCCAAACCCACGTCCCTCGATGCGAAGATAACACACCTTGTTGTCATTCTGCCAGGCGACGTAGTCCGAAGGACCGATGTGAATGTTGTCCTCCTCGAGTGGAACGTCGAGCTGGCTTTGGACGGCCGAGGTCTTAGAGATCTTCTTGGATTCGAGCCGCGAGCGGTTCAGCATGTTCAGAAAGTCCGTGTTGCCCCCCGTGTTGAGCTGGTAGGTGCGGTCGATCTTGACCCCGCGGTCCATGCAAAGTTTTGCGAGCGTCCGGTGCGTGACCGTCGCCCCGATCTGCGCTTTGATATCATCGCCGATGCAGGGGATCCGTTTGGCCTCGAAGCGTTTTGCCCAAGCTGGGTTCGAAACGATAAAGACCGGCATGCAATTGATCAGGCTGACGCCGGTTTTCAGACAGGCCTCAGCGTAGAATTCGACGGCCTTTTGGGAACCGACGGGAAGATAGCACAGGAGGATCTCCGCCCCGCTTTCCCGGAGCACTTTTTCTACGTTGCAGGGTTTCCTGTTCGCAGCGATGAAGGTGCGGTGTTCGGGGTAGTTCGCCATGTGTTCGGAAACACCGTCGAGGACGTTCCCCATCTCGACCCGGACTTTGCTCTTGCCGATCGAGGCCGGGATCTTCCAAACACAGTTCGGCTTGGCTTCGATGGCAACGTCGAGCCTTTCACCGACCTTTCGCTTGTCGATGTCAAAGGCCGCAACGACCTCGATATCATGGGGGAAGTAACCTCCCATGTCGTAGTTCATGAGGCCGAAGCATTCAACCTCTTTGTGTTTGTTCTGTTTCTGGTGGGCGATGTTCCGGTAGTGCTCGATGCCCTGGATCAGGGATGCCGCGCAGTTTCCGACGCCGACGATAGCGATTTTTATTTTGCTCATTAACTCCCTCCCGGTTGAATGAATACGATGAGGTGCCTCTCTCTAGGTAGGATGGGAAGGTATCATATCACTTAGTCTTAGAAAATCAAGCAGAACGAGGCGATTCTAAGCTTTTTTGAAACAAATGTTTGCGAAGTCAACGTCCGATAATCCTTTCTAAAATAGAATCATCCTACAAATGTGTTGATATTCTCCGAGTATAAATATAAACATATACGGCACAAGTTTTTCACGCAAGGGGTCGTTAAATTCGGCTGATCTTGGGTGGCATTTTAAACGTCCGATAAAATTATAAGGAAAGGGGAAATCCTTTTTCCTGTTCACAAAACCCGTCATGGAAGTGTTTTTGATGGGGCATCCTGGGAGAAATAACATGGCTTCGTTCGAGGACTTCCAAAAATTAGAGATCAAAGTGGCGGAGATCGAATCGGTTCAACCTCACCCGAATGCGGACCGCCTTTATGTGTTGGGCCTCAAAGTGGGGGAATTAAGAAAGACCATTGTCGCGGGGATCCGGGCTTTTTATTCTGAAGAAGAACTAAAAGGAAAAAAGATCGTGATCATCGACAATCTGGAGTCCGCCGTGATCCGCGGGGTCGAATCGAACGGTATGCTCCTGGCCGCCTCTGACGGCGCGGGGATGTCCCTTATTGTTCCGGAACGGCCTATTCCCGACGGAACGAAAGTGAAATAAAAAAAGCATCCCAAAAGGCCAATACGATGACCGATCCTCTTGTCAAGGCAGGGGGCGTATGTTACCATCGCACCTCCTATGAATAGATCCCCGGCGTTTTCGACGTCCAAAGACCAACTGGATTTCATGCCCTTCCGGGCTTGGCGGTATGACCCCAACCGCGTGGACATCGCCTCGGTGATCGCGCCTCCTTACGACGTTATTTCCCGTGAAAAGCAGGACAAACTATATGAAAGCTCTCCCTACAATTGCGTCCGTCTGATCTTGAACCGAAAAGAGGCCTCGGATGATGATCAGCATAACGTTTACACTCGGGCGCGTGATTTTTTTCGGGAATGGCAAAAGAGGGGGGTTCTCATCCAGGATGAGGAGACCGGTTTCTACGTCTACCGTCAGACCTTTAAAGACCCCATCAGCGGTGTCCAGAAGAGCCGTTTTGCATTGCTCGGGCGCGTGCGGCTGGAACCGTTCGAAAAGGGCATCATCATTCCGCACGAAAAGACGCTCCGTGGCCCGCGGGAAGACCGCATGAAGCTTCTCCGGGAGGTCCAGACGAATTTTTCCCCCGTGTTCGGACTGTATAAAGATGACGGGTACGAATTGCGCGGGTTGATCCAAGACCCCATGAATTCCCGGGCGCTTTTCGAGGCCGAGGACGATGTGCAGATCGTCCATTCACTCCGGGTCATTCAGGACGGGGACATTCTCGCGCGGTTGCATGGAGCATTGAAGCGCAAAAGGGTTTACATCGCGGACGGGCATCACCGTTATGAAACCGCCCTGGAATACGCGAGGCTCAAGCGGCAACAGGACCGCGCCTCCGACAAACTGATCATGCCGTACGACAGCATGTACATGGCGCTTGTGAGCTTCGATGATCCGGGATTCATCGTTTTACCGACCCACCGGATCGTTTCGAAGCTGGGTATGGACGACCGGGAATTGAAACAGCGCCTTCAGGAGTACTTCGCTTTTGAAAGCATCTCCGTCGAGCGGCTGAGGACGATGACCTCAGACCCCGACGACGGTGGCAGGACGTTCGGTCTTGTGCTCCGGGAGGGCGCTTTTTTGATGACCCTGAACGACAGGGAAAAAGTCAAACAGCGGATGCCCCAAGGGAAGCCGCCGGTCTGGTACGACCTCAACGTGAACGTGCTCGGACATTTTATTTTTGCCGCGGCCCTGGGGCTGCACGAGAACGCCTGGGAAGGGGTGCTAAGATTCGAACACACGGTGGAGGGGGCCGTCGCTCCGGTGGAAAAAGGCGAAGCGCAAGCGGCGTTCCTCTTGAAGCCGCCGCGCGTGGAGATGCTTGAGCAAATGGGCGCGGTGAACGAGCGCATGCCGCAGAAATCGACCTACTTCTACCCCAAACTCGCGACCGGTCTGGTTTTCTATTCCCATTTGGACTAGGAACCCCGGCATTCCGGTCTCGCGGAAGTCTTTTCTATGAAGACCCCGGCCGTTGAAAAATACCGGTCCTCGGAACCTCCCTGGGAGATCTTCCGCCGGATTTATGCTTCATCCCGCGAATGTTTTTTTCTTGATTCTTCCCGTTGTGTGCCGCCCGACCAAGTTTATTCCTATCTCGGTACGGACCCGGTCCTGAGCCTTAAGATCGTTGGGGAAACTTTATACGTGAACGGTCCGAAGCCCGCAGCGTATCCGTCGAAAAAAATTTTTACCGTCCTCCGGAAACTGTTGGGAGAACACCGAGCGGCCCCCTCCGGGGCCTTCCCGTTTTTTACGGGGGGGCTTGTGGGGTATTGGGGCTACGAGATGGCGGAATTATGCGACACGGTCCGTTTCGCCTCCTCGAAGGAACGAAAAGCCCCGAAGCTATGGCTGGGCCTGTTCCGGCACGTGATTGTTTTTGACCACCGAAAAAAAGTTTATTTCTTAACGTCATATGGCCGGACCTCCCTTGAACAACGGCTAGGGCTCGAAAAGCTGAGATCCTATTTTGAAGGGACACGGCCAAGACTTTGGGGGCAGTTCCGTGCGGGAAAGGTGCGTCCTGGGATGACAGAACGTCAATTCAGGGGTATGGTCACGAGGGCGAAGGCCTACATCGCGGCGGGAGATATTTATCAGGCGAACTTATCCCAGCGATTTTCGTTTCGCTTTTCCGGGCCCGCTCTCGAACTTTACGGAAAACTTCGTGAGATCAACCCGTCGCCCTTTTCTTGCTTTTTGAAGATCCGGGGCATGGAAGTGATCAGCTCCTCGCCGGAGGGTTTGATCCGGAAGAAGGGGCGGATCTGTGAAACGAGGCCGATCGCCGGGACCTGTCCCGCCTTCGGCCCCCGCCGAGGGGTCCGGATGTGGCGCAAAAAACTGCTCGGGAGCGACAAAGAAAAGGCCGAGCACCTGATGCTCGTGGACCTCGAGCGTAACGATCTTGGACGCGTTTGCGATTACCGGACGGTCCGGGTCGGCGCCTTCATGGCGCTCGAAAAGTATTCGCATGTCGTTCACATCGTATCGAAGATCTCGGGCCGGCTGAAAAAAGGTAAAGACGCCTTGGATCTTTTGAGGGCGATGTTCCCCGGCGGAACGATTACGGGATGTCCCAAGATCCGCTGCATGGAGATCATCGACGAGCTCGAGCCGTGCGGCCGCGGTCTTTACACGGGGTCGATCGGCTATATCGACTTTTGCGGGGATATGGACCTCAACATTGTGATCCGCACGCTGATCTTGACGAAGGGTCTGGGGCATCTTCAAGTGGGAGCGGGGATCGTGCATGATTCCATCCCTCGAAAGGAATACTCGGAAACGCTTCACAAAGCCCAAGCCTTGATCAAGGCGCTCCGGGAGACCCATGCCCCCTAAGGTCTATTTGAACGGTCATGAGGTTTCCCCGACCCAGGGACTTGAATTGCTTCAAGACGAGGCCGTGGGGATTTTTGAAACGATGCGGGTCTGGAACGGAAAGATCCTTCACGAGGAGGATCACCTTCAACGGCTTTTGGAATCCGCACGGACCGTGGGTTATAGACCCTTACCCGAACTTTTAAAGATCCGTGGAGAGGTCCGGAAGGCCCTTCGGGCGTCCGGCGAGCAAAACACTTCGGCGCGTGTGACCCTTTGCGGCGGGAAGACATTTGTGATCCTCGGTGCGCGGGGTGTCCCCAAGGCTTTGTATAAGACGGGGGTGCAACTGAGGACGGCTTCCTTTCCGCGGGGAGGAGACAACGCTTTTCCGTATCAGGTGAAAGCGGCGGCTTACCAGCAAGCGGTTCTGGCGACGGCGGGTTCCGATCCGGGGGAGGTCTTCGACTGGCTTTTTCTGGACCGCGGGGGACTTCTGACGGAAACAAGAGTGGGAAATTTTTTCCTTGTCACCTACGCCGGCCCGGACCGTTGCCCTTCGTCAAAAGTTCTGCTGCGGACGCCTTCGGAGTCCCTAATCTTGAATGGAGTGGTCCGGAGGTTTGTGATAAAATGCGCCCGCGAAATGGGGTACCGGGTCCTTGAGGCCCCCCTGTCGAGACATGACTTCTTCAACGCGGATGAAGCCTTTCTGACGAACACCTCTTGGGAGATTCTCCCAGTGCGAGCGCTGGACGGCCGGATGATCGGCGTGAAAGTGCCCGGTCCCGTGACCCGAAAAATTCACTCATTTTATCGAAGGAGGATCTGAACGATGTCTCACCGTGCCATTCGCCGTGCTCTCATCAGCGTTTCTGACAAAACCGGCCTGATCGCTTTCGCCAGGACCCTGCGGCAACACAAGGTCGAGATCATTTCTACCGGTGGGACCTTGAGGGCGTTGAAAGAAGCCGGGGTTGCCGCGATCGCGGTTGAGGACGTCACGGGGTTCCCCGAAATGCTCGACGGGCGCGTGAAAACCCTTCACCCGAAGATCCACGGGGGGTTGCTATTCCTCCGCCACAAAAAAAGCCACCAGAGGCAGGCCAAGGCCCACGGGATCAAGCCTATCGATCTCGTGGTCGTGAACCTCTACCCGTTCGAGGCCGCGACGAGCAAGGGCAACCTCAGCATGGAGGAGGCGGTCGAATTCGTCGACATCGGGGGGCCGTCCATGCTCCGATCGGCTGCGAAGAATTACCGGTCCGTCACCGTTATCACGGACCCCGCCGATTACGTCCGCGTCGAAAAGGAAATGGAGGCGCACCAGGGGAGCGTTTCCGAGGATCTGCGCTTTGCGCTCGCTCAAAAAGTCTTTGAAAGGACCGCGGGCTACGACGTGGTGATCAGTCACTATATGGCCCGGTTCCTCAAAAAGACGGAGGAGGAAAAAGCGGCGTTGCCGCCACAAATGGTCTTTCAATTCAAGAAAGTCCAGGACCTTCGGTATGGGGAGAACCCTCATCAGAAGGCGGCCTTCTATGCGTCCGGGAGCGCCCGGGGGACGGCGGCTTGGAGCCAGCTTCATGGCAAGGAACTCTCCTTTAACAACCTGATGGACGTGGAGGCGACGCTCGATGTGTTGGCGGAGTTTCGTGCCCCGGCGGCTTGCGTGATCAAGCACAATAATCCGTGCGGCATCGCGCAGGACGTGCAGGTCCTGATGGCGGCTGAAAAAGCGATCGACGGGGACCCGCTCTCCGCGTTTGGCGGGATCGTAGGCCTCAACCGGACCTGTGACCGCCAGACCGCCGCGAAGATCTTGGAAAAGCTGAACTTTTTTGAAGTCCTCGTAGCGCCTTCCTTCAAGCCTGGGGCTTTGAAGATCCTGAAAGCGCGGAAGAACCTGCGGCTGATAGCGATCCACCGATTCGGGGGCGGCATAGGTTACGACGTTAAGTTCCTCCGAAGCGGCATACTCGTCCAGGAAAAGGACACGCCGATCAAAGACCATGGGAATGTGTTCAAGAAGAACCTTCAATGGGTGACGAAGGCCCGGCTTCCGGAAAGCGAGCTGGAAGACCTGATCTTTGCCTACCAATGCGCCAAGGTCGTGAAATCCAACGCGATCGTCCTGACCCAAGGGAAGCGCACGGTCGGGATCGGTGCGGGCCAGATGTCGCGCGTTGACTCTGTGCACATCGCCTGCCAGAAGGCCGGTTACCAGACCGAAGGGGCCATGCTCGGTTCGGACGCTTTCTTTCCCATGCCGGATTCGATCGAGGTTGCGGCGTCCCGGAAGATCAAGGCGATCATCCAACCCGGTGGTTCGATCCGCGACAAAGACGTGATCGAGGCCTGCGACAAGGCAGGGATCGCGATGGTCTTCACCGGTGAACGGCATTTCAAACATTAATTCAGGATCATGAATGGCGGAAGGCGGGTGGGATTTGGATTTACGCCATCCGCCATCATTCCTCCGCATTCCTTGAGTTAAGATGAACTACACCCGATCCCTCAAATTTCTCGACCCTTTCCTGGACTTGGAAAGGTTGAGCCGATGGCCCGAAAACGCCTTTTTTAATCTCAGGCGGATGGAACACCTTCTCCGGGTCGCCGGGCATCCGGAAAAGGGCTTCTTCCCGATCCTTATTGCCGGGACCACGGGCAAAGGTTCGACCGGTTTCTTTCTCGAATCCATTCTTCAGGCCAACGGCATCCGGACCGGTTTTTATCATTCTCCGCACGTGGACGATCCCCGAGAAAGGATCCGTCTCCAGGGCCGGCAGGCTTCCCGAGAAATGTGGGCAGAAGGCCTAACCGAGGTCCGGAGGATGCTGCGGGAGTCCCCGGTCCCACGGGCCTACGGTCCTCTGACCTATTTCGAAGTCCTCACGCTCCTCGCGATCCTTATTTTTTCTAAACACAATGTCTGCGCTGGTATTTTTGAAGTCGGCCTTGGCGGGAGGCTAGATGCGACCAACGTTCTTAAAGCCCCGCTCGTCGTTCTGACGCCGATCCATTTCGATCACGAGGCCTTTTTGGGGAATACCCTCCGCAAGATCGCCAAAGAAAAAGCCGGTATTATTAAAGGAGGGAACCACGCGGTCACCGGTCACCAGCCCCCCGAGGCGTTCCGTGCGATCCGTGCGGCTGTGACGAAACAAAAAGGGTTTCTCTGGAGGGCCTCCGCTGTTCACGGGATCCCCCTTGGGCTGGCGGGAGACTTTCAGCGGAAGAATGCCGGGACCGCGTTGAAAGCCGCGGCGGTTCTCAAAGAGCACTTCCGTTTTCCGATCACCCAGGACCGTTTGGTTGAAGGGCTTCGGGCCGGGGCGTGGCAGGGACGTATGGAATATCTCCGGCGGCGGGGGCGAACATTTCTGCTGGACGGGGCGCACAATCCGATCTCGGTCCGGCAGCTTGTTGTTGAATTGTGCCGAAGGCCGGAGATGAAGAACGCGTGGCTCATTTTTGGAGCCATGCAGGATAAGGACACCCGGACAATGCTTGAGACCCTGAGCCGTTTCTTCGCGACAGTGATCCTGGTGCGGGCGGG
>JAHQRI010000024.1 GCA_019052695.1 Candidatus Omnitrophota bacterium
GCCACGGTCCTTCCGCGCACAGGATCGTTCTCCGCGTAATGAAGCCTGAAGGCCCCGTTGAATTTATCCTTATTCCCCCTCACCTCCTCAAAGGAGGGGATCTTTACCGCATCCTCGTAGCCCTCGAGACTGTTCCGCAGAATGGCCGTTCCTCGGACCGGGGGCAGCCGTTTCACGTCCTCTCCGTCCCGTAAACGGCGGGCGATCTCCACGATCTGCGTTTCCCCCATACCGTAGACCAGGATGTCGGCTTTCGCGTCCAAAAGGATCGAGCGACGAACGTCTTCCGCCCAATGATCAAAATGAGCGAGGCGCCTGAGGCTCGCTTCGACCCCTCCGAGAACGACCGGAATGCCGGGAAAAAGCTCTTTGATCTTGTTAGCGTAGACAAGGGTCGCGCGATCGGGGCGCCGGCCGCCCTGCCCGCCCGGGGAATAGTCATCGCTGCGGCGAGGCTTCTTGCTGGCCGTGAAATTGCTTACCATGGAATCGAGGTTCCCGGCCGTGATCCCGAAAAAAAGACGCGGCCGGCCGAGCTTGAGGAAATCCGAGGACGAGGCCCAGTCCGGCTGGGCAAGGATCCCTACTTTGAAACCCGCGTTCTCCAGGACCCGGCCAATGACCGCGGCACCGTACGCGGGATGGTCCACGTACGCGTCCCCGGTCACGAGCACGACATCACAGGATCCCCACCCGCGTTCCCGGAGGTCGGTTTGATCGATGGGAAGGAAGGCGCGACGGTCTTTCATGCGGAGGATTATACCTTCGAAACCTCAGCCGGAGCAACGCGCAAAGAGACCCGAACCCGTTCCGCCCCGGGAAATGGCCGCGCCACTTTTCCCCCGGGCCTGTCCGGTCGACCCTCCCGGAACCGAACTTTGAGACCCCGCCATTCCGCGAAAGATTTTCTCGGCAGCCAGTCTCATCCATGACTGACTCCACGCAGCTCGCCCGCTCCTACGGGATCTTCATCACCCCAAAACACGTCGGGTAACAAGGCTCGAACTGCGTCACGGTCCGGCTTGTCAAGCTCTCGAGACGGGTTCGGGAGGCGCTGTTCCGAATATCGTCTTCGCCTTTCCGATTTTTTGAGATAAAATCACGGGGGCGTCAAACTGGGAGGAACGCTTATGGACATGAAAGTCTTCTTCGCGACATTTTCGGCCATTTTTCTCGCGGAACTAGCGGATAAAACGCAGCTGGTCAGTCTCACGATGTCCTCCAAAACCGGAAAGCCCTGGGCGGTCTTCCTGGGTTCGCTGGCGGGTTTCGCGCTCGTGACCTTGTTATCCGTTCTGATCGGTGCCGCGCTTTCAAAACACATCCGGCCCGAATGGATCCGCTACGCCGGCGCCGCTGCCTTCGTATCGATCGGTTGTCTCATGTTCCTGAACAAACTCTAACAACCCTCACAAACCCAAAAAGGAGAGTCCATGGCCAAGAAAACGAAAAAGACCGCCAAGAAAAAAACGAAAAAAACTTCGAAAAAATCCCGCTGCTGTTGCTGCTAGGCGGACGCGCTCGGGAGGGCGGTTTCCCCGGAGGGACCGCCCGTTCCCCGATCCGCAAAAGGAGCTGTATGGACGTCTGCGCTCACTCAAAACAAGAGAAGGAAAAAAAAGGGTTTTTCGCCCGCCTTTTTGAAAGGCTGGATAAAAAGCTCGAAGAGAAATCGAAGAAAACCGGCTGTGGTTGCCGCTCCCAGGGTGACGACGGGGATCCATGCTGCAACTGATCGCCGACCGGATCGTTTATTCGCTCTTGCGTTTTCCGGCCGATTCCCCGCTTGCAGCGGCTCTTTCCTTTTTCATCTACGACGCCTTCAAGATCCTGCTCCTTTTGTACGGGATGATCGCCGTCCTCGGATTCTTCCGGACCTATCTCCCACAAGAAAAACTCAAGAAGTGGATCGGGGGGGGGAAAGGATGGGGGAATCTTTTTGCCGCGCTTTTCGGTGCGGTCACGCCCTTTTGTTCCTGCTCCTCGATCCCGCTTTTTTTTAGTTTTCTCAAAGCCGGTATTCCCCTCGGGATCGCGTTCTCTTTCCTGATCACCTCCCCGTTGGTCAACGAATACCTCGTCGTTCTCATGCTGGGCTTTTTTGGATGGAAGATCACGATCGCCTACATTGCGAGCGGCCTGACGCTCGGCATCACCTGCGGGATCCTTCTCGGAAAAATGGGCCTGGAATCCCACCTTGTCGAAGACCTGTTGCCCCAAAACACCCCAGGGGGCAAAGAGCCTGCCTCCCGGAGTTTCAAGGAAAGGGTCGTGTTCGGACTGCGGGAGGCGAATGGTACCGTCAGAAAACTATGGCCGTGGATCCTTGCCGGTGTCGCGGTCGGCGCTTTGATCCACAACTACGTCCCGCAGGAACTGATCCGATCCATCATCGGGAAAGCCGGCGTTTTCTCCGTCCCGATCGCCACCGTCCTCGGGATCCCCCTGTACGGCAGTTGCGCGGCCATCGTCCCGGTGGCTGTTGTTCTTTTTCAAAAGGGGGTCCCCCTCGGCACCGCGCTTTCCTTCATGATGGCGATCGCGGCCTTGAGTTTTCCCGAGGCCGTCATGCTCCGCCGGGCCATGAGGCTTCCTCTAATCGCGGTCTTTTTCGGCGTCACGGCGCTTGCCATCATTTTTACAGGCTATCTTTTGAACCTGCTTCAGGGGCTCCTTTTGTGATGCCCCCTTCTATCACCCGCTGTCCGGTCCTTTACGAGGATGAAGCCCTGCTGATCATTGATAAGCCGGAGGGCGTGCTTTCCCACCCTAACCCGGGGGGACGTAAAACGGCCTGCGCTTTTGAAGGAGATTATTCCCTGGAAGACCGTCGTTTTGACGCCCCGGGCGGCAGGATTTGGCTCATTCACCGTCTTGACCAGGACACCTCCGGTATCCTTCTGGCCGCCAAGGATCCGGATAGCGCCAAGGCGTGCCGCGACGCCTTCGAGCGGGGCGAAGTCGAAAAAAATTACATCGCCCTTGTTTCAAGAAAACCCATGCCGTCACGGGGAAGTTGGCGGGATGCCCTCACCGAGCAGCGCCGGGGAACGGGCGTGCGAACCGCGATCGGTCACGCGAAAAAACCCAACGCCTTATTGCACTACACGCTGAAAGAGCATTTTCCCCAACTCAACTTGGCTTTGCTTGAGATCCATCTCGTGACCGGAAGAACACATCAGATCCGCGTCCAGGCTTCCCACCGCGGTCATCCTGTGGCGGGAGACCGTCTTTACGGACATTTCGGCTTAAATAAATCGTTGCGGCGGTCCTTGGAATTACGCCGGCTTTTTCTCCATGCCTGGCGGCTAAAGATCGCCCATCCCGCCCGTAGCCGGTCCCTCGAGATCTGCGCCCCGCTTCCTGAAGATTTGGAACGAGCCCTGGGAAAGGCCCACTGAAACCATGCTCAAAAGAATTTTTTCCGTCCGCTTTTCCCGCATTCTTCTCTTCTGCCTTTTGGCCGTAGCCCAAGCGGGCCTTACCTGGAAGGGCCCCGCAACGCCCCCCAAGGTGTCTTTCTCGATGGACCGGGACGGTAACCGTTATTTCTTCCGCGCGAGCATCCTGGTCCGGGCCGAGCCGGCCTGTCTCCTCGAAACGATCTACCGGTTCCATCATCTGCGGCAATTGCTCAAAAAAGATGCTGCTCACGCCACCCTCTTAAGCGAAGACACGGACCATTACGATGTCCGGTATATCCGTCAAAACAAGCTCTACACGCTTGAGACCACTTATCGCCGCAGCCTCCAAAAAGATCGGAACCGGGTCCTTTTTGAACTGATCGACTCGTACCAGAAGGGCCGCGTGATCCCGAAGCTCCTCAGTGCAAAAGGGTACTACGAATTGGAGGCTGTCGCCGGAGGCGTCAGGGTGCATTATTTCGAGGAGACCGCGATCGCCACGTCCCGCTGGGACCCCCGGACGGCGGGACTCCTCGAGGTCGTCGAGCGGGACACCCTTTCTTTTTTAAAACGTCTGAAAAAATACGCGGAACAGACGGCGTGCCGCGAAACTTAGTGCGGCGCGGGACTTCTCCCTCTCCATGAAGCTCCTCTTGCTCCAGCCCCCGGTCCAAGACTTCTATGATACGGATGTCCGGCTTCAACCGATCGGCCTCGCTTATTTAAAGGCCGCCGTCCGGAAACACCTCCCGAACATCCGGGTCGTTGTCCGCGATTATCATCACGGTCACGGCCGGAGAACGCTCCCCCTCCCCCCCGAGCTTCGTGATCTGAGGGATTATTACGCCGCGGATGACAAAAGCCCTTTTTCATCCTTTTTTCACTATTTTCACTTCGGCGCTGATTTCGAAACGATCGCCGAGGAGGCCGCAAAAGAACGGCCGGACCTCATCGGCCTCTCGTCCCTCTTTTCGCCTTATTACCGCGAGGTACTGCGTTGCGCCGCCGCGATCAAAAAAAGGATCCATGTTCCCATCCTCTTGGGCGGGCCTCACGTCTCCGCCATGCCCGAGTTCATGCTCTCCCATCCGGAAGTCGACTTTGTGATCCGCGGAGAAGGCGAAAGACCCCTCGTCGAACTCCTCAGGGCCCTGGGACGCCGCAAGGGACTGGACCGCGTCCCCGGTCTCGGCTTCAAAAAAAAGGGGGCCTTACACTTGAATCCCGAAGGGCGCCCTTATTCCGTCCGGGCACTCCGTGTCCCTGACCTTTCCGACCTGCCGCGTGAGAGGTATCTTTTCGAAGGAAGACCCCTTTGTTTCATCATTACCTCGCGCGGATGCCCCTACCGCTGTTCCTTTTGTTCGGTCCACCGGACCTTCGGTCACGCATACCGGGAGCGTTCCGCGAGGGATATCCTTGGGGAAATGAAACAACGTTACCGGGAGGGTTACCGCGTTTTCGACTTTGAGGATGATAATTTCACGCTTAATAAAAAAAGAACGACGGCCCTTTGCAAAAAGATCATCCGGTCCTTCCCCAAAAAAGACGTCCGGTTGACCGCCATGAACGGCGTTTGTTATTGGACTTTGGACGATGAGGTCCTGGGAACCATGCGGGAAGCGGGCTTTACGCACCTGAATCTTTCGCTGGTCAGCTCGAACCAGGCCCTGCTTCGTAAACTACGGCGCCCTCTTTGGACCGAAAAATACGCGGCGGTCGTCACGAAGGCGGCCGCTCTCGGCTTCAAAACCGTGGCCTACCAGATCCTGGGTCTTCCGGGAGAGACCGTTCTTTCCATGGTCCGGACGCTGCGCCTTAACGCGAAACTCCCGGTGCTGCTGGGTGCGTCTCCTTTCTACCTCACCCCCGGAGCACCCGTCGCCGCCACTTTCGGGCCGCTTTCCGAAGCAGATATTTTCAAGGCGCGTCTGACCGCCCTGGCGATAGCAAACCCTGTTGCCGACCGCGGGGATATTTATACCCTTTTCATCACGACCCGTATCCTGAACTTCCTTAAAGGGATCGAATTCGAACATCCCGCAGTACCGCTGGAAAAGGCCCTCCGTATCGCCCGCGTTCGGGACGAACGGTCCCATACGGGCGTCATGCTACTGCGAAAGCTCTTGCACCAAAAACGGCTTTTCGCGATGACCCCCGCCGGGAGGGTCCCGCTCCCCCGTTTCAAACCGGAACTTTTCTTCAAGGTTTGGGGAGAACTTGATAGAATCATGACCCAGCAAAACAGAACGATCTTGATCCACTAAGGGCCGGCCGTCCGGCGGGAGGCAGCACGTGAAATTGAAAGATCTGTTAAAATTCCTTGTGGCGCTCGGCTTATGTCAAGGGGCCGGGATTGCCGGTTCGCTTGTGACGGCTCCGGCGATCCCGGGCTGGTACGCGTCTCTTCAAAAGCCGTCCTTTTCGCCGCCTAACTGGCTTTTCGCGCCCGTTTGGGCGACCTTATTCACGCTCATGGCCCTTGCGGCCTATCAGGTGTGGTCCAGAGGTCTTGAACACCCCCAGGTACGCCACGCATTGACCGCCTTTCTGGCGCAACTGGTCCTGAACGTCTTCTGGTCCTACCTCTTTTTCGGGCTTCGTTCCCCCGGGTATGCCCTTCTCGAGATCTTTGTGCTTTGGGCGATGATCTTGGTTACCATGCTGCGTTTTTTCAAGGTCTCAAGGATCGCCGGTCTGTTACTGCTCCCCTATCTTTTATGGGTGGGTTTTGCGTGCGGCCTGAACTTCGGTATCGTCCTTTTAAACCCCTGATCCGGGATTTTTATGCCCATGGAACTTTATCTTCATCTGCTTTCGGGACCCTTGACCGCATCCAGCCTCTCGGCCAAGAGGTTTCCCGGAAGCACCTCTAAGGGAACATCACGGAACCCATGCGCGCCATCTCCCTTTTGATCGTCTCCAATCTTTTTATGACCGCCGCGTGGTACGGACACCTGCGGTTCAAACACGTTTCCCTTTGGAAAGTGATCCTCATCAGCTGGCTGATCGCGTTCGTCGAGTATTGTTTCCAAGTGCCCGCGAACCGGATCGGTTCCTACCAGTTTTCGACGGCCCAGCTCAAAACGCTCCAGGAGGTCATCACCTTAGTGGTTTTCTGCGGTTTTTCTGTGTTTTATCTCAAGGAAGAGTTAAAATGGAACTACCTTGTCGGTTTCGGATTGATGATCGCCGCGGTCTTTTTTGTTTTCAAAAAGTGGTAGGGCCATCCCTCCGATGAAAGGATCCTGTGGCTCTTAAAGAAACTTATGAAAAACAGGGCGCATTCCTCTTTCGCTGGAGAAGTTATCTCCCGCTGCTTGCGGCCCCCCTCGTCATCGCGGCCTTCTTGGACCCCCATTACGCCTCGCACGCGTTCCGGGGATCCGCGAGCGACCTTTGGGAACTTTTTTGCATCTTGGTCTCACTGACAGGCCTAGGCATCCGTTGCCTGGTCGCCGGTTACGTGCCCGAAGGCACTTCCGGGCGGAACACTCTGACCCAGGCCGCTGATGTCCTCAATACTCGAGGGATGTACTCCCTCGTGAGGAATCCTCTTTATTTGGGCAATTTTTTGATCATTCTCGGTCTCCTGCTTTTTACCCAGGTCTGGTGGTTCTGCGCCGCGGGGGCCGCCATCTTCTGGATCTTTTATGAGCGCATCATTTACACGGAAGAGGAGTTTCTGCGCCAAAAGTTCGGGACGGCCTTCACGAGCTGGGCTCTCAAGACCCCCGTCTTTATCCCGAAGTTGAGCGGCTGGCAAAGGCCCGCGCTCCCTTACGCGTGGAAAACCGTTCTTCGCCGGGAGCACTCCACACAGTTCGGTGTGGTCTCAGCCCTCTCGGTCTTGGGGGTCACCGCGGATCTTTTGACGGTACCGGGACACAAGGTCGCCCCGGGTTGGTGGGTCTTTTGGGGGATCTCTTTGTTCCTTTACCTTGTTCTACGCTTCATGAAAAAGAAAACCCGGATCCTGGACATGGCCGGAAGGTAGGAACGCTCGAGCTTCCCTCCTTGATTACCGGTTGGCCCGGGTGTCCGAAAAATTTTCAACCAGGGGAGAAAACCCAGGAGGCCTTCAATGAAGAAATCTTTCGGTGCAAAAACGATCCTTTTCCCGACACCGGTCCTTGTCGTTTGCAGCTATGACGCGCAGGGGGTCCCGAACGCCATGAACGTCGCCTGGGGAGGTATTTGTTGCTCGGAACCGCCGTGTCTCGCGGTCTCGGTGAGGGACCACCGGAAAACCCACGAAAACATCCTTCTCAAAAAGGCGTTTACTGTCAATCTCCCCTCCGAAAAATACCTCAAGGAAGCGGATTACGTGGGGCTCGTTTCGGGAAAGACGGAGGACAAATTCAAGGCCACCGGGCTCACACCGGTCAAAAGCGATCTTGTGGACGCCCCTTACATCCGGGAATTCCCCTTGGTGGTGGAATGCGCCCTCAAGGAAGTCCACCCCCTCGGGATCCACACCCAGTTCATCGGAGAGATCAAGGACGTCAAGGTCGACGAAACCTTCCTGAACGCAAAAGGGTTCCCGGACGTCCTGAAAATGAAACTTTTCATGTTCGACCCGGGCACGAGCTGCTATTTCACCACGGGAAAATTCCTCGCCCAGGCCTTTTCGATCGGTAAAAAAAAGTGACCTATGGTAAAGTGGGGCTCTTTGATCGTTGGGGGGGCTTTAGGGACCGTGGCCCGATAACTTTTCGCAGGGTACATTTACAGGATCTGGGGCCCTTCCTTCCCCTACGGAACGCTCGCCGTTAACCTCACCGGTTGTTTCCTGGTCGGCGTCCTGACCGTGCTCGCGGACGAAAAATTCATGCTCGGCCCCGCGGGGCGTGTATTCCTCATGATCGGTTTCTGCGGCGCCTTCACGACCTTTTCCACGTTCATCCTCGAAACCGCCAATCTCATGAAAGACGGACAGAATGCCCGCGCTTTTTTGAACGTTCTTTTAAGCGTTCTTTTAGGTTTCGCCACACTCCGCTTGGGCATTTTGGTCGCGCGGATCGTCTAAGGGGGTCTTATGAAAATACCGGCTGAAGGAAAATTGCTCAGGATCTTTATCGGCGAGGCGGACAAGTGGCAAGGACAGCCGCTTTATGAGGCCATCGTCCTGTTGGCAAAAAAAGAAGGCATGGCCGGCGCGACCGCCCTCAAAGGGTTCCTGGGATTCGGCTGCAAAAGCCACCTTCACACGGCCAAGCTTCTCCGTTTGTCCGAGGACCTTCCGATCGTGATCGAGATCGTCGACGGGGAAGAAAAGATCGAGAAATTCCTGCGGTTACTGGACCCCATGATCAAAGAAGGACTGGTGACGCTGGAAAAGGCGAATGTGCTCTTGTACCGCCCGGGCCGGGATCAGGACGTACTCTGAAAATCGGAAAGCTTTAAAAGGTTCCTCCGGATCGATCCCCTGAGAGAATAAATGCAGCCGCAATACTTTTGCCGGTAGAACGCCTCTTCGCGGGCGATCCGCTCCATTTGGTCGACCCCGCCCTGAAGGCGCCAGTTGTGTTCCCAGTAGGCCACCCCCGGGAAAAGTGCCGCTGCCCGCCGCCCGGCCCGGGTCACTTGCTCGAGGTCCTTCCAGCGGGAGATCGCGAGACTTGATGCAAAAACCCGAAAACCTTCCCGGGACGCGTAAGCGGCCGTCTTCCGGAGACGTATCTCAAAACAAAGATCGCAGCGCCTTCCCCTCTCGGGCTCTTCCTCGCGACCCGAAGTCATTTCAAGCCACCGGGTATCGTCGTAATCCGCGTCCACAAGCGGCACCCCGAGTTTCCGAGCGTGCCGGACCATTTCACTCTTACGGTGCTCGTACTCACTCCGGGGATAAATATTGGGATTGTAAAAAAAAACCGAGGGCTCAAGCCCCCGGTCGAGCATTCGCCGGAGGATCGAAGCGGAACAAGGCGCACAGCAACAATGGAGCAGCACTTTTTTTTCGTCTCCGGGGACTTGTAATAAGGCGGGATCAGTCATGAACGGAACCTCCGAGCGGGATCGGCCTAAAAAAGGCCTTCAAGGGGGATCGCTTCGTCCGGGAGCATCACGGGAATATCGCTGCGGACCGGGTAAAGGAATTTTTTGTCTTCACGGACCAGCCCGGTATCGAGCGGATGTTCAACGATCTTTCCCGACCGGTCTTTAAGCTTTCGCTGCGCGATCAACTGATTAAGCTTTTCCACCCACGCGGGTCCGGCTTCCACAAGCCCCTGCTTGGTCTCGGGGCAACATAAAATCGACAGCAACGCGGCGGAGATCATAACTCGTGTATTATACAAAAAAACGCTCGCACGGGAAACGTCTATTGCTTTTCACAAAGCGTTTCAGGGTTCCTCTTCCTCGGGATCCGCGTTGACCGGCGTCGCCTCGGTATAATCCCCGAGCGGATTGGGTAAAAGGATCTCACGGGGCTTTGCCCCGTCCTGGGGACCGATCACCCCCGCGGCCTCCAGCTGGTCCACGACCCTCGCCGCGCGGGAATAACCAAGACTGAGGCGTCGTTGCAAAAAAGACGTGGAGGCCTTGCGTTCGGTGAGAACGATACGCTTCGCCTCTTCGAAGACCTCATCCCTTTCACCGCTCCCCCCTTGGGCCAAACCGCTTTGAGCCGCCTGGATCTCGGCGTGATACTCCGGTTTTCCCTGTTGGGCCGCAAAAAGAACGACGCGGTTGATCTCCTCGTCAATAATGAGAGGGGCCTGTCCCCGGATCATGTTGTCACTCCCCGGCTGGATGAAAAGCATATCACCTCGACCCAGCAATTTATCGGCCCCTTTGTTGTCCAAGATGGTCCGGGAATCGACAACGGACGCCACTTTGAACGCGACACGGGCCGGGAAATTCGCCTTGATCACGCCGGTGATCACATCCACGGAAGGCCTCTGCGTCGCGAGGATCAAGTGGATACCGACGGCGCGGGAAAGCTGTGCCAGTCGCGTGATGGCCGTCTCAACCTTGTCCTGGGCCACGAGCATCAGGTCCGCGAGCTCGTCGATGATGACCACGATGTAGGGGATCGTCGCGGGGACCACGTTGTCGGAACCCTCCGCCGATTCAACCTGCTTCACTCCTTCCTCGGAAAGCGGGCGGCTGTTAAAACCCTGGATGTTGCGGACGCCGATCGTGGCAAAAAGCCGGTAACGTTTTTCCATTTCGTTCACGACCCAATTCAGCGTGTTCGCGGCTTTGCGCACATCCGTCACCACCGGGGACAACATGTGAGGGATCTTGTTGTAGACCGCGAGCTCTACCATCTTGGGATCGATCATGACCATTTTGAGCTGGGACGGCGTGCAATGATAGAGAAGACCGGTGATGATGGAATTAATGCAGACGGTCTTGCCGCTCCCGGTCGTCCCCGCGATCATGATGTGTGGCATGGCGGTCAGGTCGGCGATCATCGGTTTTCCCCCCGTGTCGATACCCAAGATCAAGGGAAGCACGCATTTTTGGGAACGAAACTCGGGGTTCTCGATCATCTCGCGGACCAGAATCGGCCGCGACACGGAGTTTGGCACTTCGATCCCGATCGTCTGCTTCCCCGGGATCGGGATGATCATACGGATACTCGTCGCCCGGAGCGCCATGGCGATGTCGTCTTCATAAGCTGCGATCGAGTTCGCGCGGACCCCGGGGGCCGGCAGAAGTTCATAAAGCGTGATCTTGGGGCCTTGTTCGACTTCCACGACCTTCGCTTCGATCTCGAACTCGGCAAGCGTGGCCTCGATCGCCCTGGAATTGGCCGTAAGGTCGTCCCCTTCGACTTTTTCGTCTTTAGGACGCCTGAGCAGGTCCAGGGGAGGGAACTGGTAATGCGCGTCCGCTTGGGAACCCGAGCCGATGACCCCTTTAAAGGACGCGTCCTCCTCCGGGGTTTCTGCAAGTTTGTCCTGACCTTGAGCTTCGCCTTTGATCGAAGCGGCAGGCGAGGGCTTTTTAACCGATTCGCGAGGTTCTTCTTTCTGCTTTTTTTCGTTCGGTTTTTGTTTCTCTTCCGTCACTCCCAAGGAGGGTTGGTAGGTTTTTATCTTAAGCGGAATGTCGGGCATACGGGGCGGCGTCTTCCCGTTCTCCTTTTCCCTGGTCTTCCCCGTCTCCTTCCGGTCTTCCGAGGCCCTTGGGGGCTTCGCGGTCGCGGCAGGTCTTGCGTCACTTTCGGGTAGCTTGAAGAATTCCCAAGGGACCTTCCCGAATGCCGCTTGAAGTTTTTTCAGTGTCCCCCTGACCAGCGGGTAGATCAGGAAGTCGGTCGCGAGCAACAAAGAAAGGAGCAAAGCCGAACCTGCCAAAATGTAACTCCCGAGACGGCCGAAATAACGGAGCAGATGGTTCCCCGCAAAATACCCAAAGGCCCCTCCGTAGTCGAACCGGTATTGAGATTTCACGGAGATCGTTACAAGGGTCGCGAGCGAAAAAAGGGCGATGACCAGACCGATGAATTTGAAAAGCTTCCTCTCGGGGACCCTTTGCAGGAAAAAACACCCTGCCCAAAGCAGGAAGACCATCGGGATCAGGAACGCGCTCACGCCAAAAACGAGGAACGCCCCAAAGGCTAGGTAGGCTCCGATCACGCCGCTATAATTGCGGACCGGAGAATTGGGGTGGGACGTATAGAATGCGATATCTTCCGGCCGATAAAAAAACAGGCTCGCGAACGTAAAGAGGCCCAGCAGGAGGAAAAAGACCCCCCACATTTCGTTGATCCGTTCTTTTTTCATGTTGAATGAAACCGAAGAGCTCCGGCCTTTTTGGATCCTTGAGTGTCAGTGCCCCGTGTGGCCGAACCCTCCGGCCCCGCGGCATGTGTCATCCAGGGTATCGACTGCATCGAGCATTGCCTTTACTACGGGAGCGAACACCATCTGCGCGATCCGCATGCCTCGCGCAACGGTGAACGGCTCTTTGCCGCAGTTGATCATGATAACCTGGATCTCACCGCGGTAATCCGCATCAATGGTCCCGGGGGTGTTCAGGAGGGTGATCCCGTGCTTCATGGCCAATCCGCTTCGGGGACGTATCTGGGCTTCCGTTCCTTGAGGAAGGGAGATCACAATCCCGGTGGGCACCAGCGCCCTGTCCCCGGGCTGGATCAAAACAGGGGCCTCGCAAGCAGCCAGGAGATCGACTCCGCTCGCCCCTTCGGTCATGTACCGGGGAAGCGGCAAGCCCTCGAAGTGAGGGAGCGTTTTGACCCGTACCGTCAGCGTTTCTTTCACTTCAACGACGGGACCGGCCCCTGCCGCCGCGATCATCGCGATCACGTCTCGGAGGCGCGGCTTCCACAACGGTCCGTTGATCTTCGGGAAGGATCGGGATCCCGCCCGGGACGGCTTGCTTGATGCTCAAGCTGACCTTTCCACGATCGTCAACCCCGACAACCTTGACCTTGATCTTGTCTCCCACGCGGAGGTAATCCCCGGCGCTCTTGACGAAACCCTCGCTGATCTCGGACACGTGGCAAAGGCCGTCCTTTCCGGGGAGGATCTCGCAGAAAGCGCCAAAGGGCATCAGCTTTTGGACCGTGCTTTCGTAGATCCTGCCGATCTCGGGTTCCTCGGTGACCGCCTGAACGCGCGCGATCGCGGCCTCAGAGGATTTGCTGTCCACCGCGGCGATAAAAACGCGGCCGTCATCCTCGATGTCGATCTTGGCGCCTGTTTCCTCGACGATCTTGCGTATGTTCTTGCCGCCCGGGCCGATGAGCTCGCCGATCTTCTCCGGATCGATCCGCAGGGTCGTGATCCGGGGGGCATAAACCGAAAGGCCCCTGGGCTCCGCAAGGTGGGACGTCATGATGTCAAGGATCTTGAAACGGGCCTGCTTGCCCTGGTCAAAAGCCTCCTTGAGGATCTCTTCGGTCACGCCGCCGATCTTGAGGTCCATCTGGAGCGCGGTAAGTCCATCACGCGTTCCCGCCGCTTTAAAATCCATATCGCCAAGGTGGTCCTCGATCCCGGCGATGTCGGTCAGTACTTTCCACCGATCCTTATCCGTAACAAGACCAATGGCAATCCCCGCCACCGGGGCCTTGATCGGGATCCCTCCGTCCATCAGCGCAAGCGTACCGCCGCAGACCGTCGCCATCGAGCTAGAACCGTTGGATTCCAGAATGTCGGACACGAGACGGATCGTGTAAGGGAAATCATCCTGAGAAGGGATCACGTTCTCCAGCGCCCTCTCCGCCAAAGCACCGTGCCCGATCTCACGGCGTCCGACGCCGCGGTTCGGCCCAACCTCCCCGACACTGAAATGGGGGAAATTATAATGGAGCATGAAACGTTTCGACTGCTCTCCTTCAAGGGCATCGATCGTTTGTTCATCCTCCCCCGTGCCCAAAGTGACCACACTCAGACTTTGCGTCTGGCCGCGTGTGAACAACGAAGACCCGTGGGTCCGGGGCAAAATACCGGTCTCGCAGGTGATCTTGCGAATATCACGCTCCCCGCGTCCGTCGGGACGCTTCCCTTTGGAAAGAACGATCTCGCGGATCTTGGCATACTCAAGCCTGGAAAAGGCGATCTTCACGAAAGCTTCTTTAAAACCTTCCGCCTGGGTATCGCAATTCGCAAGTGCCTTCTTATACAGGTCCTTGAAAAAATCTTCTTGCTCTTCCTTGGTGGCCATCCCGAACACTTTCTCGAACTCGTGTTCCACCGCCTCTTTGACCCGTTGCTCGATCTCCGCCGGGACCTCCAAGGATTTGACGGGTTCTTTTACCTTTCCGGCTTTCTTTTTCAATTCCAGTTGGGCCTGGATCGTTCTCCTGATGGCCTCGTGTCCAAAACGGATCGCTTCAAGCATTTTTTCTTCTGAAACCTCTTTGGAGCCGGCTTCGATCATCATGATCTTTTCCGCCGTCCCTGCCAATACGAGGTCTAAAACGCTCTGTTCCAATTCCTGGTGTGTGGGGTTCGCGATAAAACGGCCTTCCACAAGGCCGACGCGGACGGCGCTTAGGGGCGTCTCAAACGGAATATCCGAGATCAGAAGCGCGGTCGAGGCCGCGAGCATCGCAAAGATCTCCGTGGGGTTCTCACCATCGATCGAAAGAACGGTCACCGAAACCTGGACCTCATTGAGGTAATCTTCGGGGAAAAGGGG
The DNA here is from genome assembly GCA_019052695.1 of Candidatus Omnitrophota bacterium. Lineage (GTDB taxonomy): Bacteria > Omnitrophota > Omnitrophia > Omnitrophales > Aquincolibacteriaceae > Pegaeibacterium. Next base: position 14,526 of record JAHQRI010000024.1, read on the forward strand.
CCGAATGGGCCTGTCGATCAGACGCGAAGTCAGGATCTCCTTCTCAGAAGGACGCCCCTCTCTTTTAAAAAAACCTCCGGGGATCTTTCCGGCCGCGTATGTCCTTTCCCGGTAGTCCACCGTAAGCGGGAAGAAGTCCCGGATCTCATCTTTGTCCGGACCTGCGACCACAGCCGCGAGTACGACGGTCCCGCCGCACTGGACGGTCACGGAACCGTGGGCCTGCCGCGCGACACGCCCGGTCTCGATGACAATCTCGCGGTCACCGATCTGCGCTGAAACTTTTTCGATCTTATTCATGGGAGTCATTGCCTTTCCTTTTTGAACGCTAAGCGTCTGTGAAATAAAGACAGGAAAAAGAGGAAACTACTTCCTCAGCTCGAGGCGAGCGATCAGCTTTTGGTATTTCTCGGGGTCCTCTTTTTGGATGTAGCTCAAAAGCTTTTTGCGGCGGCTGACCATTTTGATGAGCCCGTAGCGCCCGTGATGGTCCTTAACGTTCTTCTCGAAGTGCCCTGAAAGCCCGTTAATGCGCTCGGTAAGCATCGCCACTTGAACTTCTGCGGACCCGCAATCGTTCTTGCTGATCTTGTATTTGGAGATGATCTCTTTCTTCTTTGTTTTCTCTAACGCCATATGCCTTCTCTAACTCCTTATCATTCTTTGGTTTATGTCCTTTTAGGTCGGTGGAGTATACCCTACAACCTTTCGCTTGTAAAGGAATTATTCCGGATCCCCTCAACGTCCTGTGACGTAATACCTCTTCGCCTGCAAGATATCCCTCCCGATCTGCCGCTTCAGCGCCTCTTCATTCCCGAATTTCTTCTCCGGGCGCAAGAACCGGTGCAGGGCGATCTCCATGAGGGTTCCGTAAACGTCCCCTTTAAAGTCCAGTAAATGCAGCTCAAGGACCGGCCGCGGACTTTCCAACGACGGGTAAGTCGGCCGCTTGCCGAAATTCATGACCCCACGCAACCAGGACGGCATTCTCGAGGGAGGTCGGAAATACCCGCTTCGGGGCGCGATGACCCGTTCCGGAAGAATGCGCCCCGAGGCAACATAGACCCCGAACGGAAGGACGATCTCCGCGTGGACCTCGAGATTCGCCGTAGGAGCGCCCAGGTGCGTGCCGTGTCCTTTGCCCCGGACGACTTTGCCGAACATGCTGAACGGACGCCCCAAACAATCCCCGGCCTTTTTAACTTCCCCTTTCAACAAATGTGCCCGGATCCTCGAACTGGAAACAGGTTGCCCCGCGACCAGGACCGGATCCATTTTTTTGAAATGAAAACCACAGCCCTCCGCCAAATGAGCCATCATGCCCGCGTCCCCTTTCCGGTCATGGCCGAAACGGGCGTCGTAGCCCATACAGACCTCCCGGATACGAAGCTTCCGGACAAGAACATCACGGACAAAATCTTGGGGGGTTATAGCGGCGAATTTCGGCGTGAATTTCTGGAGAAAACAAATATCCATGCCGGCCCGCGCCAAAAAGAGCATCTTTTGCTCAACGCCGGTCAACATCATCGGCTTACGGTCCGGGTAAAGAACGCTGTAGGGATGCTCAACGAACGTCAGGGCCGCCGCGACGGCCTTGCGCCGCTTGGCCTGGCGCACCACATAACGCAAAAGAGTCTGATGGCCCCGATGGAATCCGTCAAAGTTCCCGATCGCCAGGACGAGCGGCTTAGACGGACTTGCCTGGAACCGGTGTAGGTCCGTAATGATTCGCATAATCGGTAAGAACAGCGCTGAGAGGAAGTATTTTTTCGTTCAGCTGGATCGGGGTAAAACGTTTCAGATCGTCGAGCGTGACGCTCTGTTCCAGGCGGAAGCGGCCGCTGCGCAAACGGCGCAGCTGAGCGAGCGTCGCATGACAACCCAAGGCATCCCCCAGGTCATTGATCAGCGTCCGGAGGTAGGTCCCTTTAGAAACGTGAGCAAAAAAATGAACGAATTGCTCTTCCTTTTTTTCAAAACGGAATTCAAAGACCGTCACGTTCCGTCCTTTACGTTCGACCACCTTTCCCTGACGTGCCAATTTATAGAGCCTTTTCCCTTCGTGCTTGAGGGCCGACACCATCGGCGGGACCTGAACGATCTCCCCGGTGAATTGCCGTGCAGCCGTTTGGCGGACCTCGTCGAGCGTGATCTCCCTCCAAGGGGCCTCTGCAATTACTTTGCCTTGGCGGTCGTGGGAGTCGGTCTGGACCCCGAGTTCCATCACGCCCAGATATTCCTTATCGCACGCGCTGAGCGGCATGGAAAGTTTGGTCGCTCTTCCAAGAAGCAGTACAAGAAGACCTGTCGCGAGCGGGTCAAGGGTCCCCGCATGGCCGACTTTCTTGATCCCAAAGCGTCCGCGCACGTAAGCGCACACGTCGTGAGAGGTCCAATCCCGGGGTTTGTCGGCCAGTAAAATACCGTCACTCCTGAGATTCATCGGCCTTCTCGGTCCCCGGCTTTTCCCGATCCTCGATCTTGCGGATCACCTCGCCGATCTCAAAATCCCTGTCCAGCGAATCGTCAAGCTCGAACTGGATCTTCGGGGTATAACGCAGCTTCAACGCGAGACCGACCTCGTGCTGCAAAAAACCGGCGGCTCGCCGCAAAACCTCGAGGTTTTCGTTTTTCTTCTTCAGATCCCCCATGACGCTCAGAAAGACCACGGCCGACTTCAGGTCGGCGGTCATTTTAACGTGGGTCACGGTCACAAAACCCAGCCGCGGGTCTTTGACCCGCTCCAGGATCAGCCGGCTGAGTTCCATCTGGAGCAATGAACTGACGCGTTCGGTCCTTTTCCCTTGCATGATGAACCCCTTGTTTTGAGCGGGCGTTTCTTTCGGCAGTTATAATTTAGCGGCTAATTTTTCAATGCGGTAGGACTCCAGGACATCCCCTTCGCGAAGGTCATTGCATCCCGTCAGGGAAAGACCGCACTCGTACCCTTCCGCGACTTCCTTCACATCATCTTTGAACCGCTTCAAGGAGGAAAGACGCCCTTCAAAAACAACAACGTTGTTGCGGACGAGCCGTACGTGATGTTGGCGCGCAATGCGTCCTTTCGTGACGATGGCGCCGCCGATGACCCCAGCCTTTGAAGACCGGAAGATCTGTCGTATCTTCGCCTTTCCTTCCGAAACCTCTTTCAATTCCGGCTGAAGGATCCCCTCCATGGCTTTGCGTATCTGTTCCACGGCATCATAAATGATGTTATAAAAACGGATGTCGACGGCCTCTTTATCGGCTAAGGCCTGGGCCTTCGGGTCAGCTTTGACATGGAACCCTATGATGATGGCATCCGAGGCTGCTGCCAGCATGACATCCGATTCATTGATCCCGCCGACGATCCCGTGAATAACGTGAAGACGGCATTTGTCAGTGCTTAGCTTCTCAAGCGATTGCGTCAGGGCTTCGATGGAACCCTGAACGTCGGCTTTCAAGATGATCTTGAGCTCCTTGAAAGTCCCCTCCGAGATCTTGTTGTACAGGCTTTCAAGGGACATGTGCTTGTGGATCCCCCGCATCTGACGCTCGCGAAGCTCGAGGATCTTTTGCTCGGTGATCTTCTGCGCCGTCTTCTCATCCTCCACTGCGTATAGTCTCTCCCCCGCCTCCGGAACGCCGTTCAGGCCGCTGAGCTCGACGGCATAGGCGGGACCGGCCTCACGCACCGCTTTCCCCAGATCGTTCTTCATGGCACGGACACGCCCCGTGTACGGACCCGACACGACGATGTCGCCCTGCTTCAAAGTCCCGTTCTGGACGATCACGGACGCAACAGGACCGCTCCCTTTCGAGATATGGCTTTCAATGACCACTCCCGAAGCAAGGCGCGAAGGATTGGATTTTAATTCCAAGACCTCAGCTTCGAGAAGCAACATTTCGAGAAGCTGATCAATCCCTTTTCCCGTTTTTGCGGAGACCTTGACGCAGATGGTCTTCCCGCCGTATTCCTCGGGCGTCAAACCGATCTTCTGGAGCTCCCCGTAGACTTTCGCGGGGTTCGCATTCGGAAGGTCGGTCTTGTTCATGGCAACCACGATGGGGCAGCCGGCCTCGCGGGCATGGTCGATCGCTTCGATCGTTTGCGGCATCACGCCGTCATCCGCCGCGACCACAAGCACGACGACATCCGTCACGTTGGCGCCGCGGGCCCGCATGGCCGTGAAGGCCTCGTGGCCCGGGGTGTCCAGAAATGTCACGTGCCCTCTCCCGGGGATATCCACACCGTACGCTCCGATGTGCTGGGTGATGAACCCCTTCTCTTTGGCGGCAACATTGGTACTGCGGATCGCGTCCAAAAGCGAGGTCTTTCCGTGGTCCACGTGACCCATCATCGTCACAACCGGAGGCCTCAATTTTAATTTTGAAGGATCATCACCTTTTTCCCGGTAAAGGATCTCTTGCGCCTCATCTTCCAGTTTTTTAATCTCGACCCCCAAAGGCGTGGCGGCGGTATAGACAAGCTCTTCGTTCAAGAGTTGGTTCACATTGGCGAAAATACCCGCGCTCATGAGCGTTTTGATGACTTCAGGGACCGTCCGTCTGATCCTTTTCGCAAGGTCCCCGACCGTGATCGGAAAACGTATCTCCACGACCGGTTTCGCGGGAGGAGCGGTCACGGCGGGCGCGGGTGCCGGTGCCGACGGCGCAACGGATCTTGACGCCTCCAAAACGGGTGGGGAAAGTTGAGTCTCGGAAATTTTCGGGGCGGCGACCTTGGGTTCCGTTTTCTTCTCCGGAGCAATGCTCGGCGCGGCCGCATCTTTATGCTCGTCCCGGACCACGCTCGGAGGAAGGGCTATCCCTTGCTTGACAGAAACCGGGGCCGCGGGAACCGTAGCGGAAGATCCCGCCTTCACGGCCGTTGTCCGTTTCTTGGAAGCCGTTTTTCCTTTGTCTTTTTTTTCCGTGACCACGGCGGCGACAGCTGGCGTTCCCTTATCCTTGGCTCCGGCCACGACCTTGAGAAAACCTTGGACCACGTCCTCCTCAAGCATGGCCATATGGCTCTTCACGTTCAAGCCCTTCGCCGCAAGCTGGGCCATGAGTTCTTTACTCGAAACATCAAGCTTTTTAGCTAGTTCATGAACCCGCATGATCAGGACCCTCATCTATGGTTTCCGCCGCGGCTTCCGGCAAAGTCCCGTCGGGAGCTTCGGTCACAGTATTTTCTTGGGCTGCACTCCCCACTGAGGGCTTATCCGCACTGTTCTTGGAAGCAACGGCTTTCTGTGCCGCCGCAAGGATCTTCTCGGCAGTTTTAACGCCGACCCCGGGAAGTTTTGCCAGGTCTTCGGGGGACATCCTCAAGATGTCCTTGACCGTACGGATCCCCGCTTCTTTTAAAGAGGTCTCGGTCTTTTCCCCGACCCCTTCCAAAGTACGCAAGGAAACCATCTGGCCGACGCTTCGCACATCCAGGTTCCAACCGATCATCTTTGAGGCAAGCCGCACGTTCTGGCCCTTTTTCCCGATCGCGAGCGAAAGCTGTTCGTCTTCCACGAGGATCTCCGCACTTTGCTTTTCAGGGTTCAGCTTGATCGACTTCAACTCGGCGGGCGCCATCGCATTCCGGATATAGGTTTCGATGTCGTTACTGAAGCGGATAATATCGATCTTTTCGCCGCCAAGTTCACGGACGATATTCTTGACGCGCTGTCCTCGGACCCCCACACAGGAACCGACGCTGTCGATCTTGTCATCGTGCGACACCACCGCGATCTTGGTCCGGGACCCGGCCTCGCGCGAAGCGGCCTTGATCGTGACCAGGCCGTCATGGATCTCCGGGACCTCCATTTCGAAGAACTTGGTCACAAGGTCCGGATGTGTCCTCGAAAGGATGACTTCTGTCCCTTTGGAGGTTTTTTTCACTTCGGTCACGAGGGCCCGCACCACATGGCCCTGCTTGAAACTGTCCAAGGGGGACTGTTCGCGGGCAGGAAGAATGCCTTCCGTTTTCCCAAAATCCACAATGATAGCCTTCGACTCGATCCGATGAACGTTCCCCGAAACGATGTCCCCCTGCTTGTGGCTGAATTCGGAGAAAACGGCGTCCCGTTCGGCTTCTCGGATCTTTTGGACAATGACCTGCTTGGCGGTCTGGGCTGCAATACGTCCGAACCGGGTGTCGAGGATCTCTTTTCCTTCGCACATCACCAGGATGCGGTATGTCTGAGGATCGATCTGGACCTCGAAAACTTCGCCCTTCTCGGGATAGGTCTTACGGCAGGCCGAAAGGAGAGCGTGACGGAGGGCCTCAAGAAGGGCCTCTTTGGAGATGCCCTTCTCCTTTTCTATGTACTCTAATGATGCGAGAAGATCCTGTGACATGGGCTCC
>JAHQRI010000126.1 GCA_019052695.1 Candidatus Omnitrophota bacterium
GCCCTCAGGTGCCTGGAACTCGGGAAGGGCCTCGTTCCGGACCTCGCTGCGCTTCGGGAACGCCATAAGCGCCGCGGCGGGCGTCTTCTGAAAGACCTTGAGCCCCGTGGAACCCCCGTCGACAAAGAGGGCGTCCCGGATATTTTTCTCTTCCTTCCAGTTCATCAAATTCTGAACAAGTTGCGCCGTGGTCGGCCCCGTTTGTCCTGCGATGTCGAAACCATAGAGGTCCAGAACATGGACATTGCCTGAGGAATCCACTCCCACGACGACCTTCCGCCCTTTTAAAATTCCAGAATGCTGTTTTCCGATCCTGAAATTGATCACGCCGCCCTCGATCGCCATCGGCCCCGCCTGGAAACTGGTTGGATAGCGGGCGGCGGGAAATTCGTTCGGGTCAAAATCCCCCGAAGGCAGGATCCGGGAGCGGCCATTACGGTCCACGAGGAAAACCCCCTTGAGCATGGCCGAGTTTGAACGCGTCGTAGGGATAAATGCGTTTTTCTCGATGCCTTCCCGTATCCATCCGATCGGTTGTTTGACCTTCTTTCCGTTGTTTTCGACTTCCTTGAACGGCCCCGTCGGGGCGACGTAAAACGCGGTCCCCGACCGCACCGCCTCTCTGATCCTCTTCTCACCCGTGATCACCTTCAGCGAATACTCCCGGGCGTTGACCTCGAGGGAACCCTGCCTGCCCAGCCACGCGGCCATCCAGGCCTGCGGAATGGACAGTGCCAAAAGTAACGTCCCGATCGCCAACCAGCGTCCGGCCGTTCGTCCCCAGCGGAATGGGGGAGAAACAAGCAAGGAAAGGGTTTCATCCGTCTGACGCCATTCTCTCCACCCCCGGACTTCCGAGCGTGTGGACGAAAATCCCCGCTCCGTCTCCAAAATGTAGAGCTTTTCGAGATGCTTCACGGTCTCATTCTCCAGTTCCAGGGCCGGAGCGGACCCGGGTGGGTATAACGTCGCCCAGTATTCATAGAGACCTGCTAAGATCTTATGGGTCATTTTTTCCTCGCCCTGATAGATGTCCGAAGCTTCGATCAGCGAGTGCCGTGCCTCTTCCAGTAGTTTCAGCTGACGCAGTCCCGAGGAGCGTGCAGCTTGCGAAACCAATGTGCGCCCGAGATCCCGGTACGCCATCGCATAACGAGGACTGATCCGGACAGCTTCCCGATACTCGGAAACCGCTTGGTCCAGCATTTCCATTTTTTCAAAAGCGTTCCCCAAAGCATGATGGATCGTCGCGTCATCCGGCGCCGACTCCAGGCCCCGCTGATACGCATCGATCGCTTTGCCCGACAGGCCATGATCGAACAAGATCTTCCCGAACGCAGCGTGCACACGGCCTTGACCAGACGGCCGTTCCTGACCGTCCCAATAGGCCTCCATGGCTTCCTCGAGACGTTCCTCGGCATACAAAGAAAGCCCTAAGAGGGTACGTGTCAGGACGTCATGAGGGATCAAAGCGATCGCGTCCCGGAACAGGGCGGACGCTTCGGCATATTGACCCTGGAGGTAGAGGTAGGTCCCAAGGTCCCGTAACGCGTAGCCCTCCTTCGGGAATAGGCGGATGGCGCTTCGATAGGCGTCCACGGCCCCCTCAAACTCCCCCTCTTCCCCAAGATATTCCCCGACGTTGCACAAATAAGCAAAAAGGATCCCCTCTTTGAGCGGACCCACAGAAAGATGGGAGGGATACTGGTCGACGGGTTTAAAACGCGCTTCGCCCGAACCTCTCAGAGACGGATCGACGAGAAACTTTTCGTTCCCAAACTCCACCGCAAGGCTGATGTGGCTCTCCGAAAGAACACTGAAGACCTTCGCTGTGCGGAACCATCCTTTCTTCCTACCTTCCTTCCTCAGGACTTCCAGATACATGGCCATCAAGGCCGTCCGCTGTACGCAATTGATCGCTTCGTTCGTCGGAGAAGATTCAAGGACCGTCTGCTCTTTGCCCGCGCGGACCCATCCCGGAAATGTCGATATCCGTTCAGCGATCATGGCAATCACGTCTTTCTCCGCTTTCAATTTAAACCGAGGCGGGGCTTGTTCCGCATCCCGGAGCATCTTCCTCGCTTCCCGGAGCACGCGCTGCATCCGACCGCCCTTTCGTTCCGCAACGATCTTTTTGAGACGCGAGCCCCGGAAATACGTCAACGCTTTGACCTCAAGAAGGACGGTTTCGGCAGCGATCCGCAGGGTTCTCTTCAAAACAACATCCAAAATATCTTCTGATCCGCCTTCAAAAACATCCCTGAAACGGTCCACCTCTCCCGGTGTCAGACCGAGCCAATCAAGGACTTCTTGTTCCCAAACGCCCTCAGTAGGTTGCCCGGCCGCCATGGCCCGAAGTGAAGGGATGGTCCGTCCTTGAAGCGTTTCGTGCGTTAAAGCCGCACCGACCGCCCAGATCCCGCTAACCGTCGTCTGCAGGTCCGTCGAGACCTTGGTTCGGAGCATCGCCTGTCGTGCCATCCAGACCGCCAACTTCGTGATCGATGCGGCTAGAACGGGAAGGACTTCTGTTCCGTTACTGAACGGAAGCTTCCGGACGGAATCGATCCACTGCAAGGCCTCCTCCACCGTGAGATCCTCGGGAAGCCGGTAGGTATAGACCGCATCGGTCCCCTCCCCGTAGCGGAAGGGTTCGAAACTCACTCCGCGTGTGAGTTGATCGCGAGGGAAAAACACAACGCGAATATGATCCGTAAGGTTCAACCAGGACATCGCGCCCGCCCCCGCGAACAATTGCCGGATGCGCTCGGACGTGAAAACCTTCTCCTCTCCGAGGCGCTCGAGCATTTCCTGCCGCATCTCGGAACGTTGTTCGGACCCTTCGTCCCACTGTTCTCTTATGAGGCGATCTTCATTCTTTTTTATGTTCCTATGGTACGACTCGCCTTTCTTGCTATAGTGCCCCCTTTTTTTGCCATGACGCCATCCGTCAAAAGGGTATTTTCGTTTTAGGGGGATCGAAGCATCCCGTTTCCTCGCCACCAGCTTCTCGTCGTCAAAACGCAGCTCGGAACGCGCGGCCGGGGCATAACGGTAAACTTCTTGATAACGCCCCACTTCGTTCTTGTTCACCTCAATGAGTTTCAGCGGGAGTTCGAGCGGCTCTGCCGTCTTCGTGAAGGTGATCCCGGTGAGTAATCTGTCACTGCCGATACCCAACGGCTGGTTCTTTACCTCCAGCCCCTTAATCCGGTTCAAGATCGCCGCGGTCTTCGCGGGGTCCCGTTCCACGCTCTGGGTCTCTCGCCAGGCTTCAAGATCATCTTTCTCATCCAGGACCACCAGGCCCCCTCCATCGGCAAATCCGACCCCGCCCGGCTTCAGGACGTGGTACATGTCTTCGATCAGCCGGACCTTGTTCGGGAGATAGATCATCACCCCGTTGCCCAGGATGACAAAATCGAAACGGTCGGAACCGTAGAGCTGCCCAAGCGTGGTCTTTTTGAGGTCCGCCTTCAGAAAATTCTTCTTGAGCTCCTCGATCCGGGTTTGGGCCTCGCGAGGGGCCAGTCCATACTTTTCCTCAACGTTCGCTCTCAGGTCCTTATGCCCGAAGAAGTCCCGCTCGCCCACCGACCGGAACACGAAGTCCGGGAATTCTTTTTGTATATCCAGGATCTCGTACCCAAACCCCGGCCCGATCAAAAGACCTTCGCTGTTCTTTTTCAGTCCCTTTAAAACCTTGAGGATATCCGGATGGGTGTTTGCCAGGAGGCTCAGGTCCCCGCTCAGGAACATATCATAGACTCCCCCGCGCGCGTAGACCGGCGTGTGGAACAAGCGCATCTCCGAACGTTTTCCGTTACCGTTAGGGGCGCGGAGCGCTTCGCGCGCGATCCTGTTCTGCGTCAAAAACTCGGAGGTCATTTCGACCCAATCCAGGAAAGCCCCTTCCAGACCGGGGGACAGTAGAACGGCCGCCAAGGTCAAGACCTCTTGTTCTTCCTTTTCATCCTGCGATAGGTCAAATGCGTTGATCAGGTTCTCGAACACGTGCTCTTCTTTTTTTTCGTAGGCCGCCTCTTCGGCCGCGCTGATGTATTCGGATCGGGTGATCGTCAAGTTATTGGCGTCAAAAGGGTCCAGATGGATGGTGGTCGCCGGGAACGATCCCCGGATCACTTCCGTATTCTCGTAACGGTCGTCTACAAACACCACATTCCGGGGGTCCGCCCCCTTTTGATTTTCATTAAAGTCTTCCTCGAGCAATCCCGCCTTGAGCCGGGGGTCCCCCGAGAAAATGATCCTGTCAAAAACGGTGTCCTGATCGGAAATGGAATAGTCGAGGTAATAA
>JAHQRI010000127.1 GCA_019052695.1 Candidatus Omnitrophota bacterium
TAGCTGGCGTCGGCATTGGAATGAAGCCCGGGATAAAGCGGGGCAAGGGAATAAGGTTATCTTGGCGTTGGATGAGATCCAAAAGGTCCCGCAGTGGACGAGTGAAGTGAAACGGCTTTGGGAGGAAGATAGTTACGCGGGACGGGATATCCGTCTGGTCCTTTTGGGGTCGTCGGCCCTGCAGATCCAAAAACACTTGTCCGAGAGCCTGTTGGGCCGTTTCGAGATCATCTGGTTCCCGCACTGGTCTTTTTTAGAATGCCATGAGGCCTTTGGCTGGAGCGTCGAGGACTATCTTTTCTTCGGCGGCTACCCCGGAGGGGAACCGCTCATCCATGACGAGGAACGGTGGCGGAACTTCATAATGAATTCCATGATCGAACCGGTCCTCTCCCAGGACATCATGTTGCTCGCGGCCGTCCAAAAGCCGGCTTTACTCAGAAAATTATTGTTTTTGTCCTGTGAATACGCGGCCCAGGTCCTGTCCTACACGAAGATCATCGGTCAATTCAATGACGTCAGTAACACGGTGACGATCGCCTCATACCAGAGGTTATTGGAGCAGGCGTTCGTGATCGCCGGCCTGCAAAAGTGGTCCGGTGCGGCGGTCCAGAGGAGAAATTCCAGCCCCAAGTGGCTTCCGCTGAACACGGCATTGATCACCGCCATTCAAAATAAAAGCAAGGACGCGTTGAGGCAAGACAAGGCCTTTTGGGGACGTCTGGTCGAAGCAAGCGTCGGCGCGCACTTGTTCAATCAGGCGATGATCCATTCTTTTGAGGTTTATTATTGGCGCGACGGCAACCATGAGGTCGATTATGTGATCCGAAAAGGCGGCCGGGTGACGGGCATTGAAGTGAAGACGGGGTTTGAATATAACACAAGGTCGTTCGAGATCTTTCAACAGAGATACCCCAAGGCGCGCACCCTGATCGTGGGGGAGAACGGCACGGGGCTGGAAGAGTTTTTAATGACCCCGGTGTTGACGTATCTCCAATAAGCTAAAACCCGGGATCCGGCGTCGGGCGTCGGAAGGGGCAGGAGGGGCGGCAGGGTTGCGCGTTGAATTGACATTCTAACAATTTCGGTATATACTCCGAATTAGTCATACTAATTCGGAGGATGACTCCAATGAAGAACATTGACCGTATTCTCAAGATCGATCTTCCGCACCGCCAATCGGCCTTTTTATGGGGACCGCGCAAAACGGGGAAATCAACGCTCCTGAAGCGGCTGTTCCCCGACAGTTTGTCCTACGATTTCCTTCAGCAGGACCTGTATTTTGAGCTTCTCAAAAGACCGTCGCTCTTGCGCGAAAAGATCCTGGCTAAGGATAAGGATCTTCTGAGCCGTCCGATCATCCTGGACGAAGTTCAAAAGATCCCGCAGGTCCTCGATGAAGTTCACGCGATGATCGAGGATCAAGGACTGCGGTTTATCATGTGCGGTTCAAGCGCGCGAAAACTGAGACGCGGTCACGCGAACCTTCTGGGCGGCCGCGCCTGGCGCTTCGAGTTGTTTCCCCTCGTGTCTCACGAGTTGGAGCATTTCGACCTTCAAAGGGCGCTGAACCAGGGTCTTCTACCGTCGCACTATTTACAGGAAGACCCGGCGCGGTCCCTCAAGGCCTATGTTCAGGATTATCTGAAAGAAGAGGTTTTTGAGGAGGGGATCGTGCGCAATATCCCCGCGTTCTCCCGGTTCTTTGACGCGATGGCCTACTCGCTCGGGGAGATCGTGAATTATTCCAATATCGCCCGGGATTGCGGCGTGGACTCCAAGACGATCAAGGAATATTATCAGATCCTGGCGGACCTGTTGTTGGGTTCTTTTGTGGAACCCTACAAGAAACGCCAGGGCCGGAGCGTGATCCTGAGGGCGCCCAAGTTCTATTTTTTTGATGTGGGCGTGGCCGGCGCCATCGCGAAACGGCCGGTCCTCGAAGAACGGGGCGAATTCTTCGGAAGGGCCCTGGAAAACCTTATTTTTACCGAGATCAAAGCCTACCGGAGCTACCGGGAGGTGGATTTCGGGATCCATTACTGGAGGACCAAGACAGGGCTTGAGGTTGATTTTGTCCTGGCGGAGGGACAGGTCGCGATCGAAGTGAAAGGGGCTTCGCGCGTGGATCAGAGCGAACTCTCCGGCATCCGGGCGTTCGTGGAGGAACATAAGCCGCAGAAGGCCCTTGTCGTCAGTAACGAGCGCGAAGCGCGGTTGGTAGGGGATATCCGTATTGTCCCGTGGAGGGATTTTTTATCGTCCTTGTGGCGCGGGGAGATCCTTTAATGGTCCCAGACACCGGAGATCCGGCGTCGAGGGTCGGATAGGGCAAGATATTCGAGCTTATTGACTTAGAAAATATAAAATATCGGATATTATTAATTTACAGTGCGGCAGGCGGGGGCGGCGTCCCCTTGCGCGATCAAAGAGGGGTTGATTTCAGGTGTCCTTCCGGATAGAATGTCCGCTAAATAACGGACATTGCGAAATAACGGACATTTAAAGGTCTCCATGAAACAGGTCTTTAACGACAAGGCAAGCTTGGTGCTAAGGCAGATGTTGCGGTATCCCGGCCGGGAGTGGGTGGTGAGGGATTTCGAGAAAGACCTCGGTTTGGGGAGGGGATGGGCCGCGAAGGTCCTCGCCTTATTACGGGAAAAAGGTCATCTCCAAGGCATTGCGCGAGGGCGGTCGGCCGGAGCGGTTTTGCGCGACGGCGAGGAACTGATCGGGGAATGGGTCCGCCATTACGATTTTTCCATGAATAAAACCCACGCCTATTATACGCCGGATCCCGACCCGCTTCCGAAGATCAAACGTTTTTTCAGGGAGCGGTCTTCCGCGGCGGCTTATGCCCTGACATTGCACACAGGGGCCAATCTGATAACCCATTTTGTCCGGACCCCCAATATTTATCTTTACCTCCAGGCGGATGATTTCAAGGAAGCCTTACAGGACCTGAGGCGGGCCCTGGACCTTAAAGAGCTCAAAAGAGGGGGGAATGTCTATCTGGTCGAGCCCTATTATAAAAAAGCCGTCTTTTTTGGATCACAAAAAATAAAAGGGTATCCGGTCGTTTCACATTTGCAGCTCTACCTGGACCTCTATCATTTCCCGGAACGGGGACGGGAACAGGCCGAATATCTTTTGCGGCGGCTCAAAGAGAACGGGGACCTCCTTGCCTGAAAAGCCGAAAGGGATCCAACTGTTGCTCAAAGTCCTGGATGATCTGTCCGATTTTTTACCCTATCTCGTGCTGGTGGGGGGCTGGACGCTATGAACAAAACTGGACGCTACGACACATCGGGCTCCTTGGAAAACCAGTTCGAGCCGGGTTCGGGCGGGCGTGTTTTAAGAAATTTGCTTGGAATAAAAAACAAAAAGCGGATCGACCGGCTCGAAGCCGGGAACTACGCAGCGACTTTCGAAAAGGCGATTAAATTTTACGGAAAAAGCCACCGGTTTTCGACCAAAGACATTCGCCATCTTCACAAAATATGGCTCGGGGATATTTACGCCTGGGCGGGTTGTTATCGCACGGTGAATCTTTCTAAGCGCAATTTTTCTTTTGCAACCGCGCGTTACGTTCCTTCTTTAATGGAAGAATTCGAAAAGAAAACCCTTGCCCAGCACACGCCTTGTAAAAATAAAAAAATGCCCAATGTGATCAAATCATTGGCGGTCGTGCATGTCGAACTGATTTTGATCCATCCTTTCAGGGAAGGGAATGGTCGTTTGGCCAGGATGCTTTCTGTGTTAATGGCGCTTCAGGCAGGTCTACCGGGTCTTGATTTCAGCGGGATTCGCGGGGGTAAAAAGGCCGCATACTTTGCGGCGGTTCGGGCGGGCTTGGACAAAGACTATGCGGCCATGACGGCTATTTTTCGGGATATCGTCAAACGAACGATCCAACGTGTTAGCGGGTAGTTTCCGGTAACGTGCGGCGGCTTCTCTTGCGGAGAAGAAAAGAACGAACGCGGAGATGGACGCCCTCGATCGCCGTCGAAGATTGAGCGGCCAACAGGAGCAACTTGCGTCGCAAGGATGCTTTTTTGAGAAAAGGGTTTGTCTTGATCAAGGCATCTTTTACCATATAGAAATTATAGCACAGAGGACCCAGCGCAGTTTGCAAATTATGCTTGAACGCAAATGCGGAAACGGCAGGCGGGGCGGGGTTTGGGGCGGTTCAAGAGCGGTTTTTTATCCCGCCTGGGGCGGGATGCCGCCGAAACAGAGGTACCACGGCCGTGAGGCCGTGGGGCTTCAATAGTGTGAGGTGA
>JAHQRI010000128.1 GCA_019052695.1 Candidatus Omnitrophota bacterium
TCTCGACCTTCGTCGGCAGAAGCAGGTTCTTCCTGTTGGAGACCTTGACGGAACGGCTGGCAGCCATGCTGCTCGAAAAGTTCAGGTTGAGGTCCGTGACCTTGAAGGTCACTAAACCCGGCGCCCTTCCCGGCTCCACCGGCGTGGCGGTCCGGATCACCCGGAAGCGTTAAAGGGCGAGGGCCGCGTATTTCGCGTAAGGCGCGGCGCCGCGGGCGATATCAAATGTTCCTCCCAAAACCCCTGTGACGGTCTCCACCGTTCCCCGCAGGGCCCCGGTGACGATCCCGAAGGGGAACAACACCCGACCCGAGTCCTGGATCATCGCCTTCGGGATCGCAAACACCCCGCCGAAGATCTTGCCGATGCCGCGCATGGCGTATGCGATATCGTGGCCCGTACCGGCATGGACGGAGGGTACCGCAGCCAATAAAAGGAGGATTGCTAAGAGAACGGCGAGTAAAGAATTTTTTCTCATATCTCTCTAATCTTCGGCATTTAACCTTTGAACTTTCGGGGTTTTTGGCTATGATGGGGACCTATGAAAAATATCCTCGTGACCGGCGGTGCCGGTTTTATCGGCTCCAACCTCGCTCTGGAGCTTCAGTCCCGCTACCCCGGGGCCGCGATCACCGTCCTTGAGGACTTCCGCAGTTCCTGCTTCAAGAACCTCCTCGGTTTCAAGGGGGATGTCCTGGCTCATGACTGCGCGGACAGGTCCTGGATGAGCTGGGCCAAAGGCCGTAAACTCGACATCATTTATCACATGGCCTCGATCACGGATACTACGGTCCTTGACGAGAAAAAGATGATGTACGACAACGTCGAAGGGTTCCGGAACGTCCTGGACCTTGCCTCCGAAAAAAAAGCTGCGGTCGTCTACGCCTCCTCAGCTGCCACCTACGGCAGTATCGACCGCCCCATTAAGGAGTCTGACGCCGGGAACCCCAACAACATCTACGGTTACTCGAAATGGATCATGGACCAGCTCGCGCGCACTTATTATCCCAAAATAAAGGTTGTGGGCCTACGTTTCTTCAACGTTTTCGGGCCGAGGGAATATTACAAAGGCCACGCCTCGAGTATGATCTATCAGCTCGCGTTGAAAATGAGGGAAGGCCACCGCCCGAGGATCTTTAAATGGGGCGAGCAAAAACGGGACCACATTTACGTCAAGGACGTCGTCGAAGCCACTTTGAGGGCGCACAAAGCCAAAGAGAGCGCGGTCATGAACCTCGGGACGGGACAGGCGACCTCTTTCAACGAGATCGTCGATGCCTTGAACGAGGCTCTCGGTACGGGCCTCAAACCGGATTACTTCGATAACCCTTATCCGTTCTATCAGAACTTCACGCAAGCCGACATGAGCCACCACGAGCGCATGACCGGTTTCCGCGTCCGTTACACCACGAGGGAAGGCATCCTCGATTACGTCAAGAATCATCTTCAAAAATCCTAGAGGCTTCCCCTTGCCAAAACATAGGGAATCGCTAGACTAGAAGCGTGTTAAAGCTCATGACGAACGTCACAGCCAGAGGGTCGCGATCCTTTATCGAACGTCGAAGGCGGGGGCTCCGCTCATGAAAAGCGAACAATTCATCTCCTTTTTCTTCCTTGCGGTCCTGCTTTTCATCGTCTATGAAGTCATCCTCATTTTTTTGCCCTTCTTGACCGCCATTTTCTGGGCCGCCATCCTCGCGTTCGCTTTCTATCCGGTCTACGTGCGCCTTAAGAACGCCTTCCCCAAACACGGGAACCTCACGGCCCTCTTCATGACGCTGGCTGTCTTCCTGATCGTGATCCCTCCCTTCGTCATGATCCTGATCAACATCGCAAGCCAGGCCGTCGAACTTTCGCAAGCGGTCTACAGTTTCGTCCGCGAGGGTCGCCATGAGGAATTGATCGAACGGATCCGGTCCCTCGGCTGGTTCCAAAGCATCGAGAACCGTTTGGTACAATGGGAACCCTTGAAGAATAATCTCGCAAGCTGGCTTCTCGGCGCGACCAAGAACCTCGGGAGCCTTGCGGCTTCTAAAATGGGCCTTTTGACCAAGAACGCCCTTTTCATCCTTTTGAACCTTTTCTTCATGACTTTTCTGACGTTCGTTTTCTTCAAGCACGGCGAGAAGATCTATAATTTCATCTACGAGATCGCGCCTTTTGAGAAAGAGACCAAAAGGGACCTCTTCCGGCAGATCCTCGATACTTTCGCGGCGGTCATCCGTGGACAACTCCTGACAAGCCTGGCGCAATCCGTGATCGCGGGCCTTCTGTTCTGGGCCCTGGGGATCCCGCTCCCGCTCCTTTTTGCGTTCCTGACCTTCTTGACATCCATGGTCCCCGTCATGGGGGCGGCGTTCATCTGGCTTCCCCTGGCCGTCTACCTCGCCTTCGGTCACTTTTACATCAAGGCGTTGATCCTCTTTCTTGCCGGGTTCTTCCTGATCAGCCTGCTCGATAACATCATTAAACCGGCCGTCATCGGGGAAAAGACCAAACTCCCTTATTTCCTGCTTTTCTTCGGTATCATGGGCGGCATGAACCATTACGGTCTCATGGGGATCTTTCTCGCGCCCGTGGTCCTTTCGCTTTTTTTCTCCTTGATCAAGATCTACCGGGCGCGTTATCTTTCCTGAAATCTTCCGCGTGCGTAAAAAAAGTTTGGCGGCGGCCTGAATGGTTCCTATAATCCCCGCATGAGAAAATTCGCGTCGTTCCTGGTCCCGGCCCTCGTCCTTCTGGCCCTTCTTGGTCTCCAATACCATTTTCCCAATGAGATCGAATCGGTCCGCATCAAGGTCTTCGATGTCTTCCAGTGGCTCCACCCGCGTGAGTACCGGGACACACCGGTCCGGATCATCGATATCGATGACGAAAGCCTTAAACGGTTCGGCCAGTGGCCCTGGCCGCGGTCATTGGTCGCCGAGCTCGTGGCAAAACTGGACGCGGGGGGTGCGAAGGTCATTGCCTTCGATGCTGTGTTCGCCGAACCCGATTGGACCTCCCCCGAAAACGTGATCCCGCTGTGGTCGAAGAACCCGGAAGCCTCGGCCCTGCTCTCCCAGGTCGCAAAGATCATCGACCACGATACCTTGTTCGCAAGGGTCATCGCCCGGGCCCCGGTGGTCCTCGCGTTCGGACTGACCCCCGAAACCAATGAAACACGCCCGGCCCTGAAAAGTGGATTGGTGGAACATGGAGCCTCCGGCGACGCGGCACTCCGTTACATCGGTCCCGTTTACCGCGGTGCCGTGACGGCCCTCCCGAAACTTGAAAAAGCAGCCCGGGGGAACGGGTGTTTTAATACCGGGGCCGAATGGGACAGCACGATCCGCCGGGTCCCGACCTTCTTCCGGCTCAATGAGGTTCTTTACCCTTCTCTCGTTCTGGAAGCGCTTCGGGTCTTCCAGGAGGGATCGACCTATAAGATCAAATTAGCGGGCGCGTCCGGTGAAACGTCTTTCGGGGAGCGCACGGGTTTCGTCAAGATCCGGAACGGTCTTTTGGATATTTCGACCGACAGCCGGGGAAGGATCTGGCTTTACGACACGGGATACCGGCCGGAACGCTTCATCCCCGCGTGGAAAGTGCTGGAGGACCGGCTCGAGTCCACGGTCCTGGATGGAAAGGTCCTTTTCGTCGGCTCCAGCGCGACGGGGATCAAGGACATCCGCGCGACCCCGCTTGACCCGCGGGCTCCCGGCGTCGAGATCCACGCCCAGCTGGCGGAGCAGATGTTCCTGAACGATTTTCTCGAACGCCCGGACTGGGCGGAAGGCGCCGAATTCATTTTTTTAACCTCCGTGGGTCTCTTGCTCCTTTTATCCCTTCCCCGCGCGGGCGCGATCCCCTGCGCCTTTCTTGCCACGCTCGCGATCGGATCCGCGGTCGGGTTATCCTGGTACACCTTTGAGCGGTGGCGTTTTCTGATCGATCCCGTGTTCCCGTCACTGGCCGTTCTCTTGATCTATTTGGTCTCCTCCTTTTTGAACTTCCTGGGAACCGAACGCGAGCGGAGCCAGATCCGGGGCGCCTTCGGCCGCTACCTTTCTCCGGTTTTGGTCGAGAAGCTCGCCCAAAACCCGAACCAGCTTCGGCTCGGCGGCGAAATGCGCACGATGAGCTTTCTCTTCACCGACATCCGCAACTTTACGACCCTCGCCGAACAAATGAAACCGGAAGCCCTCACCCAGTTCATGAACCGATTCCTCACGCCCATGACGGATCTGGTGCTGCACTACGGAGGAACGATCGACAAATACATCGGCGAC
>JAHQRI010000129.1 GCA_019052695.1 Candidatus Omnitrophota bacterium
CGCTTGTCGAACATCCCGATCTCCCGGAAGGCTTTGGAACTATCAAAACGGCTTACAAGGGTGCGGGTGAGCATCTGATCGTCGCGATCCAGGACGCGCACATCAACGAAGAAGCCCAACGCAATATTGGCAACATCCTCCGTTACTATGCCGGGAAATATCAGCTCGGTTTGGTCAACCTTGAAGGCTCCTCCGGCGAACTTTATACCGACCTCTTCTCGTTTTTCCCGGATCAGAACGCTCGCCGCAATGTCGCGGATTATTTCCTGAGGGAGGGGCGTTTTACGGGTCCCGAACATCTCGCGGTCGTCGAACGTCCGGTCATGCAGCTTTATGGCGTGGAAGATCCGGAACTCTACGAGCAGAACCGCGCCGCCTATGTCGAGGCGCTTGAGTTCAAGGGCCGCGACGAAGAAGTCCTGGTGGCCCTGAGCAAGGTTCTGGAATACATGACTCGCTTCGTTTTCTCCGAAGAGATCCGCGAACTGATCCGTCGTCGCGCGGCTTTTCAGGAAGGCGGCCGTGAGTTGGTCGCCTACGTCCGGTTCCTTATGGAAATGGCGAAGAAACACGGATTGAACCTGGATGGTTATGCAGGGATGAATTCGCTCGTCCGGCTTGTGGATCTCGAAAAGCAGATCGATTTCGAAAAGGCCGAAGCGGAGACTGATGCCCTGATCAATGAACTCAAGCGCGTCCTGCCCCGGGAGAATCTGACCCGGTTCCTTGCCAACACGGTCCACTACCGTATGAAAAAGATGAAGCGGGCCGCCTATTACACCTATCTTGAGGAAATGATCCAAGGGGTTAGCGTCACCCAGACCGCGGGCGAAGCACTGACCACGAAGTACGCGAATGTTGTCGCGTACATCGAATACATGAAGCTTTATGATTCGGTCGGCGTGGCGTTGTTCGACGAGATCGCGGTCCTCGAGAAGGACGTTAAGACGAAGCTTTTCACGACTCCGGAAGAAGTCAAGCTGGACCACCTCCTTCGCGTTTACGAAGTCATGAATAACCTGTTCGCTTTCACCATGACGAAGCAGGACGCCGAGTTCTATTACACGCACCAGGACGATTTCAAAGCCACGGCTTTTTCCGGTTTTCTCAAACCGCTCATCCAAAAGTATCACTTCTCCCTAGGATTGCCGTCCCAGATGGAGATCCTCGATCAGGACCTGCCGCGCGCGGAGCGCTTCTATAAAGCGGCGCTCGAACGCGACCAGGTCTTGATCGAGAGAGCGGTTGAGAAAACGATTTCCTCAGGGCAGAAGATCTCTGCCATCGTCACCGGCGGGTTCCATACGCCCGGGATCGAGAAATACCTTCAGGAGAAGGGGCTTTCCTATATCGTGGTCACCCCGCGCATCTCCAAGGCGTTCGACAAGAAGAAGGAAAGCGCGCTGTATGATGCCGCGCTCCGTGAAACGCCGCTTCCCGTGGAGAAGGTCCTCTCAGAGGTTTTCCTCCAGCCCAGGACGGGGGTTCTCAACGACCCGCGGTTCCAGTTAGCGCCGGAATCCGGTGTCCCGACGCGCTCTGAACTTCGCGAAGGAACGAATCTTGGTCTGGCCCGCTCTGAGGTACGGATGAGCGCCATCGAAAGTATTTTTGCGGCGCAAGACGCTAAAAAGGTCATGGAGGATATCGGCGAAGCTGTCAAAACACTCGATCCCGAAGGCCAGACCTTCGTCAACGAGCTGCTTAAAGATTACCAAGGTGCCTATCTGGACGGGAACAAACTTTGGCTTTTGAACGGGACGCATGTCGGCGCGATCGTGAAAGCCGGGGAGAAAGCCAAAAGCAGGGAAGTAAAACTGCCCGGCACGCGTCAAGGGTCCGAGATCAACATGCCGGCGGGTTATCGATTCATTGTTTATCCGGAAGTCAAAGAGGTGGCTGTTCCGGAAAATATCATGGCCACGCACCGGCAGAATTTCCCGCTCGCGACCGCGCAGGTTGGACCGGTCAGCGCAACAATAGGCGTCATACCGACGGCGGC
Source organism: Candidatus Omnitrophota bacterium (assembly GCA_019052695.1). Classification (GTDB taxonomy): domain Bacteria; phylum Omnitrophota; class Omnitrophia; order Omnitrophales; family Aquincolibacteriaceae; genus Pegaeibacterium. Next base: position 2,003 of record JAHQRI010000129.1, read on the forward strand.
GATCCCCGCCGCAGAACCGGAAATCATCGCGGAAGCGGAACAAACCCCGGCGCAACAGGCCGAGCAGGCCCGATTCGATGCGAACCTGAAGTTGTTTTTTGATGCCCAATACAGCGTTCCCGCGAATGTGGATACCGCGAAAACCTCCGACCTTACAGTGCAGGAACAGGCGTTCCGGAAGATCCTGCTTAACAGGAATTTTCAGGCGAAGATGGACGCCCTCAAAGAAGTTGGCACGGAGGGCCTTTCGAATAATGTGATCTTGCGGCTTCTTTTGCGCTCGAGTCCCGAGGCGATCAGGGCCAAGATACCCTTGTTAAGGAAGGCGGTTGAATTAGGGACGAATATCAAGATCTCGACCGAGACCGTGTCGCTGACCACGGACGCGATCAACGCCTTGATCGAGGAACGGAACGCTGCCATTGCCGCCGAAGCCCAAGCGAAAGCCGAAGCGGAAAAAGCCGCACGTGAAGCCGCAGCGAAGGCCGAGGAAAAGCCCACGTTGAATACCGTCCTCAAGAAAATACTCGCTAAATATGAAGGGAAAACGCTTCCTTCGATGAAGGGGCTGCCGAAGCTGGGTCTTAAAGCGGATGCTACGGCCGTCATCGGCCGCATCAAGGCCGAGTTCGGTTTTGATGAGGAAGACCTGTCGATGCTTGCTCAGATCGCGGGTTTTTCCGGGGGCACGGTTTCGCAGTGGCGGTATATTTACGGTGAACTTGAACGGGCTTACGAAAGCGTCGTGAACTTCAGGGCGGCCCAGAAAGCGGCCGCAAAAAAATCCGCGACGGAGGAAATGAATCTGATCGAAAAGGCGGGTTATTCCGTTTGGCGCGGCGCAAAGTGGATCGTTTTTGTGGGGCCGCACCTTCTGGACCAGTTTTTCTTCGGTTATTACCGCAGAAAAATATCATTTTATTGGTTCCGGTCCTCCCGGCAGCCTATCGACCGAAGGCTGTCGGTCGAGGTCCTCGCGGGTGCCATGATCAACGCGACGAAACCCAACATGGGGCGGCTTTTCCTGGACTGGCAGAACGGGACCGCCGCGGAACGCGTGATCTATCAGACGGCGTTGCGTCACGCCCCGGTCGTCGGATTGATCAACAGGATCCAATACACAGGGGCCTACCGGACCCTCAGTAAAGTTTTTATTGAGCCCGTTTTGGTACCGACGCTTCAATTTATCCAGAAACGTTGGAAACTGGCCCTTTTCGGCGCGATCGGGGTGGGGTTGGTGACGTTCTTTTTACCGGCCGGCCTTGCGGGCCTCGGCCTTTTGGGGCCTTTAGGGGCTTGGCTGCTCTCCGCGACTTCGGGTGTTCCGATCCTGGGGATCGTCGCCGGGGCTTTCGTTCACGCCTTCACGCTTTCCTCAATTCTCAATACGGCGATCCTGTCCTTTTTGTTGACGGTTCCTAATTTTTCCAAGAAATACACGAACATCAGAACGGATGACGCGATCCTCGGACAACTCCGTGCCTTGAACAACCTCAATGAACAGCAAAAGGCCGCGGGGAAGCGCCTCGACCTCGATTATCTTGCGGTGCGGCAGCTCGCAGCCCAGGTCCTCGCGAGCGATGTGACGGGCAAGGCGCAGATGCTCAAAGAACTTCAGGCGGTCTTGCCCTATGTCCGCTATCACTCCGACGTGGAGAAGACCCTTTTGGGCGAACTTCTGAACGCGGAATTAAAAACGATCGAGGAACAAGAGCAGCCGGAAGCCCGGGCTCCGCCGCAACCCCGTCTGGCTCCTTCCTGGTTCAAACAATTGGTGGTTTACCCGCTGATCGGGATCTGGAAAACGCTTGCGAGTAACCCCTTCGCTAAGAAGGGATTCTACTTTGCTTGGGCCAAGACCACGTGGGGGATGATGGTCGTCGGCTCCGAGATTGCGCTTCTGGCCGGGGGCTATCAGCCCGGCGAATTGGGCGCGGCGCAGTACATCGATCAGGGCATCTCATGGGTTGCTTCCCAGGTGACGGGCGACGATGTCTCTATTTCCCTTGTTTCTCACCCTGTTCTTTTCGTCGAGCATAACGCCATCAATTGGGGACATAACCTGCTTTCCTGGGTCGAAACGCATTCCGGGTTCGAGGTCTCGAGCCTCACGATGCGCGGTAGCGCGGCCCTGATGAGCGTTTTCGGTCTCCATACCGAGGCCGGGGATCTTGCCCTGGACGGCTGGGGCACGACGGAGATCGCGAACTATCAATACGCCCGCCAGC
>JAHQRI010000130.1 GCA_019052695.1 Candidatus Omnitrophota bacterium
TCATATACCTTCCCCCGCTTCAAACCGCGGTCGCGGTTTCTGCTTCTTCGGAATAGTGAGCAATGATGTCGCCGATGTCCTTTTTCTTCACGCCCCCGTAGATCTTTTCGTCGATCTTCAAGACCGGCGCGAGACCGCAGCACCCCAAACAACGGACCACTTCAAGATGGAATTGTCCGTCCTTGGTCGTCTCACCCGGCTTGACGCAGAGCAGATGCTCCAGTTCGCCGAGAAGTTCCGCCCCTCCCTTCAAATAACACGCGGTGCCCATACACACGGAGATCCGCTTTTTCCCCGGAGGGGTCAGGCGGAAAAAGTGATAGAACGTGATCACCTCATAGATCCGTGCGAGCGGAACATCCAAGATCTCGGACAGGACCAAGGAGACTTCGCGGGGAACGTACCCGTAGCGGTTCTGGATCTCGTGGAGCACCATAATCAAATTCCCTTCTTTGCCCTTCCAGGAATCCGCGATCTCCCGGATCTCTTCCTCAATGACTTTTTTATTCATCCCGTAAAGCTCCTTTAGGGTCCCCTGTAGACCTGGTTATGGTTTCAGCTGTTCGATCGCCTTGTCTACCAGCGTCACATAGGTCATCGCGCTTGATCCTCCCACAAGCACGGCGATCATGCATGCTTCAAGCATCTCTTCGCGTGTCCAACCGGCCCCGAGGCAGTTCTGGACGGCGCGCGGAATGCAAACCGGGCACTTCTGGGTCACGCTTGCCACTAAGAGCAGCAGCCACTTGGTCTTTTCCGGGATCTTTCCGGCCTTAAGGACGGCATCCTTTTCCTTCATGAAGGCCTCGTAGCCTTGCGGAACGGCCTTGCGGATGTTCACCATCGATTCGTTGAACTGTTTCAAAAGCTCTTTCGCGTTATATTCCATAGCCCCCTCCCATGCTCCCGCTAAGACCTCGAATGTTTCGGACCAAACCGGCCGTTCTATTTTTGAATGTCGCAAAAAAGCGATAAAAATTCAATCGTAAAATCCATATTGCGGACCTGGACCTTTGCGGGTACGTTGATCGAACACGGCGCAAAATTCACGATCCCGTGAAGCCCCGAAAGCACCATGTAGTCCGCAACTTCCTGGCTATGTTCTTTTGGGACCGCGATGATCCCGATATCCGCGCGCTGCCGTTTGATGATCTCGGGCGCCCGCTCGACCGGATAGATCCGCACACCGTTGATCTTCTTTCCGATCTTATCCCCCGCAGCGTCGAACGCCGCGACGATCCTGACCTTATCCCTGTGGAATCCCGGATATTTCAGGATCGCAGCCCCCAGGTTCCCCGCCCCGAAAAGGACCAAGTTCACCTTATGGTTCTGAAGCAGATAATCTTCGAGTGTCTTCTTCAGCTCCGCGGTCCTGTAACCGATCCGCGGCCTCCCGATCTTCCTGAAATTGGAGATGTCCTTCCGGATCTTGACGTCGGAAAGCCCGGTGATCTCGGCTAGCTGTTTCGAAGAAACCAGGTAGCGCTTTTCTTTCAGGAGACCCTCAAGGGTCCGGATATACAACAAGACCCTTGTGATGATCTTGCGGGGAAGCTTCTTCATGTCAATTTTTCAATTCGTGAAATCCAGAACGATTAGATCGTAACACGCGCGCGGGTGTTTTTCAATAAAAAATTACATTCGGGGACGCGCGCGATAACGCGTGTGCAAAAGATGATGAGATTTTTCTCCAAGCGGCGCCTTAAGATACTCATCATAAAGCGCCTGGACCTGTGGGTTTTTGTGGGATTTGCGGAGTTTCTTCCCGGCATCCTCTTTATAAATCGCGTTGATCCGCGCCAGACGCACCGCATCATCCGTGTAGCGAGGCTGCCCCCCTCCCCCGATACAGCCCCCGGGACAGGTCATGACCTCGACAAAATGGTATTGGACCTTCCCCTGTTTGATGCTTTCCAGAAGGTCCCCCGCATTCCCAAGGCCGTGGGCCACCGCCACCCGAACCTCCACGTTCTCCAAAAATCGCCATTCAGGGACTGTCCCCGAGATCTTCAGCGAAGCTTCCTTGATCCCCTTCAGGCCTTCCACAGGGGCCAATCGCAGGTCCGCGGCCGGGAACTCCTTTCCGGTCACGACCTCGTAGACCGTCCGCAGCGCAGCTTCCATCACACCGCCGGTGTTGGCAAATATATCCGCTGCACCGGTCGAGATCCCGAGCGGGGAATCCATCTCCCCGTCTTCTAGGGCCTTAAAATCGATTCCCGCGGACTCGATCATAAAACCAAGCTCCCGTGTCGTGAGCACATAATCCACGTCCTGGACGCCGCTCGCGTTCATTTCGGGACGTTGCGCCTCGAACTTCTTGGCCGTGCATGGCATGATCGAGACCACAACCATGTCTTCCGGTTTCAGCTCTTTCTTGGACGCATAGAAAGTCTTGGCCACGGCCCCGAACATCTGTTGGGGCGATTTACAGGTGGAAATGTTCGGCAGGAATTCCGGGTAGTAATATTCCGCGAACTTGATCCACCCCGGGGAACAACTCGTGAACATCGGCAGCGGGGCCGGCACTTTGTCCGCAAGCGCCTTTTTGAGCCTCGTAAGGAGCTCGGTCCCTTCCTCCATGATCGTGAGGTCCGCCGCGAAATTCGTGTCAAAAACGGCATGAAAGCCGAGACGTCGCAGCGCGGTCACCATCTTGCCCGTCACGAGCGTCCCGGGAGGATACCCAAAACATTCCCCAAGAGCTGCGCGGATCGCGGGAGCCGTTTGGACGATCACATGTTTGGACTTATCCTCAAGCGCGGCCCAGACCTTGTCGATGTCATTTTTTTCCTGAATCGCACCCACGGGACAAATCGCGGCGCACTGGCCGCACTGGACGCAAGCCACGGAATCAAGATCCATCGCAAAGGCAGGACCGATGATCGTCTTGTAACCCCGTTTTTGGGGGAAAAGGGCGCCGACCCCCTGAACCTCGCGGCACACCGTCACACAGCGGCGGCATTTGATGCATTTCCCGGAATCGCGGACCAAGGCGGGCGTGCTGGCATCGATCTTTTGCTCCGGCTTTTCTCCTTCATAATGGATGTTCTCGATCCCCAGGTGGGAAGCGATCGCCTTTAATTCGCAATCGTTGCTGCGAGTGCAATACTGGCAACTCCCCTCATGCTCGCTCAAGAGGAGCTCGACCACTGTCCTGCGGGCTTCCCGGACCCGTTTGTTGTTCGTGTGGACCCTCATCCCGTCGGTCACCGGCGTCGAGCAAGCGGCCACAAGGGTCTTCGCGCCTTCCAATTCGACCAGGCAAACGCGGCAAGCGCCGATAGGCGCTTTCCCTTCATAGTAACACAGGGTGGGAATATGAAGCCCCACAGACCGGGCCGCGTCCAGGATGGTCGCTCCCGCTTCAACCGTGACTTCTTGATGGTTCAGGAAGATCTTGGGCATTACGCACACCCCCGCCGGGTCACCGATTTACCGTAGTCGCAGCGAAGACAGCGCTTGGCCTGGCGTTGCGCCACGTTCTCGTTCCACGATAGCTCCACCTCATCAAAATTATATTTCCGTTTCTCGACCGAGATCGACCGCACCGGTTCTCGAGGATAAGGCACCGGGTCCACGTCGGGATCAAAATCCGTGTCCACGATCTTCTCCTCACGCCAGAACGCGTGGTTCTCGCCCGTGAGGAACTGATCGATCCCCACCGCCGCGACCTCTCCGGCCCCGATGGCCGCAACCACGGACCACGGACCGGTCGCCGCATCGCCTCCGGCAAAAATGCCCGGGACGGAGGTCTGCCCGGTCACGGAATTGGCCTCGATGAAACCGTGAGAGGTCTTTTTTAATTCCGCGCCCGTAAGGTTGAATAAGTCTCCCGGGCCCAAGGTCTGGCCGATCGCCACGATCACTTGATCCGCATCCAAAACGAACTGGTCGGCGCCGTCCGCGGTCGGCCGCCGCCGCCCGCTGCGGTCGTAGTCCCCAAGTTTCATGGTCATACATTTGACCCCCGAAACCTTGTTCTCCGGGGTCTTCAGGATCTCCATCGGATGGGTCAATTGGATCAACACAACACCTTCGTAGAGTGCCTCGCGGACTTCTTCCGCGTAAGCGGGCATCTCTTCCTGGCTGCGGCGGTAAAGGACCGTCACGGATTCGGCCCCCAAACGGAGCGCCGTACGGGCCGCATCGATCGCCGCGTTCCCTCCTCCCACCACGATCACTTTTTTCCCGATCGGGACCGATCCCCGGATGTTGTAT
>JAHQRI010000025.1 GCA_019052695.1 Candidatus Omnitrophota bacterium
ATATTGGCTCGGCCTACTTAAAGGAAGGACATTGACCGCGGAACAAAAGAAACTCATTGCCGGGACCGTGACCGCGGTCGAGGGCCGGCTTCGCGGCAAAACGCTCACGGCCGAGGTCATCGAAGAAGAGTTTTACGGGGGGATGATCCGCGAATTTCAGAAGCTGATGCCCGCAAAGACCGTGACAAAATCCAAAGCGCTCACCATGAGCCGCAGGCGCTTTTTGAGGATGGCCCTTACCGTTGCCGCGACGGGGGCGGTCGTTTGGGGTCTTGGGGAAGCCGGGCGGTTCCTCGCTTCGTGGCGGTCCGGACTGGATTCCCGGGAAGATGAAGCCTTGAACGGTGACCTGGATGCCCTCAGGGAAGACGCGCTGAAAATAACGAATACGCACCAGAGAAATTATATGGCGCACTATATTGACGCCGTGAGGGCCGCCCGGGAGTCTGAAGAGGCGCTCTACCCCGGTATTTCCGCGGAGGAAAAAGCCCAGCGGGTCCTGTACATGGCGACGCGGGCCGTGGCGTTCGTTCTGGCCGAGAATCCGGAGATGCGGGACAGGCAGGTGGGGGGCGGCCCGGCCGTGGGACATTTCCAGGCCGAGCCCCAGACGATCGCCGATACGATCCGGATGGTGAATAACGCGCGAGAGGGAAGCCGCCTCTATCCGGCCAAACGTCTTCTTGAGAAAGGGATGTGGAAGGAATCGGCCGTGTATGATCTGATCCGAAGTGCCGTGGGGCCGTCTGGGAATACGGTCCCCGGAAAACCGGTCGATGCGGCCACCATCGGCAGAATTATCAACAGCAGTGATATCAGATCCCGTGAAGCCACGCAGTTCCTCATATTCCGCCTGATGTCGTTCACGAAAAACATGGAGCCTTCGGCCGAGGAGGTGAAGGGCGGGTTGATGCAAAATCTAGGGAACGAGGTGGAGAGCTATTTGGCGGGCTACAATACGGCTTTCTCTTCGGAGACCATGATGCCCAGGAATGAAGGGGAAGAGGATGCCTCGATGGAGGTCGGGCTTTCGATCACTCCGAAGATCATGGCGGCCTATTTGCACGCGGATTGGCTCGTGAGCGGTGCATGGCTCAAAGGCGGGAACGGGACCCTGGAGGACATTCTCGGCGACAAGCATCGGGGCGCTTTTGAGGCGGCTTACCGGAAAGTCGAGTCGGACCTTTACTATGTTTCCAACGTCGATACCCGCCTTGTCCAGGCGCTCCGGGTCATCCGGTTCGCCGAAAAGCGCGGAGACAACGTCCAAAATCTTCGTTCCAAGGAACTTGAAGGGTGGCGCAGCATCATCATGACCCACCGGCAGAGATTGAACGAACTTGTAGGCAAGAATGCCCAAGGGAATATGGATGAAAACGTGCGAAAAGAGGGAAAGGACGTTCTCGTCCAGGCCGGTAAAGCGCTTGAGGCCCTAAAGGCGCGTACCGCGGAAGGTTTTGGTGAGGAGGCATGGGGGATGATCCAAACGGCGGCGCAAGACCAGTATGGCCATGAGGTCCGGGCGCAGCGCCGGATCCTCAGAAAGCTGGACCGGGTCGCGCAACGTTTGCCTCGGGACAAGAAACAGGGCCAACCTGCCGCACGCGCCGAAGTCCGGGCCATGATCCCGGTGTCCGGGATCGAAGCGACCGACGCGATGACTGCCGCGCTCGCCGTCGCGGCTGCGAGTCCGGGGGGAGCGGTGTCAGGAGCCCGTTCGGAAGCGCGCATCCTGGAACGAAGCGCTTCCGTCGCCCCGGCGCGGATATCGGTTAAAAAGAGCCTCTTCGGAGCTTTGACGTTCGCGACACTCATGAGCGGGATGCAAAGCGACGCCCGCCTCGTAAATTATGCCGCGCCACGGGATTCCAGTTTCTTGAGCCGCTCCGGTCTATTCCTCAACCGCTTGTTCGGGGGGAGGGATCAAGACAGCCAGGAGGATCTAACTCCTCGGGACATTCGGAGGATGTCCAGCGAGGAACTGATCCAACAAGGAGGGAAGAACTATTGGATCATAGCCCAAAATCTCGATGAGATCGCCAAGAAACCCGATGCCTCAGAGATCGTTCGAGAAGCCCTGATCCTCAGCGGCGAATACAACTGGGGGATGGACGAGACCCTCAACCGCATCGACCAGATCATGGCACACAAGAACTTCAAGCCTTTGGTCGATTGGCTCTTTTCTCGTTCGCAGTTCAAATGGAACAAAGAAAGCATTCTGGAACAGCATCTCAACAACGAGGTTATCGCTTCGGATTTCGCGTATCAGTACATGCTTAGCAATCCCGATGAAGCGATGTCCATGGTCCTGAGGGATGACGGGACGATGGGTATCGATGGGCTTTTCCGACAGAAACTTAGCGATAAAGGCGGCAAGATCGTAGAGACTTTTTTTGAGATCGCCGCGCTGTCTGTCAACGACGTGACGAAAACGATGCTCACCCCGCTGCTGCCGCTTGTGGTCAGCAACAAGATCTCGCTCGAGGAAGCTGTCGTGATCGTAGGATCAAGAGGCGAGTTCTTCGGCGAACTGGGAGAGGGCGGGGATAGGGCGCGATACATCCGTACGCTATACGAACTGGATCAGAAAGGCCCTGAATTCGCCGGGCAGACCGTGAAGAACTATCTCGAAAGTGAGATGATGGCTCAGAGAGAATCCTGGGAGGAACTTGCGCGCAGTGATCCGGCGAAGCTCCAAGAGGATCTCGAGCGCTACTCCGCCGGCGAGCTCTTAAGGTCCCTGGATGTCGGCGTCTTTCTTAATGAAGATGGAAATAGCAAAGAAGCCTTCAAGCAGATCTACACTATGTTCATCCGGAAGGCGCGCGCTGAGGGGCAATCCCCGGCCGGGATGATCGCCCATCATGTCGCGTCGGAGAACAACACATTCTGGAGAGCGATCATCGACGAGTCCATTTACGACGACGGGGGCATGCTCGACCGGTTTGTCGACGATCTGTCTCTGGAGGAACACCTGAGGATCCTGGAGGAGGGAACGATCCCGCAGTCTGATTTTAAAATGCAAATGGTGAAGATGCATTACATCAACACCCTCAGCCGCCGCTTTCCCGGTGAAAAAGACCTGGACAGGTATGCCCAGCAGCAGGCGGCCGCCATTCAAGAAAGCATTCCCCTTTATCTCAGCGAAGGGGCCAGGGGCCTGAAGGCACTGCTTCATGACTCGGAAGGTTTCCCCGCTACCGAGGATCTGGTCGATAAGTTCATCGAGCCGGGCCTCATGGAAATCGCCGCCAAGGACCCCGCGTTGGTTTTTTCCATGGCGCAGGATTTTTACGGCCGGCCTTACGGGCCCAAAGTCCTGACCGTAAGCGCGAAGAAAAGTCCGTCAGCATTTCTCACTTCCGATTTTTCCGATGCCTTGTTGTCTGAGCTGAAAAGATCGGGGTCTCCGGAGATCAGGGCCCTTATGGATATTCGTGATCGCGAAGCGGACAAAGAATCCAGAGCGCTGCTCGGCCTGTTGTTTGACGACATCGCCGCCGGAAGGATGACGGTCGCGGAAGCCCTTGAGATCATCCAAAAACCTTTTGTTCTGAAGCACGCGGCGGAACGGATCCAGAGCCGCCCCGGCCATTTGGGGGAACAGTCCATCGCTGGCCACCTGGAAATGCTTCGGTCTCAGGATTGGAACCTCCGGCTCGTCTTGATGATCAACGACGGTCCCCACGAGAACCCTGCAGTGCGTTTTGCCCCTCTTGAAGGCGCGAGCGCCGGGGAAATGTATGACCTTGTCACCTACGGAGAGCAAGAGATCCAGACCTCGAGTTTTAACGGGATCTTTAACAGGATGCTGGAAAGGATGCAGGCCGAACATATCGATGGAGAGGCGCTGGTTCAGGCGTCCCCCGGCGTTTACCGCCACGACTTCCGCGTGTTCATCAGTCTGATGACCGAGTACAACCGTCTCAATGAATTTTTCGGCAGGTGTTCGCCCGAGCAAAAAGAAACGATACTGAACGATTTCGCCTCGAATATCGACAAGGAGGCCGCCCGTTTGCGGGAGGCGGCCGTCGTGGCGGACGCCTTTTCGATGATCCGTGACCCGGCGTTATTGAGCAAGATGCAGGGGCTGATCAGAAAAGAATACCAACGCGTCGAGACCGAGAGCAGTGAAGAGGGGAAGATCCTTTACGGCTTGCTGGCGAGCATGCTCGGGGACCCCAGGGTTACCCGGGACCCGTGGTTCAACAAAATGAATGAGGACTATCCAATCACCAATCCCGAACAGGTTTCCGGAAATAAACTTTTCAACGCCCAGGGGGTGAACGTCCAGAGGTACTATTTCGCCTCCGATGAGGACGCCCGTGCGTCTTTCGCGAACATGAAGAGCCAATACGCCGATCATGCCGATTGGGCCATTGAGGAGGGAAAAGATCACATCAGGATCTATTCCGTGAACGGGATGAAGATCGAGATATTCGCCAACCGGCCCACGGAAGAGGGCCAGCGGTCCGATGAGATCGAAAAGATCTTCGAGCAAAGGAACATCACGCCGCAAGTGGAGGTCCAGCGGGGCCACAGCTATCACGCGGAAGCCATGATCGGTCAAATGGGGCCGGAGGTCGTGATCGTCGGGCTAGGCGCCTGCGGGGGGGCCGGCAACACCCTTCGGGTTTTGGAACTTTCTCCCTTTGCCCATATCTTCGCGACCAAAGGCACGGGGACCATGCATGTCAACGACCCTCTGTACTTCATCATCAACGAGGAGATTAGGAACGGCGGCGGGAAAGACCTGAATCTGAGGACGATATGGCAGGGAAAGATCGAGCCCCGGCTAGGCCGTGTGGAGGGCTTTGACAACTATGTTGCCCCGCACGAGAATGCCCAGGCCATTTTCATCCGGACCTATCAGATCCTGGTCAAAAAAAGCGGTGTACAAACGGAAGGTCAGACCGTCGCTGGCGACGAGGCAACCAGCGAAGCGAACGGGCAGGCCGCGGCACAAGGCAGCGTCACACGCGAAACCGAACTTGGCCTATATCGGGCTGATAGCGGGTTGTGGATGACCGTTGGTAATCCCGCGGCTGCGACGGCGTACGCGTACCCCCTTGCGGATTTATACATGTCCTTCTTGGCGGAAGGGGAAGTCGAGGCCAGTGCCTCGCTTCAGTCAGCGCCTGTGGACAGCACAATCGTTGAGTCTGTCGGGACGCCAGACCTGGCGCAGCCGGGAGTCCCCGGTGTTTCGCAATCCACAGCCGCTTTGGACGAGTTTCTCGACAATGCCGCGAGGACGGGGACAAGCGTTCCGCTCCCGTATGGTCTGCTCGCGGCCGTGATGCCGGAAACGAGCGCCGGCGTTTCCGATGCTTATTACGCGCCCGAGTCCCTTGGGTCCCGTGTCGCCCTTGCCGCCGCCCAGGAACTCAAACTTTCTGAAAACGCCTTGACGGCTTCCGAATGGCCCCGCAAAAGCGGGAGTTATCCGTGCTATGTGGTCAGGGAACAGGCAAGCCGAAAGATCCTGGCGATCGTGTTTATCATGGACGCGCAACGAAGCAAGGTCACGATCTACACGGCCACGCAGAACGGGACCGTGTTCTACGATCTGATCGATCAGTACGCAGCCCAGTTCCCGGAAAAACCCGCCAAGGAATCGGGGAAGGCCCGCAAAGCGGCGAGGACGGCCGCGCAGGTTTCGTATGACATTCCGCAGCTGAAGGAATCGGCCGCCACGGGAGATCTCAAGGCGGCGGAGACCCTTCTCGAACTTGCGCAAGAAGGCGACCCCGCGGCCCAGGCGGCCTTGCAGACCCTGGACCCGTCAAGGCTTGTGAATTCACTGACGTACCGCAGGGGCCTTGAGGAACTCGCGGTGCTTATCGGGCTCGTGGATGCGGGCAATGCCGCCGCGCTTAACGCCCTCAAGACCCTAGACCTCACGGGGATCAAACGGGGGAAAACCTTGGTTGGGGACCCCAATGTCCGGATCATTGTGGGGGTCCTCGCGGGTTACGGGAATCCGGTGGCGCAAAAGGATTATACCTACCGGCAGGGAGATCTCTTCAACAAGGCAGGCCGCATACCAAAATTCGCGGAAGCCGTCTCCCAAAATCCCCTGTCCAGCAGACAACAATTCGATGTCTTAACATTTTTGTTCCTGTCAGGCAGCCCCGCGGCCTCAAAAGCCGTTTGGACGATGAACGTCGATAAAATGGTCCAGGGCGCGTCTGGGAATAAGAAACTTCAGGATCTTCTTCAAGACCTTGCGGCAATGGGCAATCCCGGCGCGCGCCGTTTCCTGGCGGGGACGGCGGCCGTGGGCGCGAGCAGTGAAATGCCGGCTTCTCTCGACAAGGCGTCCTTGAAAGCCCTATCCGTGCAGCAATTGATAGAATCCGTCGCCGCCGGACAGCACCCGGAGGCCCATGAGGAGCTTCTTAACCGCATCGTCCTGGCCGTGGAGGAAAGCGCGCTCCAGGGGATCCGGGAGGCCGACGTGACCGCCTTGTCGAAGGCGGCGGTGGATCAGGCATCCGCTTCCGCCTGGTCGACGCTCATGGCCATGGCGATGAAGGGGCACCCGGCCGCGGCGCAAGCCCTGACCGGGGTCAAGGACGGCCTGAGGCAGAACATCCAGAACGGGGTCAATCTCCAAGCGAGCGTGCGCTTGCTCGCGAGCATCCATGAGTCGGATTATTACACCACGTTCCAGATCCAGCAGCAGCCGACCACGGCGATCGACAGGGACGTGCTGAAGACGCTTAGGGCGATCTGGGGAAATCCCGGTACGGTACCATACCGGAATTCCGTGTCGCGGTATTTTGATAACACCGATTATCCGCTCATCATCGAAAGTCTTGAAACAGAAGTTGAGATGAGCGACATGGTTCACTTGTTGTTTTGGAACGAATTGGCCTCAGCCGGCTCCGTACGGTTCATGAGGGATCCCGATCACATGATATCGCTGGTCGACGAATACGAGGCGCTCCTGCCGCGCGCCGAAATGCTGAACATCGAATACACGGGACGGTTCACGCTGAGCCAACTCAAAGAGATCGTCACCAACCGGGAAAACAATGCTCCCGACGGGCGTCAGTTGTTCATCGCGCTTTATGCCAAAGCGGATTGGAATAACGCGCTCGGGAACTACTCCACGCCAAACCAAATTTCAAAGATCCACAAGGACAAAACGCGCCTGATGTATTTCGAGACCGGTACGCGGGCGGAACTGCAATCGGCGTTGCTCGAAGCGAGCAAGGACGAGCCGGCTTCCATTATTTCGTTCAATTTCCACGGATGGCAAACCGGCATGGACCTGGGCGAAGAATATTTATCGATAAAAAACGAGGAGGAATTTGCGAATACGGGTGTGCTCAAGGCGTTAAAAAAGGACGGCGTGATCGTGCTCCAAAGCTGTTCCACGGGTAAAGGGCGGGAGCAGGCGGACAATGTCGCGAACATGATGCGAAGGATTTTCCCCCACGCAAAATATAAGGGCATTTACTCTCTAACGGCCCCGGGATCCTATATGTTCGAATTTGAAAACGACGGGAAGACCATTCTGATCGACGCCAGCGGACCGGGGATGTACCAGGCCATGCTCGATCTGATCGATCAGGGCGGTTTCGCTACTCCGTCGGAACTGGCAAAACCCGAAGTCCCGTCTGATGGGGCACTGCTCGCCTCCGCCGCTCCAGGTGCGGAAGCGGTCGCTCCCGCACAGCGTTCCGAGGCGCGTGAAGTGAGGCAGGAAGATTTGGCGACAACTTTGTCACAGGAGACCCTGAAATCCGCTGAATCGATGAAACTTGGACCGGACACAGGGATGATCGCGCGGGCGGAGGAACAGGGGACTTCGGCCGAGTCGATCGTGGCATTGGTGAGCGGAGGATTTGTCCGGTTGGGTGCCGGAATCCAAGTGATCGCGGCGCTGGTCACGGACTTTGTGTCGCTGACCGTAAAAACATTGGAAACAATAGTGCGTGAGAGGATCGCGCCATCGCGCCAGGATTCGGTGTTGCCGATGGGCGACCTGCCGGGTCTGGTGGTGGATGTCGAGACGGCGATGTTGTCGGCGGCCAAGTGGGAAGCGATCGAAGCGATTCTGACTCTCAATAAGAATCAGCACTACGGCGCGGTCTTTCTCGCGGCGCCGGACGCGGCGTTCCGGGAGAAGGTCGCGTCGTTACCGGCGGAGGTGGGGTCGCGCCTGCATATCAAGGTGCTTGACGCGACGAGCCCGGACCACGTGTTACAGAACAGCTTGCAGAAGATGTTCGCCGAAGTCCAGAAGGGGGGTCAGGCGAGGGCTTACCGGAGCGTCGGGCAGGCCTTTGTCATTACAGCGACGCCTGAGCTTTGCGATAAGCTGGGCGAGGGGCTGGCGGCGGCGATGGTCGAGATCCCCGCCGCAATTGACCGGGAAGTGCTGGACACGGCGGGAACAGCCATGGCGGCCGCTTTTTCCCAGGAGCTTTTGAAGGGGGATAAATTGAGCGAAAAGACTAGCCAGGCGATCAAGCAAACGGGCCGCCGGTATCAATTCAACGCCGAGGGCCTCCGAGCGCTCCTCACCAAGATCACGGCCGAGATCCAGGGCCTGCTCAGCATCCGCGCCTCCGCGTAATACTGCCGCTCGGCGCAACACTCACCTCCAAGATGCGTGTGGATCGCGCCTGATTCCGGGGGCGTTTTGGTAAGTATCTATCTCCAAACGATATTCATCTATTCATAAACGAAATTATTTTTTGAGCGGCGCCTATTTCCTGTCCTTTTCCCGCCGGAGGCCTATATTCCCTTCAAAAGAAAAATAGGAGGGAAAGGCGATGAAGATCTTCAGGGAAAAGACGGTGGCGCGGGAAAGAAAAAGAAACTCATTCAGGTTTTTTGCGGGTGTCACGGCATTTATTTTTTGCTGGAATCAGATCGTTTTTGCCTCCGGTCAGGACTTGACGGGGACCTACCCGCGAACGCCTATCTCGTCCGTTGCCGAAATTCCTGATGCAGGTCTTGCGGGTGATGTGATTCCTTCCCCCGCCACTTCCGGGACAAAAACGGTTATTTCGACGAGCACTCAATTCCTGAACGATACGCTGACGCTTACCCCAACGTCTTTGGCGGCAAACAAAATTATTTTAGAAAACAGATCTGAGTTGAACTATGAATATGAACGATACGCGTTCGAAGACGCATTCGACCTTTTGAGGGAAGATTACGCGAGCGCGGTGATCGTGAAAGAAATGACGGCCGCGGACCTCGAACGCTTGGTCCGCCAGCCGTTTGAAACGGGTATCCTTGTGCTTCATGGGGAGATCGTTCTGATCACCTCAGGCAGCGAAGACGAGATCGGGATCCTCGCGGCAGCACGGGACTTGGCGCGTCAGGCGTCTTTCGTCGCTCATACTCATACAAGCGCGGAGTCCCGGGAGGGGCCGAGCGGGGAAGACATCAATGAAGCCGGCGGCAGCCCTTTGCGCGAAGAATATGTGATTACGCATTCGGGAGTTTACGCTTACGACGGGACGGGGCTTTTGAACTATGGGGGATCATTGTCGTACGAAACACTCGCCGCCAAGATCGGCGAAGCGATCGAATTTTCAAGGCCGGATCGGGACCAGGTCGCAGCCCGCCGGGAGCTTAATCGATTTATCGCGGAGCAAGACGCTTACAATTCTGCCGCGGAAGAAGACCGTGCGACATTCCGCATGGGAGGCACGATCTCTTCTGCTCCAAAATTGAAAAGCACAAGCGTCACGGCTCTTCCGGGGAGCCCTTGGCCTTATCTTATGGCGGGTTCAAGCGCGGCCACTTCACTTTCCTATAATCCTTCGACCCGCCAAATGAATTTGAACTATAGCGTGCCCGGTGCAAGTGATGTCTCGGGTTTTACGATTTCGTTTGATGATCCGAATACTTCCGCAGTGGAAACGCAAAATATGAGCGTGCTTACGAACCTTGTGTTCGGGCTTAAGGGGACGGCGGCTTCCATTAAGTTCGAGATCATCGATGCCAATAATGTTAAAGACGATTTCACGCTGACCGGGGTCTCAAACAAAACGGAAAAGTTTTGGCGTGTGCCGGTCGCGTCGATCCTCAACGCGCTGGACAAGACCCGCGTCAAAGCGATCAATTTTATTGTCACGCAGGCGAACGCCACTTCCACAACCAGAACAGGGACCGTTTCGATCCGTTCTTATGGTCTGAATACCAGCGCGCCGTCTCAGCCGGCGATTACATCAACCGTGCCGGTTTTTACAAATCAAACCGTTCTTGCATTGAACGGAATGAAAGAAGCAAATACGGCGATCTTCATTAACGGTGTCCAGGTCGTCGCCCGCGACGGCACGACCACTTGGACCGCTGCCGTGAACCTTACTGCTGAGGGGAAAAATACCTTTAACATTACGGCCAAAAATTCGATAGGTTTGTCGAGTACCGTTAAGACGTTTACGGTCCAGAGGGATACGGTCGTTCCGACTGGCTCGATCAATATCGATTCCGGAGCGACTTACGCGACTACAACGGCGGTGATGCTCAATCTTTCGGGGACGGATTCCGGCAGTGGAATAAACGCGATGAGCTTTTCAACGGACAATGTGAACTGGACCGCGCCGGAAGCTTATGCGGTCTCCAAAATTTTTACGCTTCCCTCGGGAGACGGGAGCAAAACGATCTATATCCGATACTACGACAAGGCGGGGAACGTAAGCGCGGTCTATTCCAAAAACATCATCCTGGACACGATCCCGCCCGCGATCGTTTTCACTTCTCCATCCTACAGCAATGCAACCGCCTACCATTTAGTTTACACCGTGGACGGTGTGGAGCGGACCGAAGACAGGGAACTCAGCGCGAAGGGGGAAAACTTGCTGAACGTGACCGCGGTCGATGCCGCGGGGAACGCGTCTCAAGCGACTTATGCGGTCAACTATTGTCCGGACACGCTTGAAGACGGGACGCGTTTTGTCTTTGAAAATGGAAATCTTCGCCAAGAGATCACGCCCGCCGGGGACAGTATTTTTTACGGCGTGTCGGGCAGGACGGAACGGTTTGTATTTTCTGACGGCCGCGAGGTTTCTTATGTAGACCAAGCCCCGTACAGCATCGTGATCAAAAACGCTGACGGGAGCGCAGTAAAAGAGATCACGCCCGTGACTTTTTCGGAGCCGGACGTCCAGGATGCCGTGTCCGTCACGCTGGGGGACGGGAGTAACGTTTATTATAAAGATGGAGCGATGGTTGAGGTCCGCACGCCGGCCGGAGCTCGTGTCTTTAATATAACGTTCACTCCTTCGAACGATATCCTCGAAGCCGTGATCCTTTATCCCGACGGAAGCCGGGAAGTCATTTGGGGCGGGAAACTTCTCCGCAGGATCGAACCGGATGGAAGCTTCACGGACCGGCTTCCGTCGGGGCTGATCGTGAGGGAAGTCGCGGGTCCCTTGGTCCAATACTATCAATTTACAAAAATCTCCCAGACGAACATTCAAAGCACAAGGATCTTTACCGGGAACGGCGCGTATTCCGTTTATGACGAATTGGGGATCTTGCGCGAAACGGGCGACGGGCAGGGCACAAAATACTTTTTTTCCAGAACGGCGGAAGGGGAACTCTACAGGACCCGGTTGCAGCCGGAGCTTTCCGGCACGCCTCAAGACCGGACCTGGGTGGAAAGTCTCTATACCCGTGCGGGTGAACTGAAAGAAGCCTGGCTCCAGAACGGCATGCGTCTTTATTTTTTCGAAGGGCGTATGACGCGCGCGGTGGATAGTCTCGGAAATGAAGTGGATTATTCATGGCTTGAAGGCGCGGGCTCGCCGCAAGGGCTTCAGGTTTCTCGCGGCAGTACGACCTTTTCCTATGACGATTCGGGGTTTCTCCAAAAGATCGCGACGGGGGACGGGGCCATCACGCGTGTTCAGGAGGATACTGACGGCGATGGTGAGATCACGGGGGAGGATGTCATTCAGCTGATCCTTGATACCGTAAGCGGTTACCGGTTGACGGATTTCGAACTGGATCCCCAGGGAAATATTTTGCGGGGGATCCTGGAACTGCGGAACGGCATCAAACAATATATTCAGGATGGAGTTGTCACAAGTTTTGAAACGGCAGACGGCAGGACGTATCAATACCGGGACCAGGAGGCCCTTTTAACGGAATGGAATTTCCGGGATGGCACGCGGGTCCTTTACGGGGGCGGCGCTATTTCGGAGATCCTGTTCCCGGACGGCCGCAGGCTTGACCGGATCGGGTTCAATGACGAACACGCGATCGATACCTATGCGGAAACCCTCGCCGACGGCACCCAAAAATTCTTTGCCGGGGATCGACTTGTCCGGCTTATAACGCCTCAAAATATCGAAATACGGTACGACGCGACGGGGCGGGCTTTTTCCATCCGATTTTCCGATCTGGCCGAACAGTCCATTAGTTACCAAGAGGACGAGGCGGGGAATATCCAGAAGATCATTTTTCAGGCTGAAGGGGACCAGCATGTATATGCACCGGACGGAAGTTTGATCCGCCTTCTGACACAAGGAGTCGGCGTTGAAATGCAAAACGGGGAGATCCGTCGTCTTTTTACCCGTTTCGGGGAAGTGAACGCGCCCCAGTTCGACCCAAACGGCATTCTTTCGGGAGAGGTCGATCTGGTGGACGGCACGCGGCTCGTCCTTGATGGCGGCGAAGTGCGACAAGCCGTCAAGCCCGACGGAACGATCGTTACTTACGCGGACGGTACCGTTACCGCGGTCGATATCGGAGGCCGGCATTATGAGATCGTTTACCAACGGGACAGCGTTGGCGTCCTTCAAAATGTGACGTTGCGTTATGAAGAAGAGGGAACCGTCACGGAAACGGCGCTTATTCCGTATCTGCTTGCCCACCCCGATCCGGGACTGGCGGACATTTTTTTTCCGAGGCCCCTCGAGAATACCTTGGAGGACCGGGCGGACATTCAGTCAGAAATGGGAACGGAGGATGTCTTTTTTTCGCAGTGGACAAGCGATCCTTTCCGGGGGACGGCGTATGAGTTCGGGAATAACTATTTTCCGGAGTGGGCCCGTCTTTCGCTTTATTCAAATCAGGGATTCATAAGCCAGGGGATCACCCTTGGAAGCGGATTTCCGTCGATGACCACAGAATTGCTTGATATTGACGGAGACGGTCTTCCGGACCGGGTTTTTGTGGAGACCAGCACCCAAACCTGGTGGTTCCAGAAAAATACGGGGCAGGGTTTCGCGGATCCGCAGATCTGGACGGGCGCCCAACCGTTGCCGCACGGGACTTTGAGTTCCGCAGCTTTGGAAAGCTGTCAAAGTTCTTATCCTTACACGACCGTTAAACTGATCGATATGAACGGGGACGGTCTCCCGGACCGTGTTCTTCAGGGAACCGACGGTTCGCAGCAGTGGTACGTCCAGATGAACAACGGACAGGGATTTGATCCCATGAAGTTGTGGGACGGAAAAGTCCAGGTCTTGCCATGGGCGTCTTCTTTGGCCGCTTATGCCATGGAAGTGCGCAGCGACCAACGCGAATTGAGGCAGGAACTGGTGGCGGACCTCATTGATCTTGACGGGGACGGACTGCCCGACCGGGTTTTAAGGCCCTCGGTGGCGCCTTTTGACCATTGGTTCTTTCAGAAAAATAACGGACACGGTTTTGAAGATGCCGTTTTGTGGGAGGGCGTGGATCTGAGCAATCACGCGGATGCCGGGATCGCGGGTTCCCTTGAGTGGTACCACACGTGGATCAACGGGGTCGTCGGGGCGCAGGCGACTGCGGGTTATTTCAACGCTCCGGATTATGACGCGTCGCGAAGGCAGCAATGGACCGATGCTTATTTGGCGAGCATTTCCGGTTGCAGTATTTACGGGGACCCAGGTTGCTACAACGCGGGCTACCGCATCGGTTTTTACTCGCAGCACGATCTCTTCGATGTCATCGGGGTCCAAACGAAACTCGCGGATATGAACGGCGACGGTCTGACGGACCGGTTGCTCCTGAAAAAAGAAAACGCCAATGATTCAAATGCCGTATTCAACTGGTACGTGCAGTTCAATAACGGGAAAGGATTTGACGCGTCGGTGCTTTGGTCCGGCAACGTCCGGAACATTCCGAATTCCTACACGGTTTATAACGGAAACCCGGACCCGGATTACATGACAAGCGTTGCTGCCGCGACCAGCCGCAGCTTAGTCCAAAATGATCCGCAGATCGGAGCCAGCATACGGATCATCAACGGATGGGGTTATCCCCGGAACATCATGGCTGATCTTGTTGATGTGACCGGAGACGGATTGCCTGACCGTGTTTCCGTCAATTCCGCGGACTTTCGAGAAACGGTGCATTCGACCTGGTGGGTGGAAGTCAATAACGGGCAGGGTTTTGATCCGGCCGTCGCGTGGGCCGGTATTTACGGACAAAATGAGAACGAAACGGTGATCGGCCAGGACACCGAGGCGGAGAATTTTCACACATGGCCCGTGGGGCTTCGAACTTCTCCGGGATCTGTTCGAAGCAAGAGCTCTCTCGCGGACATCAACGGCGATAAGATCCCGGACCGTGTGATCTACTCCCAAAGCCAGGGGAAATGGCTCGTGCAATTTGGGACGGGACACGGGTTCCTGCCGGTCCGGGAAATGAACGTTGGGTCCCTCAAGACGAGCACGACTGGAATTTCCAGCTCTCACTACGATTATTTGCATGTAAGTCTTAGGGCCCAAAGCGCCATTTTCGCAACGCAGGGGTCGGTCAAGATCACGCTGGGTGATCCCGCTCACTCTGAGTCCTATCAGGAATGGACGGTGTCCGACCTCAAAACGCTTTGGAAGGATTTTTACCTTCCGATCGATAAATCTAAAAGCAACGCCGATCAAGTAAGGATCCGTTTTGTGCCGGCGGCAGGGAATACCGGCGCGGTCCCCATTTACACCGACAACATCACTTTTACCGCATTCCGCCCGCCCGACGCGAAGGGTTGGCTGGATCATTTGCTGACCGAGGAAAATACGCTTACCCGGGTGCACTCGGTCAGCGCTCAGACACTTGCTCAATATATCGGTCTAACAGAGGCCGTTGCCGGCTCCGTGCCGTTGGATTGGGACCGGCTTCTTCAAGCCGAAACGCGGGTCCATTTCGATCCTGCCGGAGAGGCGGATCAGTTCCAAACGCTTTACGGTTCGATTTCGAGGATCGAGAACGGTCATGTGACCCAAACAACGCTTCCCGATGGGACACGTGTCGATTTTTCAGCCCCGGATGAGGCGGCTTCGAAAATGACAACCCAGCAGGTCATTTACGATAGCGGTATTTCGGAAACCTTTTCGCTCGCGTATGGGCGCGTAAGAAGCGTTTCCCGCCTTGGCGCCAGCGCGTTGGAATATTCCTACGAATTCGATGATGCGGGCGAAGAGATCACGGTGGTCCGAGATCCGGATTCCGGAGTGGTGGAGCGTTACCGGGACAGGATCGTTGACGGCCGGTCTCAAAGCATGCTCATTTCCAGAACGAATGCCAACGGCGTCCAAACCATTTTTGAATATGATGAAAAAGGACGATTGATCCGGTCCTCTGTCCTTTATCAGGGCCGGGTGAGGGAAACATTCTTACATAGTTTGAGCGCGGACGGTCACCCTGTGATCACGACGGAGGCCGGGGTCCAAGAGGAATACGCCGCTGACGGCACGATCCTCTTTCATACGACTCCGGAGGGGTACCGGTACGGGCATACGTTCGAACCGGCAAAACAGGTTGTGGTCACGGATCAGACAGTGACCGAAATGCTTCCGGACGGAACCTTTTTCACGGTCCAGATCCCGCAGGTCCAACTCGAGGATGATCCTCAGGGTGAAAGGGTCCAATTAGTGACGCTTTTGAGCTATCGGGACCAGAACGGTTATTTTGCCGCATATGGAACGGACGCGGCGAGCGGAGCGTATGTTCTCCAAAGTCTGAGATCCGATGACGGGGCCCATATTACTTTTGACCGGATCGAGATCACGGAGGTGACCGATCCGCAGACGGGCGAGGTTCACAGCGAAGTTCAGTTGCGCGACGTCACGATTTTTTACGGTGACGGGACGATCACGGAATACCGTGACGGAAAACCGTTCGTGGTCATAAGCGCGGCCGGGCGGAGGATCTCCCTCCTGACCGAGGAGGGGCCGGACGGCGAAGACCTTTTGATCGATCCTTCTGAAGCGGCGGCGTTCCATCTTCGGCAATCTCAGGACCTTTGGGATGACTTTGTTCTTTCGAAGTGGGACCAGTATAAATTACCCGGCACTCTTCCCGTCAAAAGCGAATACACCCTTTCGGGAGAATTGCGCGTCGCCCAATATGCGGAAGGGACTGTCGAGCTTTATAGCGAAGAGGGCAAGATCGAACAGGTTTTGAGCCCGGATGGGGAACGATTGATCCTCTATCACTACGACGAAGACGGGGAGCTTGTCGATGTCGACATGGAAGGGTCGCGGCGCAGATTGGAGTCTGCGATCCTCAATTTGCGCGCAAATGTTTCCGTGGAAAGAGAAAAAGCTTTGGCGATGATCGCCGCACGCGAACAGGTCCTGAGCCAGACCCTTGAAGGGGCTTATGTTCTTAAACGCGACCAGCTCCTGGCTTTACGGGCCCGGATCGAGGCTCAGCGGGAGCAGATCGTTTCTCTCGAAGTGAAGAACAAGAAGGGGAAGGGAATGGTCGCGGATGCTATGGCGCAGATCCAGGCCGGTATCGATCAGGTCAATGCCGCGCTTGAGCGTCTGGCGGGGCAGCGCCAGGATGCTTTACGCCAGCTTGCTGCGCAGGTTCAGGAGGCCAGCCTCCGGATCGAGACTGAGTCGCAGAACGCTTACGACGACATCAACGGTAAAGCGGATGAAGTCCGTCATTCCATTCTTAAGCAGGAGATCATGCCCGTCGTCTACCGCTGGCACCGCAAGATCCTCGGCCGCGATCCGAACAAAGCCGAATATGACGCGGTTGTTGCAACGGCCGATTATGCGACCGGGACATTTGATCTCGAAGGCCTGAAGAACAATCTTCTCACCGGTTCGGAATTTTTGGCAAGGACCGCGGAAGTGAATGCCATCAAGGCCGGTGTTGTCGCGGAACTTCAAAGATTGTTGACCCTCTCGGAAGAAGCCAGGGTCGCTTATGCCGCGGGTCTCGGGATCCCGGTGTCGGAAGTCATTTCGCTGTCACCGGATTATGTCCAGGCTATGTGCCAGTGGATCGGGAAACAACCGCTTCATTTCGGGCAGTCCGCGTTTTTGGCGCTGGAAGCGCTAATCCGACAACAGACCGTAGACTACAGACCAGAGACTCAAAGGGTTGCCTTAGCATTGCAGCTCATTCTGACCGATATTTTGACGGGAACTTTGACCCCGCTTGAGCAAGGTGATTTGTTGATCTCAACTTTCGCGATGAGATTGGTCGCGAAACAATACAGTGTGGACGTGACGTCCTACGCCATGTCGTACGATGTCTTGCGCGGATTGTATTCGGATGCTTGCGGTCTGCAGTCTGAAGTCTGCGGTCTGAGAGTCGTTGTCTACATCAGCGGGAACCATTACGTGATCGTCACAAAGGTCACGGATCAGGAAGTTACCTATATTGATCCAGGAGCAGGCCCCGAGGACGCGCTGGGTGCGATCACGATCGCGAAGGAAGACTTTTTGAAAATTTGGATCAATCCAGAGGCCGGAGTTTCCGGAACTCCCGAAGACGGTTTCGGCTACGTGTTGTCAGCGCGCCCTCCTCCGGCTTCTTTATCCATTAGCGCATACCATGTGTTAATTACCGCTGAGCAGATGTCCGTGCGCGGCGCGTTTTTCCCGTTCCTCGTTTTTGCAGTGATGGCGGTGGTGACGGCCATTCAAGCGGTGGTGTCCGCGATCGTGACGGCTATTACTGCGATCGTCGGGTCGCTGGTTGCCGGGATCACAAGTATCGCCGGCGGTTTTGGGGCATTTATTTCCGGGATCTTCTCGGGAAATTTTCTCGCGGGGATCGGAGGCCTGTTCCAGGGGGTCCTCACGGGGATCGGACAGATCGCCGGCGGAGTTTTTAGCGGCATCGTTCAATTGGGACAAGGACTGATTGGTGCTTTTGCCGGGCTTAACGGCAGTTTTGTCGGAGCCATTTCCCAAGGGCTGGGTCATTCCGGGTTCTTCGGGACAGCCCTGCCGGGATTTTTCCAGTCCGGATTTTTTACGGGCGCGCTGCACATGGGGTTCATCGGGCTCGAACTGCAGGGTGCCGGAACGCTTCTGGATGTGATCGGTGTGTCGCCGAAGATCACGCGCACGCTTATCAGCGGGGGGCAACTGGCTCTCGGGATCAGCATGCTCGCCACGGGAAATCCGTACGGTGTATCTTTTGCGGCGGGCGGGACGTCGGAACTGCTCAATTCGTACACGGATCTTTCGCCGACATTATCCGGGATCATCGGTATCGGCGCCGCGGCAGTGGGGACTTTTGCGTCCTCAGGATTTGACGGGGGATCGCTTGCGGGGGCGATCAGCGGTTTCCGGTCCGCCTTACCGTACCTTTCCATGGACCTTGCCAGCGCCGGTTTGACAGCACTCGGAAGCACTCTTGACTGGTCGCCTGTGTTAACCGGCTTGATCGGCATTCCTGTGCGTGCCACGATCGGCGGGTGGGTCCAGGGTGTCTCGACGAGCCGGTCGGTTTTGAGTTCTATCCAGAGCACGATCTTTGACAGGGAACTATTAGGAGGAATGGCCAGTATAGGCTTTAGTTTGGCATCCGAAAAACTGGATCTCAACCCGCTTTTTTCAGCGTTGGGGCTTCGTTTAGCAACGGCTGGATTTATCGGCGCCATGAATCCTAATCAAACCATCGTCAGTTCGATGGCGGAAGCTTTTCTCAGGTCTTCCGAACGTCTCAATCCCTTCGCGGATGGGACGTTAGCGAGTCCGGAGGACCTTGCCTTTTATTTCGAGCAGGCCGTGGATTTTGTCAGCGTCGCCAGGGAGCGCGGCATTGTAAACGCCCTGGAATTTTATGCGGCGAACATTTTTCAAAGAGATGCGATCGAATCTATTTTTGATCAAGGAGGTCTGGCCGATATCCTTGCCGGAAGGGCGGAATACACGGTGTTGAATGAAATTCCGGTCAAGGTGATCCATGTGGACGCCAATAATGATCTCTATTTCTCATCCACCGACGACTCGCTTCTTTTGGGACGACGGATCGGAAACCAGGTGGAAAGAGGGACTTTCGTGGTGGGGCCGGATGGGCGGTTCCTGCTGAAGGAGGGCGTCGTTGAGACCACGTTTGCGGATGGTTTGCGTGTGATGCTGGAAGTCTGGAACGGGGCCGCGCATGGTTACCGCGTGTTCGCCGAAGACAAGGCGCTCTTTGAAATTTACGCGACCGGAGGCAACCAGATCGCGCTCCGTCCGGATGGGACGATCTATTCGGCTGTTTTCATCAATAAGGTGACAGGGGCCCGACTTGAATTTTTCGAAGGGCAGCTGGTTTCTTTGACGATGCCCGCGACGAGCGGACAGAACCTTAGTCTCAGCGGCATGAGTCTGGCGAAACTGACCTCGATTCAACAACAGGCCCTCGTTTCCTTTGTAGCGTCCAACGGAATATGGAATACTAGACCTGAGGGCGTGCCCCCCGATTATGAGATCAATCTTATGAACCGCCTCGTCGAGCGGGGAGTCGATCCTTCCGGTATTTTACTGGTACCCCTATATGAGAACGGCGATCCCGTCACGGACAGCCTGTCCTGGATCGTGGATGCGTTGGGAGGAGATCAGCTGACCCATGAACTTATGAATAAACTGGACCAAAAATGGGTCACTTTGACCGAAGCTCAAAGGGCAGCCGGCGTGACGGCGGTGATGTATTCCGGGAGCACCAATCCTTTCTTGAAAGCGCTGGACCAACGGGACTACAATGTTTCCACCGTGATCGCTTTGGGCAGTCCGACCCTTGAGGGCGTGTTCTCCGACGGGACGATCGACAATCCGAACGTCCGGCGGGTCATCAACATCTATGGCGAAAATGACTTTGTCCCGCTGGCCGGCGGCAATAAATACTTTACAGGTCCCGACGGGTCACCCATCGAAAATATCAATATTAAAATACTCGGCGCCGATCACTTCGATTACTTTCCCGCGCCGGATGGAAGTAATAAAGTGGGAGAATTCATCTTGAAATTGACAGAGGTAGCTGGTGACGCAGACAAATTGATATCTCTACTGAACAAACAAGGAGTCACTCGCAAAGAGGATGGCAGCTATGAGGTGGACCCAAATCTTCT